>JAFYAT010000141.1 GCA_017540585.1 Bacteroidaceae bacterium | reverse complement strand
TCTACGTTTAATCATGCGATGCATGACGATGACGTTCAAGTAGAATACGATGAAAATTGTGAACAAGAGCCATATCCATTTGCCCCATATACGGAAAGACAGAAGAATAGTGAGAATTTGATGTCGGAGAGGTATGCAAATGCAAAGAGTTCCGTATGGTCGAGATTGGCTTCTGCTACTAATTATGGGGCTTCTATTGTTGGATTTGCTGTTTCTAGAGCTTCTTATAATAGATACCATTGTGAAAAAGTTGCAGGTCAAGTAAGACCATATTGGACAACAGCTAGTGGTAAACATTATGGACCAGAGGTGCTTAGAAAAGTCAATGGGAAATATATCGTTAAAGGAGCTGCTGGCATAAGATATTCTATGGAATATGCACAACGGGCTGCAAAAACTTTAGGAAGAGTTGGTAATGCTTTAGGTGGCATAGGTATAGCATGTAGCTTTTATGAGATATCACAAACTGGTTTTACAGTAAATAATTGTGTAAGTCTTGGCTTGTCGATCGGTGCTATGGCTGGAGGACCTGTTACAGCAGCAGCTTGTTTTGCTGGTGGTTTACTATGGGACTCCTGCCTCAAAAGTCACTTTGAATGAATTGTGTTATAAATACTATAAATCATATGATTGTATTTGATTTGTTACTGTATATCATGTATCGCGGAAGGTTTGAAAGTGTTTGCGAAGAAAATGACATATTTGGGGCAAAGATTGCTTTGTCTATTTCTTTTGCAATGACATTTATGTTTGGTTTGGTTAAACTGTTATTATGGTTTGGCGTTTCATTTTCTTCAATTGCAGGGGCAAAATATTGGTATTGGATAATATTGGTACTTTCTGCTTTTTTTATTTTTTGGTTCTTTGGTAAAAGGACAAATTTTATAAATAATGCAAAGCCAATAATGCAGAAATACAAATTGGATAAAAGATGGATCTGTCTTATTTTGGCATTGCTGGTGGTTTTAGGTCCAGGGTTGCTTTTTGCTGGGTATATGCATAGCTTAAAACTCTCTAATGGCTTATAGAAACTTATTTTGCGGTGCTGTATTGCCTTGTGTGATGCAGCACTGCTTGTTTTATGCTATTTATCTTACAAAATCATACAACTTTACGCATCGTAACTATCAAGTTTACGATGCGGAAGTGGCATACTTTAGCTCTTTGGCTATATGAGTGGATGGTTTTCCGTGATACGAAAAAGGAGGAAGCAACGCATGATGCGAGGCTTCCTCCTTTGATATTTATGTATGTGTTTATGTGGCTATTTGCAGAAGTACTTCTTGCCGTTGACGATGTAGAGGTTGCCCTTCTTCATAGCCTTTACGACCTGTCCATTGAGGTTGTAGATGGCAGAGGCATTGCTGTTGTCTGCTTTCACGTCAGCGATGGCAGTAGGAACGAGTGTGCCAGGGAATGTGGATACAATCTGGAATGGCATCTTGCCTACCTTGAACTGGTTGAGGATTGATGTTACTGCATTCTTGTCGTTAAGTGTAACGATGATGTCCTGAATGTTTGTGCCATTGTCGCCTGCGCTGAGGGCATACTCGCCTGAAGCTATTGAGCCTGATGACGAGAACTGCATTGTGAGACCATCGTTGGCATAGTTGCGGTAGTAGCCACCTTTCTCCTCGTTGTATTCAAGTCCCTTGACTGTGTATGTGCCTACGTTGAGGTCGCCCATCAAAGTGTTCTTGAGTGTGTAAGAAGGAACGGCAACGTCAAGTTTTACCTTGCCATCCTCCTCGTATGTGCGGACGTTGTATGTTACCTTCTCGTCGGCAGGGTATGTAGCGATGCTCTTAACTTCTACGTCGAGAGCGTCAGTATATGACTTGACATAGTATGACTCGATGTTGTAAGTGAGTGGCATTGGCATGTTGCCGTATGTGAATGTGATGCTGAGTACTACCTTATGGATATTGTTGGCACGTGTGTATGTACCTGTGAGTGATGAACCCTTGATAGTCTTTTCTGTTCCATCTACTGTGACTGTTGTCTCGAATGGCTGGTCAGCCCAAGTGACTCCGTTCATACCGCCAGAGAATGTTGTTCCCTTGATTGTGAATGAAGGAATGACTGAACCATTGTAGTTCATGCTTGGGATAATGAAGTTGGCACCGCTGTAGATGATTGTGTCGGATGGCATGTTTGTCTCGCCCATCTTCTGTCCGCCCATTGTGACGTAGAAGTTGGCTTTACCTACGAATGTCATGGCTGCACTATGCTGAGCCATTGCTGTTGTTGCCAATGCAACTGAAAGAATAAATGTAAATAATTTTTTCATTTATATTTGAGTTTTTGATTTTTTGAGTTCTTAAGATTTTTTTGAGTTCTTGTGGCGAAGGCTTGCTTTCGGCCAATGATGGTCGAAAGGGATTGTTTCACCTTGCATTAGTCACCCTCCCCATAGAGGGGGAGGGGTGGGGAGAGGGTCTTTTATTAAAGCGACAGCTTCACGTCCACTCCGAACTGCAATGGCTTGCAATGTTGTTCGTAGCCACGGTTTACGCTGATGAAGTAGAATGTGTTGTACTTCTGGTCGGTGAGGTTCTTGCCCCATAGCTGGATGGTGGCGTGTTCTGTCTCGAAGGCAAGGCGTGCACCGAGGGTGTAATATGTGTCCTGTCGTGCATCGTTGGCTTCTGTCCAATATACAGGTCCTGCCATGCGGCAGTTGGCACCGAGGGAGATGGTGCGCAACCATCTTGTCTCAGAGATGAGCCATGTGTGTGAGGCATCCACGTGGAGAGTGTGCTTAGGGACAAAAGGAACGTAGTTGCCTGTGTAGTCAGCTCCATCGCCAGCATTGTATTCTGTGAACTTGGCATGTGTGAATCCGTAGTTGGTCATGAATGCCCAGTGTGCGTTTGGTCGCCAGAGTGCAGTGAGTTCTGCACCGTAGCTACGGCTTTTGCCTGCGTTGACCATCATTCTGCCGAGTCCTGAAGGAGCGAAACGTGCAATCTGTTGGTCGCGCACGTCGATGAGGAACATGGCGGCATCAAGTTGAAGCTTGCGCTCTGCAAGGTTGAGGTGCATGCCCAGTTCGTAGTTCCATGAGTATTCTGGCTTATACACAATCTGCTCTGCTGCTGGAGTTTGGAACTGTGGCATGTTCTCGTCCATCTTATCCTTGACGAAACCTGGTACAAAGTCGGGCATGTTTGGCTTTTCCTTGCGGAGGTCTGTAAGGTAATTCACCACACCTTCCTTTATGCCGTCCATCATATCTACTCTCAACTTGCCTTGCAAGAGGTCGCTGAACATCTGGAGATTGTAGCCTCCTGCACGCTGACCCATTGAGGCGGAAGCGTAGATGTTGCCGTGTTTGCCGAGGTCGTACTTTACGGCAAACTTAGGCAAGACAACGGAATGGTTATTCTTGAGTGTACCGTCGTATAGGATGCTGCTTGTTAGATTCTGAATGTCAAGGTTCATGTAGTCAAACATGGTGTTTGGCATTGAGAATCCATAATCTACGTTGGCTGGTGAATAGAAATCAGCCTTCATCATGTCATAGCCAACTCGTAGTCCTGCTGTAAGTGAGAGGTGGTCGGTAATGTCGAAAGTGGATTGATGGAAGAGAGCAAGGCTGAGTGTAGGTGTGTTGTACTCGCCACTCATTCGTAGTTCATCACCACGGAAGTTTACTCCCATGCTTGTGAAGCCCATTCCTTTCATTACAGACATCTTCTCATTGTTTTGGATGTCTGGCATATTGCTGTTGATGTTGCCTTCGAGCCAACGGAGGCCATCGCTGTAGAATGTGACGGGTGCCTCGGTGTGGAGTGTCTGATACATGGCGTTGATGCCGCTCACCCAGTGCCAGCGTCCGTCATTGTTCCTATCCTTGAAGGTTATCTCCTCAGATATTGTGTTGATGCGTTGCTTCTGTTCAAGGGTGTAGATGTCCGTTGAGAGGAAATCCTGATCCATGAACATACGGTCGTTGAGGTACTGGTAACCTGTGATGGCATTCATCACGAAACGTGGTGCCTTGTATTCTACGTTCACACCTGCATTGAGCATACCACGGCGGTACTTGCTCTCTCGGTTGTTGGTTATCTTGTCGATACTCTCTGTCATGTATGTCGGGTCAGTGAGGCTTCCCATATAATAATAAGGATATGCACCCTCATCGCTGTAATCGTAGCTGACGTTGAAGTCGAAGTTCAGCTTGTTGCTGTGCTTGTATATTCCTCTTATTCTACCTCCGCCTGCTTGCATCTTGTCCGACTTCTTGCCTGTGAAGTCGTTGTGGAAGAATCCGTCGCCACCTTCATAATAGCCTCCTGCAGAGAAGGCGAGCTTGTCGCTCCATCGGTGATAGTGGGTGAGACTTGCACGGCGGTGGTCATCACCAGAGGTGTAACCAAGATTCACGTCTGTTCCTTCGTACGAGAATGGATTCTTTGTATATACACGTATGATGCCGCCCATGGCGTTACGGCCATAGAGAGTTCCCTGCGGACCACGTAGCACATCCACACGTTCGATGTCGAAGAAGTTGAAGTCGAAGGCTGACTTATCTACATAAGGCACGTTATCCACATACATTCCCACGGCAGGGGTATTGATGCGTGAACCGATTCCACGTATGTATATTGCACTTGTGAGTCGGCTGCCGTAGTCGGGCATGAAGAAGTTTGGTACCATCGTAGCAACTCCCTTGATGGAGTTGACGTTGTTGGCTTCGAGCTGTCGGCGTGAAACCATGTTGACGGCAGACGGTAGCTGACGCATTACGGTGTTCTCCTTGACGGTGGAGATGACTTCCACCTCGTCCATTTGTATCGTAGGCGTTATGCTGTCCACGTCTTCTACGTTGCTGTCGTTATTCTCATTACCATTAGGGATAATAAGGCTACCGATAATAGTTGTTATTGCAGTAAGAGTTCCTAAACTTTGCATTTACCTTAAAAATTTTGTGCAAAGGTACTGCTCTTTTTCCTTTTCGTCAATCATATAAATATATGATTTATGACGAAAAGTTAGGTCCCCCAAATACGACCTATATGGTCAGAGATGCCTTTATAACTGAGAACCGAGATAACTTGTTGTTTTTTTCTCCCACAGAGAGCAGGGGCACAGAGATAGACCCTCTCTTACACAAATGGAGTGGTTGGTGGGGGGCTCCGTGAACTCAATGGAGCACAAGCGACTTCCGTGAACTCATACAAAATCTGCAAACTTTGTATTAAAACTCAGTGTGCTCCGTGCCTCCGTGGGATTATAAAATGTCCATGTAATTGGCTACGCCGAACTGAAGGTTCGTGGTAAAGACATCGGCCACATAAAATCTTGTAGTTCCAAAGAAGTAAATCCGAAACTTGAGTTATGGTTTTAACATCTGATAAAACGGTTGTTAGACAACAGAGAGCATGCATTTACACGCTCTCTGTTTTGTTACATTGCAAACAAATGATTACCTTTGTCCAAAGTTTTTTTACCATGAAATGAAAAAAAGTCTATATCATGGTTAGTTTTTTGTTCCCTTTAGCGGTATAGAGGGTATAAGTATGGAAAAAGAAGAGATACATAGGTTGTTCACACAGTATTATGCGAAGATGAACCGCATTGCACGCACGATACTGTGTGATGAGCAGGAGAGCGAGGATGTCATAAGTGACATCTTTGAGTTTCTGCTATGCCATAATGTAGTGCTTTTACCCGACACAGAGGAACGATACCTTCTTACCAGCGTACGTAACCAGTGTATCAAACGTATCAATCATCAGGATGTGCACAATCGTATGGTGAATGCAGTCGTGACAGAAGATAGCGATGAGGTTGACGAGGATGAGCGTCTTGCAGATGTGATGGAGATAGTTGAGAACTCATTGACGGAGCAGGACAAGAGGATATTCATGTTGCGCTTCACGGAGGGCTACAGTTACGATGATATCTCTGTGGTGGAAGGAATAAGCAAAGTAGCTGTGTGGAAACATCTGTCACGTATTATCAATCGTATAAAGGAACAAATAAACAATCAGCATTATGTCAAGTGTTACAAACAAGTTTAGGGATATGCAGGAACATCCAGAGAATTATACGGATGAGCATATCGAGTCGATGATTGACTATATCGACAAGCCAGTGGATGTGGAAGATAAGTGGTCAAAGTTCGAGGCAAAGCATTTTGCTGTCAAGCCTGTACGCAAGACTCATCTATGGCGTAATGTGGCAGCAATTGTTGCTACTGCCTTTCTTATTGCAGGAGGTTCGTTCGCTACCAAGACCGTCATCAATAAGATATCGGTGGAGAACGCTGTGAAGGAGTTTACGCCTTACAAGACCTATCCGTATAAGTTGCCGAATATGTCTGCCGAAAAGTACAAGAATCAGATAGACAGTGACTATCTTGACGAGTGCGCTAAGATAGCAGCGGAATATCTGATGTTTGCAGAGGTGTATAATGTCGGTTGCAGCTGGTACTGTGGTGGTAACACGAAGGAAACCAAGGCTTCAAGTTTCTTGTCTGAGAACGGAGCAATAAGCTGTGCACCAGGCAATGCTAAGGACAGAAATCTTCATACCGCATGGGTGGAAGGTGCAGAGGGACAAGGCATCGGCGAGTATCTCGATATTGTCTTTGACAAGCAGAGTATTCCTTTCGATGAGATTCATATCATCAATGGTTATGCTAAGTCGCAGAGGGTGTGGGAGGAGAACTCACGTGTCAAGGAATTGAAGATATATTATAATGATGTGCCAGTTGCAATCCTCAAGCTGAAGGACACACGTGACGAGCAGCTCTTCAAGGTTGGCATGATAGGTCCAAAGAGGGGTAGTAAGGTTAAGAACGATTGGATTGTCCGCTTCGAAATACTTGATGTCTATCCTGGCTCAAAGTATGAGGACACCGCCATCACCGAGATTCTGTTTGACGGCCCATGTCATTGATATGATAAACATAAATATTAAATAAACTTATGAATACAAAACAAACATTATCTATTTCAATCCTCCTGATGTTGTTACTCTCGCAGATATGCAGTGCCTGTGGCAATTCAAATGGAAATGAAACTTCGATTGATGTTCCTTCTGGAAAGAGCGGTGACTACTATGCCGATGTGTTTAATGAACATTTGAGTAAAGGTATAAGTACGGAGATACATACCGATGCTTACATCCCTTTGTATGTGGGAACGGAGGCTATGGTGCTTCGTGATTCCGTTACATCAAAGGAATATTATATGTATAGTGGTTATTCTGTTGTCGATACTTTACAGATTGATTCGGCCTTAGCATGGTTGCAGAAGGGAATCGAAGAGTGTCCTCAGCGTCTTGACCTGCGTTTCGGTCTTGCTGCTACTTACCGTATGCTTGATGATGGCGACAAGGCGTATGCAATAATGGAACAGACAGTCAACTGGATTCTTGCAAATAAGAAGGCTGAACTTACTTGGACGGCAGATGTTGCCGTAGATCCGCAGCAACAGACGGTTGAGAGTGCTTTGCATGATTATTTCACAAACTGTTATTATTCTACATCGTTCCGTCATCTTGGTATCAAGTTTGCTGAACTTGGCATCAAGTATAATCCGAAACATTCCATATTTTATAATGATAAGGCAATCATGTTGCTTGAGGATGGCGATAAGGCTGGTGCACTCAAGCTGATGAAGAAGGCTCTCGAGCTCTCACCAGATGATGAACTTATCCGCTCCAATATCAAATATCTTGAAAGCGAGAAATAGTGGACAAACTCTGGGCGGCTGGAACGTATGAACAATACTCAAATGTCTCTGTTGTGTAAACAACATGAATAAATAGCTATGAGGATGGAAAGTGAAATAAGTATATACAACGATGTTGCCAATTATCTTGCGGAATGGAATCCGATTGGTGTGCCTGAAGGAATAGCTGAGTGTGAATACTCCAGTTATGTCCCTAAGATTGTGGAACTGTTGCATGACAAGCATTATGCAGCGTGTCATTGATGGTATCGGAGTGTTTGCAGCAGATGAGGTTATGCCAGAATCGGTGATTGTGACAAGAGATTTGGTTACGCTCGGGAATGTAAGACATTCGCATGACGTGTATTTCCATATAAGTATTGACAAGACGAAAACATCATGGTTTGTTCATTATAATGATGAAGACAACATGGTTCGTCGTGCAGTTGAGGTAAACCAGGAAGGTGATGTGGTGTCTGTGTATTCGCATGGTGACAATCATGCCATGTGGGGAGTGCTAAACCTGACGATGCAGGACATAGCCGAAAGGTTCGTCTTAAATTCCTACATCACAAAGGCTGAGTTTGATACTTGTAAACTTTCCGTATAGAAATCATCATGCTTTAGATTATGAAAACAAAGCAAGCGTTTCTTATTGCTTCATTGTTGCTGTCGTTCACTTATGTTTCTTGTGCGCATAGCCAGAGGGCGCAGGCGAATGACGAGGAGCAGAAGGAGAACCCATATATAAATGAACAGGGACAGACCGTAAGTGACAGGTTTCTGTTTGAACACAGCAACTATGTCCGCTGTGACAGTAGCGAGTATGCGGAGTATCTGAGGTCGTTGCCGCTGAAGCCGCATGGCTATCCGACGCATTATTATAATGGTGAGGAGAAAAGATACGATGTCAATATCGGTGTTATCGACATGGAGATTGGCAAGGAGAACCTGCAACAATGTGCGGATGCCGTCATACGTCTTCGTGCTGAATACCTGTTCAAGACCAAGCAGTACGACAAGATACATTTCAATTTCACCAATGGTTTCCGATGTGACTACACCAAGTGGGCAGAGGGCTACAGGATAAAGACCAATGCGCAGCAGACAAAGACATGGTGGGAACTGGACAGCAAGGCAGATAAGAGTTATGCTACGTTCCGCAAGTATCTAAGTCAGGTGTTTCTCTATGCTGGTACAGCATCACTCGAACAGGAACTTGTCAAGATTCGTTGGCAGGATGTGCGTCCGGGCGATGTCATCATTCAAGGCGGTCATCCCGGTCATGCTGTTACCGTCCTTGATGTGTTGCGTCCGTTGAAGCAGGGGCTGCCTATCAAGATTATGATATGCCAGAGTTACATGCCAGCGCAGGAGATAGAGATTCTTCGTGCAGACGACGATTCTCCATGGTTCGAACTCAATCCCGACAACACGGATGGCAAGTTCATTACTCCCGAATGGGTATTCACATCTGACGATTTCCGCAGGTTCTGATTTTCGCTTTGATTTACAACTACTTCCAGTATGTCTTATTTAAAATAAGACATAGCGCAGTGTACTGGAGTGTATTGCGGAGGAAAAATAAGTCAATCGTTTAGGAAATGTTTAATAGTCGTTAAACAGTCGTTTAACAGGTGTTAAATGGTCATAAAACAAATAACGCAGAGAACCAAATGTCTCTGCGTTATTTGTAAAAGAGTATTGTACTATAAAATCTTAACTCTTAACTCCGAAGGTTTATTCCTCCTTCAGCGGATTCCATCCTTGAGCTTTAAGCTCGAATTCGTTGCCGTCACGTGTGATGAGGGCAGTGCCAAGGCTTTCCTTGGTGATGTAGCCAATCTCCTTGACACCTTCCATCTGCTCAATCTTGTCGTGGTCGGCAATAGGTACGGTGAAGAGAAGTTCGTAATCTTCGCCACCATTGAGAGCAGCAGTGGAGAGGTTCATGTTCATCTCCTCCGACATGACGGCTGTCTGGTAGTCGATAGGGATGCGCTCCTCATAGACACGGCAACCCACCTTGCTGTCCTTACAGATGTGCATAAGCTCGCTGCTGAGGCCATCGCTGATGTCCATCATGGCTGTTGGGTGGATTCCTGCCTCACGGAGCTTGAGGATGATGTCACGACGTGCCTCTGGCTTCATCTGACGCTCAAGGAGGTATTCCTTGCCAGAGAAGTCAGGTTGTGATATTGCCATTTTCTCTGCGTCTGTCTTGGCATTCTCTATCTGCTTGTAGTAAACCTGTTTCTCACGTTCGAGAAGCTGGAAACCCATGTAGGCAGCACCGAGGTCACCGCTCACGCAGATGATGTCTGTCTCCTTTGCTCCGTCACGACGTATGGCCTTGCCTGCTTCTACCTCACCGATGCAGGTGATGCTGATGGCAAGTCCTGTGCGTGATGAACAAGTGTCACCACCGACGATATCTACTCCGTGCTGTTCGCATGCTGCTTGTAAGCCCTCGTAGAAGTCTTCAAGGTCTTCCACCTTGAAACGCTTGCTGAGTGCGATGCTCACGGTAATCTGCTTAGGCATTCCGCCCATGGCGTAGATGTCGCTGAAGTTGACCTGTGCGCTCTTGTAGCCGAGGTGCTTCATCGGTATGTATGTGAGGTCGAAGTGTACGCCTTCCATGAGCATGTCTGTAGTGACGAGTGTCTCCATGCCCTCTGTTGGTGCGATGATGGCGCAGTCGTCGCCAGCACCAAGCTTGGATGTGCTGTTCTTCAGTTCTATGTTTTTTGTGAGGCGGTCAATGAGGCCGAACTCACCGAGTGATGCTATTTCCATACAAGGAGGCACGGCCCCCCTCTAACTCCCCCTGAGGGGAGAACGCCATCCGGGCAAGGGGGACGGTGCTTTAACTATTATTTTTTAACTTTTACTCTGTCGGTATCTTTCTCCTCCCCTCGGGGAGGTCGGGAGGGGGCCTTACCTTACTCCTCTAAGAAGTCCTCGATGAGGGATTCTGCCTCTACTTCGGCAATCTCAAGGTTGTCGTTGACAACGACCTCGTCAAACTTGTCGGCAAAAGAAAGCTCGTATTCTGCCTTGGCAAGTCGTTGCTCGATGACTTCTGGTGCGTCTGTGCCACGTCCTTCGAGACGGATGCGAAGCTCCTCGATGCTTGGTGGCTGGATGAACATGCTGAGTGCACGCTTGCCATAGAGCTTCTTGATGCTCATGGCACCCTTGACGTCAACGTCGAAGATGACGTTCTCACCTGCTGCGAGCTGGGCATCAACCTGTGACTTGAGTGTTCCGTAGAACTTGTCTGTATATACCTCCTCGTACTCGATGAAGTCGCCAGCATCGATGTGGCTGCGGAACTCATCAGGTGTCATGAAGAAATACTCGACGCCGTTCTTCTCTGTGCCGCGTGGTGCACGTGAAGTGGCAGAGATGGAGAAGTGAAGGTTGAGGTCTTCGTTCTCCATGAGATACTTTACTATTGTTGATTTTCCGCTACCTGATGGAGCGGCAAGAATGATAAGTTTACCTTCCATTATTTTTTTATTCTGTTTTTTGAAAGTATGCTGTTGCGTGAGTTCTTGCTCACGTAGCTCTTTATTATCTTGTTGAAGTCGAGGTCGTCCTTGTCGCCGAGGAACTCCACTTCCACTGGCAGTACATAAACCCTTGATGACTCTTCGCCGAACGTGCCCTCTATCCTTGCAGCGTCCTTCTCGGTCATGAGGATAATCTTGTCGCGGCTGCGCTCCTTGATTCTGCTTTTCTCCTCTGCCGTGAAGTCGTGATGGTCGGGGAAGTGCATTGACTCAAACTTGATGCCAAGCTTCTTGAGGTCGTACTCCATCTGCTCTGGTGACGCAATGCCCGTGACGAGTAGTATGTCCTTCTGTGCAAGTTCGTCGAGAGTGATGGTTTGCGTGTTGTCGTCCATCCTGTATGGATTGCCATAGACGAATGTGGTGAAGAATATCTGTTGCCAGCTCTCAAGGTCGAGTGACCTCGAAATGCCGTGCATCTCCATCGGTGTGATGTTGGCAGGGCACTTGGTCACGATTACCACGTCAGCTCTGTTCTGTCCTCGCTTAGGTTCGCGAAGGCGACCAGCAGGAAGTACCTTGTCGAAGCATATCAGTCGGTGATAATCCGTCAGGAGTATGTTCATGCCCGGCTGTACGTATCTGTACTGATAGCCGTCGTCGAGGAGTATCACATCTACCTCCGGCTTCATCTCAGGTGCTGTCAGTTTCTCTATTGCCTCACAGCGATCCTTGTCAACTGCCATGAGAATGTTTGGAAACTTCTTCTTCATCTGGTAAGGCTCGTCGCCTATCATGCTCATTGGCGTGTTTGTCTCTGCGAGTACGAATCCCTTGCTTTTTCTCTTGTATCCGCGACTCAGCACAGCCACCTGGTTCTTGTCCTGCAAGAGTCGTATGATGTATTCTGTGTGGGGGGTCTTTCCTGTACCCCCCACGGTTATGTTACCGATACTTATGATAGGAATGTCGTAAGACTTTGACTTGAGTATTCCCGTCTCAAACATGAAGTTTCTTACACTTGTTGCCGCAGCGTAAAGCCATGCGAGCGGAGCAAGGTAAGCGTGAGTCTTTATATGATCTCCTTCCACTTTATCAATTTATGGTTGTGCCTGCCGGGTGTGGCAAGCCGTTAGAGGTTAAACATGAGATAGTATGGCATGCTTGCCTGAATGTTTGACTTGCCCTTCAGGTTCTTGATGTTTGAGAACATGAAGTAGTAGTCGCCCATGAGTTCCTTAATCTTGCCGTCGGCATAGGAATCTGTGTTGACAGCATCATTGAGGAGGTCTTCAAACATACCCTTTTGTGCTGGATAAGCAATGACGGTACACTTGTCAATCTTTGCACGCTTCTTGGCAACTGCAATGGCATCGTCAATACCTCCGAGCTGGTCAACAAGGCCAATCTTCTTGGCATGAGCGCCTGTCCATACGCGTCCCTCGCCGATAGCCTTTATGTCATTCTGCTTCATCTTACGTCCGTCGGCACAACGCTTGGTGAAGAGTTCGTAACCACGGTTGACGTATGCCTGAAGGATATTGTGCTCGCTCTCTGTCTGTGGACGAGTGAGGTCGCCGAAGTCAGAGTGGAGGTTTGTCTTTACTGTTGCTGCATGAACGCCGAGCTTGTCGTTGATAAGCTCTGATGCCTCCGGGAACATACCGAAAATACCGATACTTCCTGTGAGTGTGTTTGGCTCAGCAACAATCCAGTCGGCTGCACAACTGATGTAGTAGCCACCGCTTGCTGCGTATCCGCCCATTGACACGATGATTGGCTTCTCTGCCTTGATGTTCATGACCTGATGCCATATCTGCTCTGATGCGTAAGCGCTACCACCAGGAGAGTTGACGCGGAGAACGACAGCCTTCACGTCCTCGTCTTCTGCAAGTTCCTTGAGGTCCTTGATTACCTTTTCGCCTACTATCTGCTCATCCTGTGCGAATGAAGTTGTTGAAGCCTCCTGCACGATTTCACCAGTTGCGTAGTAAACGGCGATGATGTTGCCGCTTGGGTCCTTTGGCTCGTTACCTGTTACGGCAGCCATGTCTGCTACTGATACTGTGTTATAGTCGTCCACATCGTCAATCTTCATCATGTTGGCGATAATCTGTGGCACCTCGTCAGAGAAAGCGAGCTTGTCAACCATCTTGTACTTCTTGTACACAGTTGGGTCAGCAAATGTGATGAGTGAGTCAGCATATTCGTTGAGCTTCTCAACGCTAATCTTGCGTGACTTGCTTACTGCTGCTGTCATCTCGCCCCACATCTCGTTGCTGAGCACTGTGAGCTGCTCACGGTTTGCCTCGCTCATGTCGTTGAGGATGTATGGCTCAACGGCTGACTTGTAAGTACCTACCTTGACAATCTGCATCTTCACACCGAGCTTGTCGAGAAGGTCCTTGTAGTACAATGTCTGCATTGCCATACCTCTCCAGTCGATGATGCCCTGTGGGTTGATGACTACTGAGTCGGCAACGGAGCTGATGTAGTAGCTGCCGAGGGTGTATGTCTCACCGTAGGCGAGGATGAACTTGCCGCTCTTCTTGAAGTCCTCAAGCTGCTTGCGTATTTCCTGTACGGCAGCTGGTGTGGCACTTACTGACGAACCTGCCTCTATGTAGATTCCTTTCACGTTCTCGTTGTCCTTTGCATTCTTGATGGCTGTGAGCAACTCGTCAAGTGCAATGCCGCTGTCCATTGAACCGCTTGTGAGGAAAGCGAGAGGATTGTCCTGCTTACGCTCCGAGATTGTTCCGTTGAGCTTGATTACGAGTACTGAGTTGTCCTCGATGTCTGGCTTTACGCTTGACATGCTTGCCATTCCGACAAGTGAGAGGATTGAAAGGATAGAAAAGATAATTCCTGTTACGAAAAGTCCTACGACTGTTGCGAGGACGTACTTAAGAAATGATTTCATTTTTAATTCGTTTTTTTGTTTTATTTTGGTCTTTTTCTTTTTGGGGACTACGGCAGAGCCAAGGACGACTCTGCTATAGTCAAATATTGCTTTAAGTCTTAATTCTAACTATTAATTACTTCGCTACGGTCAGTGAGCCCGCTTCGCTTAGTCCTTAATTTTTAATTTTTAATTGACTTGTAGTATTCCGTTGCGGCGAGCAGCCATGCGCCTGTACCGAAAGGTGCCTGACTCTTGGCGTTTACCGTCTTTGTTGGGTCAGGTTTCTCACCTATTGGCTGTACGTAGCCGATGCTGCCGTCTGGCTGGAGTGCTACTTCTGTGAGGTACTTCCATGCCTTGTCGATGGTTGGCTTGTATGTCTTGGCAGGAAGAATGCCGTTGTTCACGCCCCAGAGCAATCCGTAGGTGAAGAAGGCTGTGCCTGATGTCTCGTAACCAGGAGCGTCACCCTCGCAGAGCATTGAGCGACTCCAGTAGCCGCCTTCCTGCTGACACTTGGCAACGCCTGCTGCAAGCTTCTTGAAGCGGTCAATGTAGAATGGACGGTATTTGCAATCCTTTGGAAGGTCCTGAATAACCTTTGCAAGTCCTGCAAGTACCCATCCTGCACCACGTGCCCAGAAGCTCTTGCCGCCGTTGCAGCTTGTCTTTACCTTTGGATAGACGTACTTGCCGTCACGGTAGTAGAGCTGTTCCTCGGTGTCGAAGAGAAGTGAATCTGTCCAGCGGAAGCACTCATACTGCTTGTCGAGCAACTTCTGGTCGTGAGTGACCGTATAGAGCTTGGAGAAGACAGGCATTCCCATGTAGAGGGCATCTGCCCACCACCAGTAATCCTTCTTGTCTGTCTTTGCCTGATAGCACATCACCTCAAGGCAACGCTCAAGGCGTTCAGCACGGTGCTCATCCTTGTAGAGGTCGATGTAAACCTGAAAGCATATCTGCCAGTCGGCAAAGAGAACCCAATCCATTCCTTCGCCGTATGTGGAGTATCTCCATTTGTTCCTGTCTGTCTGTGTTGCGCCTTTCCAGTTGTTGTACTCTGCCCATGTGATGGCGTAGTCGAGATACTGCTGCTTGCCTGTGAGTTCATACACGGCTTGATTGCCTGTGAAGTATGCCGCATTGTCCCAGAAACCACGGCACTTAGGTGTGTTGTGGCTCTGCCAGTAGTCGTTGACCTTCTCAATCTTGTTGAGAACGTCCTGTTTTGATGTCTGTGCAAATGCGCTTTGTGCCAATAAAGCAGCTCCGCACATTAATGTCGTAAATAGTTTCATACGTTTTATCCTTGGGTTTTAGTTGATTTATACTTTTGGTTCAAGCCCGAGTTTCCTTGCTTCCTCAAGCAGTAGCTGCCTTGCAGGTTCGTGCTCGTTAGGAATCTTTCCGTCGAGGATGGCATCCTTGATGACTGTCTTGAGTATTCCTATCTCACGGCAAGGCTTGAGAGCGAACAGTTCCATTATCTCTTCGCCGCTTACTGGTGGCTGGAAGTTGCGTATTCTGTCTTTCTCCTCGATGTCGATGAGCTTCTGTCGCACGAGTCGGAAGTTGTCGATGAATCGTTGCTTCTTGTCGGCATTCTTCGACGTTATGTCTGCCGTGCAGAGGAGCATGAGGTCGTCGATGTCGTCGCCTGCCTCAAACAGTAGTCGTCTTACGGCTGAGTCGGTCACTTCCTCGTCTGCTATGACTATCGGGCGCATGTGAAGTCCTACGAGTTTCTGCACGTACTTCATCTTCTCGTTCATCGGCAGCTTCATTCTGCGGAAGATATTTGGAATCATCCTTTCGCCGATGTCGTTATGGTTGTGGAACGTCCATCCTATGATGTTGTCCCAGCGCTTTGACTTAGGTTTGCCGATGTCGTGGAGCAAGGCTGCCCAGCGCAGCCATAGGGCGTGTTCCTTGATGTCTCCGTCGAATGCCTCAGTGTTCTTGCACCAATCCTTGCCAGCGGTTGCCTTGGCTACGTTGTCGAGCACTTCGAGCGTGTGGTAGAAGTTGTCCTTGTGTGCCCTCCCGTTCCTCTTTTCCACGCCCTGCAGGGCAGTAAGCTCAGGGAAGATGATGTCGAGAAGCCCGCATCGTTCGAGGTCAACTATTCCCTTTGAAGGAGTAGGGGAGAGCATTATCTTGTTCAGCTCGTCGGCTATTCTCTCTCCGCTGATTATCTTGATTCGTTCCTTGTTGCGTGACAAGGCTTCGAATGTCTCGTCTTCAATGTCAAAATTGAGTTGTGTGGCAAATCGTATGCAACGCATCATCCTCAGAGGGTCGTCGCTGAACGTGATGTCAGGGTCGAGTGGCGTTGCTATTGTCTTGTCTTCAAGGTCGCGTATGCCGTCGAACGGGTCAACGAGTTCGCCGAATCTGTCGTGGTTGAGGCAGAGCGCCATGGCGTTGATGGTGAAGTCGCGTCTGTTCTGGTCTTCCTCCAGTGTGCCGTCCTCGGTTATCGGCTTGCGTGAGTTGCGGTCGTAGCTCTCCTTGCGTGCTCCCACGAACTCAATCTCCACGCCCTTGCTCTTGAGCTGTGCCGTTCCGAAGTTACGGTAGATGGCTATGTGCGCCTTCTTAAGCTTCTTTCTCAGTGCTTCGGCAAGCATGATGCCCGGGCGTGAGCCTTGTCCCTCCTGGTCGTCAGCATCTTCACTGGCAATGCGTCTGTCGTTTGGATTCTTGAATGCCACCACGATGTCAATATCCTTTGACGGACGTTCAAGAAAAAGGTCACGAACCCAACCGCCGATGACGTAACATTCCAGATTCAGTTCGTCTGCCGTATCACCGATAAGATGAAACACGGGATGGTCAAGTGCCTTTTTTATATCTTTATCTGATAGATTTTTCATTTAATTCTTAATTTGTGCAAAGGTACTAAAAAATATCGTATCGTACTATCAAAAAAATATCTATCTTTGCAACATAAGTTTCAATGTGTGGAAATTGGAGGCGAAAAACTCTGTATTTCCCGTTTTATAGCAACGCTTATGAAGGCAGTATTCATTCTTATGACACTTGCAGCTGTTGGGTTCAGCAGTTGTAATTCTTGCCGAAGGGCAAATGAGATAGAGGAGCGCAGGGAGGCTCTCAAGCAGAACGACCGTGATGAACTTGATGAGGCTCGCAGGGATTTGGCAGCAGCTGACAGCATCGCATCCGTGTATGGTTCTCGTATACAAAAGATGGAGGCGGATTCAGTCATTGTGTTCGAGAAGGAGGACAAGTATCAGGACAAGGGTTTCTATGTGCTCAGGGAGCATGCTGGCGACAAGTCAAAGCTTGAGTTCTTCCCTGAACTTGAGGAGGAAGGTCAGCTTCTTCTCGTCAAGATTGATGCTAATCGCAAGTGGTCGTTCCTCAAGATTGCTCCGGTGATGAGTAAGGATAAGAGTGCCTTGGAGCGTAAGGAGGTTCTTGATTTCGTGGGTCGTAGCCTTACGCAGGACGAGGTGTCACAGGTCGTTGCCCTCTCCGAGTATGCCTATGCCATGAAGCAACTTCGTGATGCCTCTGCATCGCAGGATAAGAATCGCATGAAAATTGAGTATTACGAGAACAAGATTGGTGCGCAGACAAATTCGATAGATTAGCCCCCCGCCCCCCAACTTAGCGAAGCGGTCTCACTGACCGCAGGGAAGTAACGGGGGCGGCCATTCGGGTAAATTCGCGGAAGAGGTTTCAACACAGAGAGCAGAGAGGTAACGGAGATTTTTCTCTGAAAAGCCCCCTATCCCCCAAAGAGGGCAGCCATCCGGATTAAGATAGGATGATGACCTTTCGTTTAGTAATGAGTAATTAGAAATGACTTTGTCCGAATGGCCGCCCCCTTTGGGGGTCGGGGGGCTTTCTCTGTGCCCTCTGTTTTTCTTTGTGCCCTCTGTGTTTTGAGTTAATCAGGCTCCTCAACGAGTCCTCATCGCTCCTCAAAGACTTGAGTTTTTAAGTTTTTGGTTTTTTAAGTTTTTTAGTTCTTGCGGATTTGTACTTTTACTCCTTGGTAACTCTGTTCCCTCCCTTTGGGGAGGGTTAGGGTGGGGCCTTAGTGTGCTCCCTTTGTTTTTTCTCGCTGCAAAGGTAAGAAATGTTCATTGCGCATTTCGAATGTTTTTGCAACTTTTTTCTTCGAAATACGCATTTCTTTTGTATTGCGTTATAAATCACAATCATACACATTCCTTATTATTTGCTATTCTTAGGATATTTCTCAAAAAGTGTTACAGCGTTACAGTGTTACAGTTGTTTTTTTTGTGTTTACTATACATAAAAAACTTCTTATTATATATATAAATATATATATAATAAGACCTATTTAGAGTATCCTTTTGAATCTAACTGTAACACTGTAACACTGTAACGTTTTGTGAAGTCAATGTGCTGTAATTCAATCGTGAGAGTTTTTTGCTTTGTTGCATCAGTACTTTTTTTGTTGATGTGTGATATGGTGTGTTTCCGCCAATTTTTTTTGTTTTCCATGATTTTTTTATGGATTTTTCAACCACTGCCCACATGAATTTTTATATAACAAATATTTGTAAAGTGCAAAAAAGTTGGGAAATCATTCGAAAAGCGCAATGAAGATGTTGTATCTTTGTGGCGTCAAAAGAATGAGTGGCGGATTTGTGTCTTGTGTTTCCAATCTGAGAAGAATGGTGGCGAATAGGGGAGAAAAGAAAAGGGCCATCAGCGTGAACTGACAGCCCTTGTGAGTGACTTGTATGTTAGTGCGAATTACTCTGCGCGGAGAGTGAAACGCTTGAAGTCAGTGATAGTAAGCTCCTTGTCAACTGACTGGAGGTACTGCTTAACAGATACCTTAGAGTCGTCGATGTAAGCCTGGTCGAGGAGACAGTTCTCCTTGAAGAACTTGCCAAGCATACCCTTAGCGATGTTCTCAATCATCTCTGGCTTGAGCTTAGCCTCTGCCTCTGCTGCTGCAGAAACCATGATTTCGCGAGCCTTAGCAGCATCCTCAGCTGTAATCCAACCCTTAGCTGTGTTAGATTCGATGTGCTCCTCAGAGTCAACGTGTGCTGGGTTGATACCTGCCTTCTTGAGTGCATTCTCAACAGCCTTGCCAATCTGGTTCTGCTTAGCCTTCTCGATGTCTGCCTTGAACTCAGCGTCCTTTGTCTCCTGTGATACAGAAGCCTCGTCGAGAGCAACTGGGTTCATTGCAGCTACCTGCATAGCGATGTTCTTACCTACCTGCTCGTCGCACTTCTTGTTGAGGGCGATGAGTGTGCAGAGGAAGTTACCAGCCATGTGGTTGTAAGCGATGATGTTCTCGCCCTCAACTGTGAGGTATCCGTCGAGCTCCATCTTCTCACCTGTAACACCTGAACGGTTAGTTATAGCGTCTGTTACTGACTCACCGTTGATAGTGAGAGCCTTAACCTCGTCGAGTGTCTTGCACTTGTTAGCAACAGCAGCGTCGATGATAGCTGTAGCGAGAGCAACGAAGTCAGCGTTCTTTGCAACGAAGTCAGTTTCGCACTTGAGTGCAATCATTGCACCGAAGTTGCCGTCAACCTTTGCGAGTACGCAACCCTCAGCTGCCTCACGGTCAGAACGCTTTGCAGCGATGAGCTGACCCTTCTTGCGGAGAATCTCCATTGCTGCCTCTACGTCGCCGTTAGCCTCTTCGAGAGCCTTCTTACAGTCCATGAGACCTGCCTGTGTCTTCTTACGAAGACTATTGATTTCTGCTAATGAAATAGCCATAATGTCTTAATAAGGATTAAAAGTTAAAAGTGAAAAGTGAAAAATAATTTATCCTCCAACTTCTCACCTTTAACTATAGTTTGAAATAATTTCGTTAATTCGGATTATTCAGCAGCTGGTGCCTCAGCTTCAGCCTTAGCCTCTGCCTTCTTCTCGCCTGCAGCTTCCATGTCAACCTTCTCTGCCTTGCGCTCGTCGAGACCCTCCTTGATAGCGCCACAAACAGCGTCGAGGATAACCTCTACTGACTTTGAAGCGTCATCGTTAGCTGGGATAACGAAGTCAACATTGTTAGGATTAGAGTTAGTATCGACGATAGCGAATACAGGAATACCGAGACGGTTAGCCTCGCTAACTGCGATGTGCTCCTTCATAACATCCACTACGAAGAGTGCTGATGGGAGGCGAGTAAGGTCAGCGATTGAACCGAGGTTCTTCTCGAGCTTAGCACGCTTGCGCTGAATCTGAAGATTCTCACGCTTAGAGAGCTTTGCGTATGTACCGTCTGCAATGAGCTTGTCGATGTTTGCCATCTTCTTAACTGCCTTACGGATTGTAGGGAAGTTAGTAAGCATACCACCTGGCCAACGCTCGATTACGTATGGCATGTTAACTGACTGTGCCTTCTCAGCAACTACGTCCTTAGCCTGTTTCTTAGTAGCAACAAAAAGAATTCTCTTTCCACTCTTTGCAATCTGCTTGAGAGCTTCAGCAGCAGTCTCAGTCTTTGCAACTGTCTTGTGGAGGTCGATGATGTGAATGCCGTTACGCTCCATGAAGATGTATGGAGCCATAGCTGGATTCCACTTACGCTTGAGGTGACCGAAGTGTGCACCTGCAGCGAGCAATGTATCAAATGATGTTCTTGCCATAATTTTGATTTGTTTTGTCTGGCTTTCTGCTTTCGAGGGCAGATACCC
Source organism: Bacteroidaceae bacterium (assembly GCA_017540585.1). Taxonomy (GTDB): domain Bacteria; phylum Bacteroidota; class Bacteroidia; order Bacteroidales; family Bacteroidaceae; genus Minthosoma. The sequence goes on along the minus strand of JAFYAT010000141.1, from coordinate 11,672 downwards.
AGATTAGTTTACTTTCTTTTTAAGTTAATTTTTTGTTTTAACCAACCAGCGAGTAACTCCGAGGAGGTCTCTCCGGTTTAGATGCTAAACGATAAGTCTTTAAGCGGTTTGTATGTCTATCTCTACGCTGCAAGGCGAACCATGCGTTGTAGAAATATAAGGTACAATGATTAACGCTTAGAGAACTGGAATCTACGGCGTGCCTTTGGCTGACCTGGCTTCTTACGCTCAACAGCACGTGGGTCACGAGTGATGAATCCTTCAGCACGGAGTGCCTTCTTATCGTCAGCGTTGATCTTAACGAGTGCGCGAGCGATAGCGAGGCGGAGTGCCTGTGACTGACCTGTGAAACCACCACCCTTGAGGTTTACGAGGATATCGTACTTCTCAGCTACACCGAGAAGGTTGAGTGGCTGCTTTACTACGAACTGGATGAGCTCAGATGGGAAATAGTCCTTGAGGTCACGCTTGTTGATTGTGATCTTACCTGTACCCTCTGAAAGGTACACGCGAGCAACGGCGCTCTTACGACGGCCGAGTGCATTAATATAATTTACTGCCATACCTTTTTTATTACTTTAACAGGTTAATATCGATTGTTACTGGGCTCTGTGCCTCATGCTTGTGCTCTCCACCTTCGTAGATGTAGAGGTTGCTGAGAATCTTAGAACCGAGCTTGCCCTTTGGAAGCATGCCCTTTACTGCGTGACGAACGATCTTCTCGTAACCGTTTACGCGCTTTGTCATTTCGAGAGCTGTTGCCTTCTTCTGACCACCTGGATAACCTGAATAAGTAAGGTAGATCTTAGAGTTCATCTTGTCTCCTGAGAGAACAATCTGATTTGCATTGATGATGATAACGTTATCACCACAATCCATGTTTGGAGTGAAGCATGGCTTATACTTACCACGCAAAATCTTTGCAACCTTTGAGCTGAGGCGACCGAGTGTCTGACCTGCTGCGTCAACTACTACCCACTTCTTGTCTGCAGCCTCAGGAGTTACATAGTTTGTCTTGAAACTTAAAGTGTTCATTTAAAAACCTTTTTTTGTTGTTACTTTTAATTATTAATCTCTGTCCACAGTTGCCTGTGGTTTTAATCGCGAGACGTCTTCTTGTCCGTCACGCTTCAGTGCTTCACGAACCGCGTTCCCGGCTAATAGGATTTCGCTATTCACACACTGATTTGGGGGCATTTTCATGTCCCCTCGATAATAATCGGCGTGCAAAGATACGACTTTCCTATATTCTGACAAAAGTTTTTTCGTGTTTTTTGTTTATTTTCAAAGTTTTCCATAAATTTGTCGCAAATATGTTATGAATGTGCGTATGAAAAAAATATTTTACTTTGCAATTGTATTGTTTGTTTGCTTGTTTTCAGGAGTTGCAAACGCACAGCAGGTTTCACGTCTTACGAACCTGCCACACATGATTATTGATACATACGAGCGTAAACCGATTTATAGCAAGGAAGAGTACATCTATTCAAAGATAACTCTTATTGACGAGGATGATAATGTACAGGTTTTTGACTCTACCCAGATTCGTGGTCGAGGCAATTCGACATGGAACATGAGTAAGAAGCCTTACAAAATCAAGTTCCAGAAGAAGCAGAAGCTCCTCGGCAAGGGTTATGCTAATGCCAAGACATGGACACTCCTCGCCAATGCCGGTGACAAGACATTGTTCCGCAATGCCCTCACTTCGCTCATGGGCGATTTCCTCGGGTTGAAGAACAATCCTGCTCATAAGTTCGTTGACCTGACACTCAACGGCACTTATCTCGGCACTTATCAGATAAGCGACCAGGTAGAGGTACGCCCTCATCGTGTAAACGTGGTTGAACAGGATTATCCGCTTACGGAAAACAGCAACATCACGGGTGGCTACCTTCTGGAGGTGGATGGTTTCCACGACGGCAATTGTTTTGCAACAAACAATTGGGTATATGTGCGCATCCATTATCCTGAAGAGGAAGAGATAGATGCTAAACAGAATACGTATATCCGTAACTACGTCAATACCTTTGAAAGGACTCTTATGTCAACCAACTTCAAGGATCCGATTAAGGGTTACCGTCAGTATGTCGATTCTGTTTCTTTGGCAAATTGGTTTCTTGTTACGGAACTGACTGCAAATATTGACGGTTATTACAGCACATATTTCTATAAGAACCAGGACGACCCTCTCCTTTACTGGGGACCTATCTGGGATTATGACATCGCCTATAACAATGACAGACGTATTCCGAACACCCAGACAAGGCTTATGGATGAGGAAGGATACGGTGATGCCAAGAAATGGGTAGGTCGTATGTGGCAAGATCCATGGTTCGGCTCCCTTGTCAATCGTCGTTTCGATGAAATCGTCAAGGCAGGCATTGAGGATTACCTCTATCAGCAGATAGACAGCCTTTCAGAACTGCTTGATGAGTCAAAGTCGCTTAACTATGCTAAATGGGGCATTTCCACAAGGATGTATAATGAAATTGTACTCTACTCAAGTTACAACCAGTATGTGAATGATGTTAAGTCATTCATCAGAAGCCATATCGCTTTCCTCAAGGATGCTTTATACAATAAATGGGTGGATGCACCAGAGCCAGTGTTTGAACCTGAAAACTATTGGTATAGGATTGCCAATAGCAATACGGGTAACTACCTTGACACCGAAGGTCGTGCTGTCTGCACTTGGTCAAGTGCGGATGAGCGTGACACACAGCTATGGAGGTTCATCCTTGTCGGTGACGACCAGTATGTTATTGTCAATAAGGCTACAGGACTTGCGCTTTGTGACCCTACAGTAGGAGTAAGCACGGCAACGACCAATGTCGGTACTCAGTTGTCTGTTGCTGAACTTGACTATAGTGACAATCGTCAGTACTGGCAAGTGGTGATGCAGGGTAGAAATGGCAGGTGCAACCTCGTGAATGTTGCTACTGAACACACCATTAACCTTAGTGGTGGTGCAACGCATAATGGTGCAAGTGTTCTTAGTTATACTACAGATGAGAGAAACTCATCAAGTGCCAACCGCTTGTGGAACATCCTTCCTGTTGAGAAGTATGTTGACCCTAACGCCATTGCTTCTGTCGAGCCAGAGGAGTATGCTCTTGCCCTTGACAAGCAGAATGGTGTCCTTCACTTTGGTTCTGCGACACCGGAGATGCTTACATTCGTGGTAAACATATATTCTGCAAATGGTTCTTTGGTTCGCACATTCAAGGCTGACGAGCGTTGTGGTGTTTCCGACCTCCCATCAGGAGTGTATGTAATCACATGGAATGTTGATGGTAAGCGCAGAAGCGTTAAGGTTCGCTTGTAATGGAACAGAGGTACAATGAGTTTGGCTCATGGCTGAAGAACAGGTTGGGCTTTAAGGTTCAGAAGATTTCCCTTAATGCTGGCTTCACCTGTCCTAATCGTGACGGAACGGTCGGGGTGGGTGGTTGTACTTATTGCAACAACCAGACGTTCAATCCTGCCTATTGCCAGACGGAGAAGACAGTCACTCAGCAATTGGAAGAAGGTAAGCAGTTCTTTGCAAGAAAATATCCCGATATGAAGTATCTTGCATATTTCCAGGCTTACACCAATACGTATGGTGACGTGTCTCATGTGATAAGGCTCTATGAGGAGGCATTGAGGGTGAAGGATGTCGTGGGTATCGTCATAGGAACACGTCCCGATTGTATGCCTGACGAACTTCTCGATTATCTGGAGGAACTCAACAAACGTGCATTCCTGATTGTTGAGTATGGCATAGAGAGTACGGATGACGAGGTGCTCCGTCGCATCAATCGTGGTCACGACTATGCGGCAACCGTTGATGCCGTAAGACGAACGGCGAGTCGTGGCATTATCACGGGTGGTCACGTCATCCTCGGTTTACCAGGAGACAACCGTGAGAGCATAATACGTGAGGCGACACTTCTTTCTGAGTTGCCTCTGACAACTCTCAAGCTTCACCAGCTTCAACTCATAAAGGGTACACGTATGGCTGAGGAATATGCGGAGCGACCTTCCGATTTTCATCTCTATACGGCTGATGAGTACATCGACCTTGTCATTGACTTCGTGGAGAATCTTTGCCCAGATATTGTCCTTGAACGCTTCGTGTCACAATCGCCGGCATCCCTTCTTGCCATCCCTGGTTGGGGATTGAAGAACTACGAATTTGTTGAGAAGGTTCGCAAGCGCATGGAAGAGCGTGATGCAAGACAAGGAAAAAGATATTGTTTGATTTGAATTAAAAACTCGTAATATGAAAAGACTTTTAATCTTAGTTATGTCATTTGTTACTGTTGCTGCTGCGTTTGCAAAGCAGATAACTCTTGATGATGTTGTAGGCGGTTATTACCGTGAGAAAGGTGTTTATGGCGTCGTGCCTCTTGCCGATGGCGAAAGCTATTCGCAGATTAGCGAGGATGGCAAGCAGATTCTCCGTCGTTCATTCAAGAATGGCGAAGTTCTTGAAACTCTCTTTGATGCCAAGACAGCACGTAATGCAAAGCTTGATAGGGTAGAGAGCTACATTATGTCTCCTGACCAGAAGAATATTCTCATTGAGACAAATCGTCGTGGCATCTATCGTCACTCAGCTGTTTCTACATATTATATATATAATGTGCACAACCGCACTCTTACTCCTCTCTCTACAAAGGGTGAACAGGAAGTGCCTAAGTTCTCTCCTGATGGCACGATGATTGCCTTCGTCCGTGACAATAACATCTTCCTCGTCAAGCTCCTCTACAATAATGCAGAAACACAGGTGACTAAGGATGGTGAGTTCAATAAGGTCATCAATGGTAAACCTGATTGGGTGTACGAGGAAGAGTTTGCATTCAACTGTGCTTACGACTTCAGCTCCGACAGCCAGATGCTTGCATGGATTCGCTTTGACGAGTCAGAGGTGTCAACATTCTCTTTCCAGTGGTTCGCTGGTGCTGCTCCTGCAAAAAAGGAGTACACCCTTTACCCAGGATTGTATAGCTACAAATATCCAAAGGCTGGTGACAAGAACTCCAAGGTGTCTGTTCACAGCTACGACATCAAGTCACGTGTCACTCGTAACCTCGATGTGCCTGTAGAGAGTGACGGCTATATTCCACGCATCCAGTTTACAGGTGTCAAGGATAAGCTCGCTGTCGTTACGTTCAATCGTCATCAGGACGTTATGGATATCTACCTTGTTGATGCTCGTGCCACAACTTCGCAGCTCATCCTTCGTGAGAAAGCAGAAAAGTACGTAAGTGAGGATGTCATTCAGAACCTCGACTTCTCACGTGACCAGTTCGTTTTCCTCAGTGAGCGTGACGGTTATCAGCATCTCTATCTTTATAATATGAACGGAAGGCTTGTTCGCCAACTTACATCTGGTAAGTTCGTCGTGAGCGAATATTACGGCTGCGATGCTTCGGGCAAGAACTTCTTCTTTGCCTCAAACGAGGGAAGTCCTCTTGAGAAATATATTTATAAGGTGGATGCTTCTGGCAAGCGCACTAAGCTTTCCACACAGAAGGGATGTAACACGGCAATCTTCTCTAAGGGATGTAACTACTACATGAACGTTCATTCTGCCCTTGGCGTTCCTTCCGTTTATGCTCTTTGCAACTCATCTGGCAAAAGCCTCAAGGTGCTTGAGGATAATAGCGAGTTGAAGGGTAAGCTTGCTGAGGCAGAACTTGGACAGGCAGAGCTCTTCACGTTCACTACAGGTGACGGAGTGGAACTTAATGGTTGGATGGTAAAGCCACGCAATTTCGACGCTTCAAAGAAATATCCTGTTCTTATGTTCCAGTATAGTGGTCCTGGAAACCAGCAGGTTCACAACTCTTTCAAGAATGGCTTTGTTGGTGGTCTTATGTGGGAACATCGTCTTGCACAGAAGGGTTACGTCGTTGTGTGTGTTGATGGACGTGGTACAGGTGGACGTGGAGCAGAGTTCCAGAAGTGCACTTATCTCCGCATGGGTGATCTTGAGTCTCACGACCAGGTGGAGACTGCTCTCTGGCTCGGTCAGCAGTCATACGTTGACAAGAACCGTATCGCCATCTGGGGATGGAGCTTCGGAGGATTCAACACTATCATGTCACTTTGTGAAGGTCGTAAGGTCTTCAAGTGCGGTGTTGCCGTTGCCCCTGTAACCGACTGGCGTTATTATGATACCATTTATACAGAGCGTTTCATGCGCACTCCGCAGGAGAACCCTGACGGTTACGACTGTTCTCCTATGCACAAGTACAAGAAACTTCAGGGTGATCTCCTCATCATCCACGGTCTTGCTGATGACAACGTGCATTTCCAGAACACAGCTGAGCTTACAGAAGCCATGACTCAAGCCAACATCCAGTTTGAGATGGCTACATACACCAACCGTAACCACAGCATCTATGGTGGTAACACTCGCAAGCATCTCGTCACTCGCATCGAGAACTACCTCGACAGAGAGTTGAAGAAATAATTACCAAGATAATTCTGGATAATTACCCGTATTAAATCTGTTTTTGGATTTAATACGGGTAATCTGTTTTTATACGCTTATCTTGTTATAATGTCATGTGTTTCTATATTTTATGGCCCAAATGTCTTTTTTATCGAACTCTCAAAATTTTCGTACCTCTTTTCGACTCAAGAATAGATTTTTCACTCAGAAAGCAATATTTTTTCAATTTTGTACCTAAGGAATGAAACTATTGTACCATTGTATTTTCGTAAAAAAATTACCAGAAGAATGTATTTGGTTATTTAGTGTACAAAATTGGGGCGTACAAGGCGTGATTTGTTTAAAATCGGCTACAAAACGTGAGAAAATAAATCAAAGCATCCAAATGATATCTTTCCCCCATTGTCTTTATTTGCGACTTTTGGCTCTGTTTTCTCGTTTGAGTAAAAGATAATAAAATGTGTAAAATTAGAAAGGGTATTAATGGCACACATTGCCAATTTTTGTGATTCTCCACCACAGAATATAGGTGTGCAATTGACAACATATCAATATTTTGAATTGAGTGTTAATTATACATTCTCTTTTTGCACACTTTTTCCGAATTAATATGTTTCAAAAGACAGAAATAGTAGAAATGGTATTAATTTTTTTATGTAAAAGGCAGTCGTTTGAAAGGTATTGCCATGAAAATGAAAATGAGATTAACATAAACCCCATATCTTTGCAGTGTCAAAAAACAAAAATAGTTTTTCAATAAACATTTAAGTTTTAAGACAAGAGTATTTGATTCGACAGATACAGTTATAAAATAAAACGATACGGGGGTTACATTATATATACGGGATTTTTCACAATTAAAGATTGCTATTAGGATTAAGGGATTGTGGTTTGAATAGGATATTGTGATTAGGACAAGAGATTAGGTTTTAGAGCAAGAATAACTATTAATGTAATTGGACAAGAAAGTTTTTTTAGTTTAGAACAAGATTTTGTTGAAACAATAGAGGTGATAATTAAAAGGAAGGTAACGAGCAAAAAGGGAATTGAACAGTTATGTGTGAAAACAAGAAGTAAACGGGTTTATAGAAAATGATTTATGAATTAAAAAAGGGTTCGTTAGTTTATATTTCTCTCAATAGGTAAACACAATATATTAAGTATTAGGTTAGATGTTAGTTCGTACGCACTACTCAGAGATTGAGTAGTGCGTATTTTGTATTCTATAAGTTCTTTGCAATATGAGTGATCCTCAGTTGTGAAAAGTTGCTTGTCAACTCTTTCTTGGTTGCTTGTTGAAGCGGTACACGAGACGGAGGAGGCCGTATGAAGGAATCACGTTGTAGAATGTCTCGGTACGTCCCTGACCGTTTACATTTCTATAAACATTTGATAGATTACCGAGGATATCGAATCCGTCGAACATTATGGTGAACTTACCCTTGTACATACGTTTTGCTATACGTGCGTTCCAGACAAGCTCATCGTTATTCATGGCGTCATCGTCATATCCACGTCGGCTATATACAGATAGGTCGCTGCTTATGTTGAAGTTATATGGCAACTCTATCTGCATACGGCAGCCATAGTTGAAAGTGTACGCATCTATGTTGTTGAAGTTCTCTCTACGACTTGTACTCTTCTGCATGTTTATCTCTCCAAAAAGTCCGTATTCCATCTTCTTTGATGGTTGCCAGGTAAGTTTTAGATTGTCTGACAAGATATTGTTCTTCACAACAGAACGCTTTGCTATGCTGTCGTTTTTTGTAGTTCCTGTCAGGTCCACGTTGTTATTAAAACTGTAATAGAGGGTGTTGCCAAGTCTCAATTTCTCGTTCTTATCGAGTGACACATCGAGACCTACATACGCATTTGCATTCCAGTTGCCGTTCACGTTTTCAGGTTTTGTCGTGCGTTCGCCCAATCCGTTGACTACGATTCCCTGTGCCACGGCGTTCTTGGTGATGTTTGCCCTTGCACCTCCGTACATCATTGTCTTGCCAAGCTTCTGCCTCATGTAGTATGAAGCGTTGTAGTTATGCGTACGCTTGAGGTTTGGGTTACCGAGTGTGACATTCATTGGATTGCTGTTGTCTCGAATGTCAAGAAGCGTTACAAGTGATGGTAACGACTCGTTGAAATCCATACTTAAATTCATGTAATTAGGTGTTCCTCCTTTTCTACGTGTTAAGCTTATATTTGCATTCCATGTCTTTGCATTTCGACTTGGATTTGTCTTGAGCATATTACCACGTTCGTATTCCATTTCCTCACGTATGAAGTCTGCGCTGGCGTTTATATAAGCATGGTAGTTTACCTTTGTTGAGTCGTTGTCGTGGTCGAATGTGTAAGTGATGAACGGAGTAAAGATGTTCTTGTCCGTAATCGAATGACTGCTGTTCTGCATATCCATTGTAGTGAGCCACTCGTCCATCGAAGGAAGATTACCGAGTGAGTGCTCCGTGTCTCTTGTGTCCCATCCGCTGAGTTTATGGAGTTGATACATTGGATTGTTGTTGTTGGTATGTTCGTAGTAGTGAACGACTCCTAAACTAAGGTAGCAGTTCTTCATTGCGATGAAATCCATTTCAAGGTTCGTCCTGATGTTATGATTCCTTTCAAGGCTTGTAATATAGTTGTTTAAGAACTTACTTGGCTCGGAAGTTTTTGGATAATCTATATAATTGTGCTCGTATGCATCATTTTTGTCTTCTGTCAATCTGTGATTGATGTCAAGAGTGAATGCTACCTTGTCATTGTGTGCAGGAGTAAAGCCAAATGTCAGGAAGTTATGCGAGTCATACCAGTGGCCTATTCCCTTACTTGCTGATATGTCACGGTTTTTTGCATATCGTTTAAGTGTGCCACTTGCAAGTGGAGCATAGATACTGTCAAGCCATGCTTTACCGAGGTTTGATGCAACATCCTTGTCAAGTTGTGTGCTTGCAGCATCCTCGTGGTAGTTTCTTTTCTTATAGTAGAAGAATGGATTAATGTTAAAGTAAAACTGTTTCAACAGGTTGCTTTCCGCAAATTCATTACGAGTTCTGAAACGGTTGTTGAATGTGATGTCCCAGTCGTAGCTGCGCTTAGCGTATGATGAGCGACCGAATTGGTCACCATCTTCGAGGAAGGTCGTATTGCTTGTGTTATTCGCATCCGTGATATCGTAGTATGTACTCTTGAGCGAGCCTTCGTATCGTGTTTTTTCTGCAAAGTATCTGGTGTAGTTTACATTTGCCATTACGTTTGAAGTCAAGCCTTGTGTCTGTCGAAGCTCTGCCCAGTTACCCTCCTCTCCAGGTTCACGGGTATCATTCACGTTGTTTGTCGTTGCACACATCAAGAGACGTGACTTCTTCGTAAATCGCATGGCAAAGAGACGACCGAGGTACTTGACATCATACTTTCCATCATCGTTCTTAAAGAACGTAGTACCGCCACCACCTTCTGCCGTGACTATCCATCCCTCGTTGTAATCCTTCTTCAGCTTCACGTCAAGTACCATCTCCTTCTCAGTAGTTTTTGCCATAACAGAGTTCTGGGCACTCTCAGGCACTCTTTCGTATGTGTTAATGCTCTTCACCATATACGAAGGCATGTTGTCGAGTAACAGTTCACGGTCCTCATTGAAGAAGTCCTTGCCGTTAAGCAACATGGCATCTACCTTCTTGCCGTTCACTTTGATAACGCCGCCTTTCTCCATTTCCACTCCAGGTAGTTTCTTTATGAGGTCGCTGAGCATGGAACCCTCAGCCATAGGAAAAGCATCGGCATCATACACAAGTGTGTCGCCGTCCATATAGAATTTCAGCTTTGTAGCTTCCACCACAACCTCGTCGAGTTCTTCCTCGTTGAGCTTCTTTACATGGCGGAGATAGATTGGCTTCAACTGGCGTTGAGTCTCATGCTTGTATATCTTCTTTATCTCAAACGGAACATATTGTGTGGTATAGTCGTTTGCAGCCACACGCAGGATGTAAGTGCCAGCCTTGCTAACTACGGTACTGAGATGCGTGTGTTTCTTTGTTACACCATTATTCCATGAGTTCCATACCTCCACTTTGACGGTATCGATAAAACAACTGTCACGTCCATTCAGGAGCTCTGCGCGCACGGAATCGACGTTATCGTGCGTCATGTGGTCATAGACCTCCGCATAGATATCCAGTTCCTGCTTTGTTTTTGTTGAATCTGCAGTCATTCTTAGGCATGTGGCAGAAATGCTCATACTACAGCATAGCATTGTAACTATGCTTATGAAAAATTGTTTTGTCATTTGTTTGTTTAGGTTTATGTTTTCGTTTTGTTTTCCTTATTCTGATTGTGAAAAGGCATTTTGATTTTTCGGTAGCAAATTTACGTTTTCTTTATAATAATTGCAAATAATGATGTAAAATAATGCTTCTTTTTATGAAAAAAGGTGAAAGAAGAGTAGCATGGCGGAATTTCTTCTAAACATTTATGGCGAAAGTTACATTAGACAGAAATAATATTCATACTGTTCGTTTTTTATTTGAGCATGTTTTATGTCAATTGTGTTGTCTATATTGACTATTGTGTGGTTACGAAAACCATATCTTCGTGGCTGTATAAATACGATAAGTCTGCTGTGTGTTAATACGCATCCAATTGTCCTTTAAAATCGCTCAGGAATGGGTGATTTTTTTGTACGCGTAGAAAAAATTTTTTGTACGCGTACAAAATAATTCTGCTTCGCGATGCAGATAATTTTTCTTCACGAGCAAATTTTTGTTTTCTCATGATACGACTTCTTTTTTGTGTACAGGAATTACGATAAGCCTAACTTTCCATTTTGTACAAAAAGGACAAACTTCATTTGATGCGTATGTTTGTATTCGGCCTGTACTGTTGAAATTGTATGCTTTTTTTGCCGCAGTGCGGCCAGTTAAAAAAACATGGTAAAAACAAAAGAAAACATGTTTTTTCTTGTTTTTGTTCTGTTTACTTCCCTTTGGTCAGTGAGAATAGTTCTTGACTGTTTTTACTTTCCTTTGGCCAGTGAGAGCGCTTCGCTAAGTTCTAATATGCACCTTTGTGCAAAACTAAAACCATATAGGTTGTTTTTTTCTCCCACTTTAACTTTGCTTTAACTTTGCAGTAAATATTCTAAGAGTTAAAATCTCTTAAATTTTAATGTTAGATAACACGTTGAAATAACGTTAAGATATAACAGTTTATGCTTACCTTTGTTGTATAAAGGAAG
>JAFYAT010000140.1 GCA_017540585.1 Bacteroidaceae bacterium | reverse complement strand
TAGTACAAGTCCGAGTTCTCCACCTCCTGATATCCGCCGTCGTTCTTATAGATGGGCGAGAGGATGATGGGGTCGCTGCCCGTTGTCAAGGGATAGCACTTGTCATTATACAGACCGCTACTCTTGGCACGAGGCAGGTTCTTATAGTTACGACCGTTCTTGAAGTACGAGAACACCATAGCCCTGAACGTCTCCTTATAGTCTGCGGGATAGTCGGCCACAGGCATCTTCATAGCCTCATAGTCAGCCATCTGATACAGCTTCTCGCCAGGAATCCAGCCACGAATGCTGGCATACGAGTCCTCCACCTTAGTAATTCTCAGGGGCACTGTCGGCAGCGTAAACTGAGTATCGATAGCCCTACGCTTGGCAGCACGGCTGTAAGCTATCGTGTTGCCCTCCAGCTTCTTCACCGACCACAGGTTGTCGCCAACAAACGACACATACAAGCCGTTGTTCTTGCTCGGAGCGTCATAGTACAGCGTCACCTGCGACTGGCCTTCCACGTCAGCCTCGTTCAGCACTGTCATCGATGTCACCTCCTCGCCGTCTTCATTCACCGCTGTCGTATAAGCCATCAGCTGCACCTTCTTCACCTCGTTGGGGTTCACCTGAATCGTCACATTACCGGAAACCGTAGAGCTCCACGTGTGATTGGGATCAAAGGTCACGCCGAAAACGTTATACACATTCTCAGCCACAGCCTGGTCAATGCTTCCGTCCGTATAACCTGTGGGAGGATTCATCGACAGCGCATCGTCCTGCTTGCCGCAACTGGTCATCAAAGCCATACCCAAGGCGGCAAACATCATTAACTTAGTTTTCATTTTCATGTCTATATCAATCTTTAAATACTACTTTTCACCTTATGAATTCTCACGTGCGTACCTTATTAAGTACATTTCATCATGCAAAGTAAACACTTTTTTTCCAAAAATCAACATCCTTTCCACACTATTTAAGGAATATTAACCCTTCCGCAAAAAAAATTCGCAAAATGTTTGGTAGTTCGCAAAAAACTCCGTACCTTTGCACCCGCAAATCAGAAACCGACCGCTGCGCAACTCGTGCAAGTCGGAAAAAGAGGAGCCAAGTGAGGTTCCGTAGCTCAACTGAATAGAGCATCTGACTACGGATCAGAAGGTTGTGGGTTTGAATCCCGCCGGAATCACAAAGAAGAAACCTTGAAGATGAAAGTTCGCTTTCAAATCTTCAAGGCTTTTTTCTTTGTAGCCATTAGCCCGTGGCAGGGCTAAGGGTTCGGCAAAGTCAATTTCGCCGGAATCACAAAGCCATAGGGCTCGCTGCTATCAAGATAGGGCCTCGCCATTGACGAGATAGGCTCTCGCAAGCGATGAGGCGGTACTTCACCATCGATGAAGCGGTAATTTGCTGGCGACAAAGCGTTACTTCGTTGCCCGCAAAGCGGTACTTTGTTGAGGGTGCTTCTTGAGATTGCTTCTCGTTGCCCTTGAGGTGCCGCCTCAAGGGCAACGAGGTGCCGCCTCATGACCCTCGAGGCGGCACCTCATTTCTTGCGAGCCTCTATTCCCTTATTTTACTCTGTTTTCAAAAAACGCATTGGTGATAAAATACATCAAAAAGAAGCAAACCACTTTACGTAAAGTGGCTTGCTTCAAATAATAGAGAATCGCCAATAGTTATTAGTCAAAAGTGGAGAGGTCCTCGAAGCCGAAGGTTTCATCGAAGCTACGAGCATCGGGATCCAGAATACCGCCTTCGTCCACGATACTTCCACCGCCATCATCAATGATTTCTGCATTACCATCGCCATCAATCAGAGATGCCACTAACAGGCTATTCTGATACTTCAGCACCATCTCCTCAGAAACGGGAGTTATATATTTCTTCTTCATTGTTTTCCGAAATTAAATGTTTAATCTTTATTGTTTAACGCACAATGACTTTCTTACCATTCACAATATACAGTCCCTTGCTCGGATTCTCAACCTTGCGGCCCTGCAGGTCGTAGACATTATTCTTCAGCAAATCTGAATGACGAATAGCTGTAACGCCTGTCGCGTTTTCGTCAATAATAATGATATGAGCATTGGGATCACCCGAAATCGTCAAATGTTCAGCCAAGTCGAAATAGCCACGGAAGGCCTTCATCTTGGTAGAGCCATTTGAGTAATAGAACTTGTCATTGCTGATAAAGAGATTGTATTCAGGTACGGTCGTATTAGCTACGTATGTGCCATAGAATACTCCCACGTTCGGCTCTTCTCCTACTTCTTTCTTTGGCGTAGCTACAGGATCGATATTCACGCCGTCAACGAGGAAGCCGTCATCTGCCGAGATTTCTGATTTCACCCTAATCACATAAGGATGATTAGCCTCCATAGCCGTTACAGGTGTAAAGCCGACGGTAATTGATACAACATCATTTCCTGACTTAGTAGCACTCCAGCTGGTGAAATCCTTCACTTCCACGCCCTCGCCAAAGGCCATTGTCAGTTGCTCTGCAGGAACTGCAAACGGCAGACAGATGGTGCTCCAGCTGTGAGCCTTGATGGCACGCTTCACCTTGACTTCAACGCCATTTGCTGCCTCAGGAGCCTCTGTCGCAGTTTCGCTGAGGACAATAGGCACATAAGCTTTACCATTCACGAAGTCCAAGTCGATGGTCTTGTTGACATACAAGACAGGATTATCCGTTGTACCGTCATTGAAGATAATCTTCTCGGGATCACAGGCTTGGAAAGCATACGTATAAATATCATTCTCTTTAGTACCCGTAATCTCATTGCCAGGCCATTCGCCAGAGAATTTCACAACGTTGGCATCCTCTTCCGACCATGCGTAAGCAAAGACCTTTTCCCAATCCTTGAACGTAGAGAATGTTACAGCGTACTCGTTCCACGTATACTGCTTAGCATCTACAAAGGCGAAATCTATCGACTGGTTTACGCCAACTACGCTTCCTTCTGTAGTACCATCGCTGAAGATGATGTATTCAGGAGCCTTGACGGCTTTGAATGTTGCGCTAAATCTATCGCCATCCGGATCAGAATCTTCATAATTGATTTCCTTGCCAGGCCATCCGCCCACGTACTCAATCTTATCCTCGCCTTCACCGCTCCACAGATAAGCATACACTTTCGACCACTTCGATTCAGGAATGTTGGTCTTGAAGTTGATGGTGTAAGTGTTTGTCGGACGAGCCTCGTCGCCCACAATTTTCAGCGTCCACTGTTTGTCGGCCTCCGTGTTCTCTACCCACGTAGCGGTAACGGTATAGGTCTTGTAGCCCGATGTTGCATTCTTCAGCAGCAGGTTGTTGTCCTTATCTCCTGTGGCAACGATCAAATCCTTGGATGCGTCGTCAATGGTTACATCGCTGCCTAACCAGTAGTTTTGCTCACCATCGTTGATCAACAGCTTGAACTTCTGGTTGTCCAGCGTCTCTGACAAGTCGAGAGTTCCTGTATAGACATTGTTCTCGCCCTTGGTCAGCGTCAGGCCTTCAGCCCATTGATTCCATGCACCAAAGAGATTGACATTGGCAATCTCAGCCATCTGCAAAGTTGCTCCCATACCTAAAGACCAAGAGTGACTCATATTAGAAAGGGTGAAATTAAGAATGT
Organism: Bacteroidaceae bacterium; assembly: GCA_017540585.1. Lineage (GTDB taxonomy): Bacteria > Bacteroidota > Bacteroidia > Bacteroidales > Bacteroidaceae > Minthosoma. The sequence continues at coordinate 3,636 of JAFYAT010000140.1, read as the reverse complement.
ACTTTCCCTCTTCTAGAAACTCCTTTGCTTCCGCTATGATTTCGCCGTCTTCACGGGCTTGGAATGTGATTTGCTTGTAATCTTGTCCTTCATCAAGATGAACCATAACATTCTTAACAGTACAATTGTAGATAGAATAGTCCATTGAATACGGGTATTCTGTCATTTCAATCTCATTATCTGTAAAGTCTCCGGTAATCGTGTATCTATGAATAACGGGAGTCTCATAAGGACGCTCTACGATAAGACCATTCAAAAAGTCCCCTCCGTTAGGACATAGCAAATACAATTTGTTGTAGTCTTTCTTCAGAATATAGTGTCTTTCCCTATCATTGCCACCATTATTAGAATTATACATATCAAAATAATGTATATCCACAACACTGTTGTCCTCTGCTAAAGTATAAAGCGTGAATGTTGTGGGTTGCGCTTTGACAATAATCTCGTCGCCAGCTTTAAAGCCGCCATCTGTGGCCAGAGTGATATAATTGTCACCATTTCCAACTAAGATACCAGGCATCTCTACATTTGTTTGTTGTTGTTGATCCCAGACCCATGTTGTACCATAATAACAGTTTCCGTTGAGCGTGATGCCGTCTGTACTTGTCGGATAGTCTATCAGCGTTATGGGTGTGCTGCGAAGGTCTTTACCCTCTATCTTCAGTGTCCATGGCTTTTCGGCATCCTCGTTCCAAGTAGCTGTTACGGTGTAGGTGCGGTATTCTGACTTCTCGTACTCCAACAAGAAGTTGCTGCCTGGAGTACGAGATACATAGGTAATCCAGTCTGGTTTCTCGTCCCATACCAGTTCAGCGTTGCCCAGCCAAGTATCCTGATTGCCGTCGTTTATGAACAGCTTGAACTGATAGTCGCCTTTGTGGTCGTTCAGGTTGAGTATACCCGTATAGGTATTTTTGCCTACATAAGTCAAGTCAACATTACGCATAACAGTCCATGTATCAGTTCCTGTCCATTCGGTGGCACCCTTCAACATGACGTTCTTAAACAGACCATAAGCCTGGCCATTCTTGAAAGCTAAATCTTCTGTCTTCTTCAGGGCATCGCCTTCCAAGCCATTATTGAAGATGATGTAGGCGGGAGCCTCAAGTGCAAAGAAGCTTAAATTGTAAGCTTCTGTCTCGCTATTATAGTTTGCAGTAATCTCTCTGCCAGGCCAGCCGCCAAGGTATTCCTGAACATTCGGCTCTTCTCCCGTCCAAGCATAAGCGTAAACTTTCTCCCACCCCTGGTCTGTGGTAAAGGAAGAATTATATTGATATACCTGAACGCAAGAAACATTGGCTTCATTTTTTTCGGGATTATAGGTAATGGTAACATTATATATGCCAGATTGCTCTATCGAGACATCAGCATTGGCATAATACCCCTCATTAGGGTCATGATCCTTATATATATAGCAGTTAATGCTTGAGTAGGCATCCAGCATCACGCCTTTTTTCATCCAAATATATAGTCCGTTTTCGCCCTTTACCATATCGTTGTCATCCAGGATCGTACCTCCTTCGCCAAACAGAGCAGCAGGATAACCGGCTACCGTCCAAGTTACTTTCATGAACGCATAGTCCTTGCCATCTACGAAGGTGAGGTCGGCAGTCTGGTTGTCTTCGCCCTTGTAGCCATTGTTGAAGATAATCTTCTTGGGCGTAAACTCAGAGACAAAACTCAATTCATATTTTCCTGTATTTTCGTTCTTCGTTAGTTCCAAGCCAGGCCATTCACCAACGAATTCCTGAACGTCAGGCTCTTCACCAGACCAAACGTAAGCATAAACTTTCTCCCAATCATAATCGGTCATAAAGGTTGCTGTGTAGGTTCTGGGATTCATCAACTCGTAAGCCTTGCCATTCACAAAGTCGAGGTCAGCGGTTTGATTTGTTCCAACAACGCCGCCCTCCATGGTGCCGTCGTTGAAGATAATCTTTGCAGGAGCCTCGTTAGCCTTGAAGGAATAGGTGTAAACACCATCATTTAGGGTTTCTGTAATCTCTTTACCCGGCCATTGCTTGATAGGAGTTTCGCCGGTCCATGCATAAGCATATACCTTCTCCCAGCCCTTATCAGTATTAAAGGTGACAGAGAAGTCTGACAGTTTACCCTTAGAGTTATAGAACGCACCATCCTCAAATGCAAGGTCGCCGGTCTGTTGACCTGCATTGTTGTGGAAGATAACGTTTTCAGGAGCATCTGCAGCTAGGAAGGATAACACATAGCCATCATTAGTGAGTGCTATCTCTTGACCAGGCCAAGCACCACGTTGTTCAACCTTATCATTTCCTTCACCTGTCCAGGTATAGGCATAGACATTAGTCCACTCTGCATCATTAATAAAGGTTACGGTCTTTACAACGGGGATTTTTTTATATATGTTGATTCTTGTAATCTGAGTGTTATGAGCCGAAGTTACCTTCAGAACATATACATTACCTGCAGCTTGATAAGCTTCATCTATTTCATAAACATTAGTACCCTTGACACCAGTAGTTTCCGTACTAACGGGAGTATCTCCTACAAAAATGTTTTGCTTAGTATCTGCAGAAGCTGCATTTCGTCCAACAACCTCAATTTTTTCCACATCAAAGTCGAAGGCAGGCAAAGTAAGATATGCGCCTTTTTGGCCATTAATGACATAACTGCCATTAGAATAGTAACGATAACCATTACCAGAAGTTCCAGCAAGTTTAATGGTATACCCTGCAGTATTAGTGTATGAGTTTTCTTCTACCATTTTACTACTTGTGGGGATTCCCCAGTCGTTTACAGTAAAGTCTAAGACCACAGTCGGTTCTGGATTCGCTCTCCTTGTAGCTTGCACGGCAAATGCAGCAATAGCTACGAGAGCAACCATCAATAATGATAATTTCTTTTTCATAAGCATTTTTATTTTAGTTAATAATTGTTTTTCGACTTAAAGTTAATGGAAACAAAAAAGGCATGGGAGTTTCTACTTTCGCCCATCCCTGATCTCAGGCCTTCGCATTGCCCCCGTACAAGGATAAGCAACGAAGCCAGCCCACGCCAAGTGATTATATATGCACCTAACGCTATACAATATTTATATAGCATTGGCATGGATATAATCAACCCACGCAGACGCTTACCGTTGCATTACCTCTGTGTACGGTTCTAAGTTGCGAAGTTAGAGATCACAAAATGATAACGTCCGTAAACGCCTTTCCCCTCGGCCAGCCCTACAAACGGCATCGTCGGCCTCAGGTATCCATCAATGTCTTTTTGACCCGCCCTGCCACTATATGGCTGGCTAAGTCGGGTACAAAGTTACGAATTCTTTCCGAAAAAAACAAAGAAAAAAGCAAAAAAGTTACGAAAACCTGCGACGCGTTGTTGTACAAATCAAATAAGAAGCCCTTGCGGACTTCTTTCATATCTTTATTTTAGCCACGAAGTTACTTCAGTTGGGCGTAGTAGATGCGGAGGAGGCCGCGGGGGATGCCACGACGGACCGCGGCATCAAGATCGCGGCGGGCTTCCTTGTTGCGGCGAAGGCGCAGCAGGAGGTCTACACGGGAGGCGACATAGTCGGCATTCTGGGGCTCGAGCTGGATGGCCTGCTGCCAGTCGTAGAGGGCGGCATCATATTGCTGGAGGTCTTGTTCC
>JAFYAT010000139.1 GCA_017540585.1 Bacteroidaceae bacterium | reverse complement strand
GCCCTACGCATGAACATGAACGTAAGACCATAGGGGCGTGTGACAGTTGTGACAGTGTGACAAATGTTTTTTTTTGCATTGGTTATTCTTTCTTTATATATTATATATATTTAATAATTAAATAGATATATATAATAAAAGAGAAAATGTCACATCGGAAAAATCAACTGTCACACTGTCACACTGTCACAAATCCATCTATTACAGATTTACAATTTTATCTAAAAAGCAGATTTATAATGAAATACGATATCAGCAAGACCGTTTCCCCTAAGATGCCACCGCTCGGCAAGGGGACAGAATGTATCAGATTATTGCTCTCACAGGTGTCAAAAGACATGTATGAACCGCTTGTTCCGATGTTTTTCCCCATCCTCGGTGCTCACGTGAGCGGAACGGAATTCATGTATCCTGACAACACTTGGAAGGAAATGTGCGGTATGTTGGCTCATCTTGTTGCTGACAGCGTCGAAAACAGGAACAACTGTCCGCCATCGTAGAGGCTATTTGTCACGACTTCTGCTCCAATGATGAAGAGGTGATAAAGATGAGACTAAGTACTGACGTAGTACTGACTAAGTAGGGAAGCCCACTCACAACCTCCACAAGTGGGAGGAGCTTTGAGATGAATTTTTGCATCACGTCACGTTTTGCAATCTCCATCTTACAAAATCAAGGAGAATAATGTTCAAAAATATGTTGTACGGCATATTTTCGTGCCTCTTGATGCTTTTCCCATACAAATTATTTGGTGGTAAAAAATAAGCAAAATATATTTGCAATGTGATATTAAAATGATATCAAAAAAATATACAAAATAAAACAAAGAATTAACATCTAAAAAACATTATTATTATGGAAACAAAAAATCAAACTGGTGAATTCGAGTTCAGAGGCGGTTCATTGAACGGCTTCCTTATGATAGTTATTGACATCGTGCTCTGGGCAAGCGTAGTATTGTCTATATTGTTGGCTATTGTAGGTGAGTCTGGCGTGTATGCTGCCTTTGCTGTCCTCCTCCTTATCGTTGCCATCATCTGCTCTTGCGGTTTCTCTATGCTTGAGCCTAATGAGGCAAAGGTCATGACGTTCTTCGGTAAGTACGTTGGTACGTTCCGCAAGAATGGTTTCTACTGGCTTAACCCTTTCATGAGCGTGAAGAACGTGAGCCTTCGTGCACGTAACCTTAACGCTGAGCCTATCAAGGTGAACGACAAGGCTGGTAATCCTGTGCTTATCGGTCTTGTGGTTGTGTGGAGACTCAAGGATACATATAAGGCAATATTCGATATAGACACGGATGTGAGCGCAGCCAATCAGGTAGGCGCATCAGCAGCAGCACGTATGAATAAGTTTGAGAAGTTCGTGGCTATCCAGAGCGACTCTGCCCTCCGTGAGGTGGCTGGCATGTATGCCTACGACAACGAGGACAACAACGGCAACGAGATTACTCTCCGTGACGGCTCCGCCGAGATTAACGAGGTACTCACAGCCAAGCTCAACGAGCGACTTGAGATGGCTGGACTTGAGGTGATGGAAGCACGCATCAACTACCTTGCGTATGCTCCAGAGATTGCTGCCGTCATGCTCCGTCGTCAGCAGGCAGCTGCCATCATCACAGCTCGTGAGAAGATTGTGGATGGTGCCGTGTCTATGGTCAAGCTTGCCCTCGACAAGCTCTCTGAGGAATCTATCGTTGAGCTTGACGAAGAGAAGAAGGCAGCCATGGTCAGCAACCTCCTCGTAGTCCTCTGTGCCGATGAACCTGCACAACCTGTGATCAACAGCGGTACGCTGAACCACTAAAACGAATGAGGAATTAGGAACTAAGCGAAGCGGTCTCACTGACCGAAGGGAAGTAATGAGGAATTGATTGTCCGCATTCCATATTTGAACTAACGAAAATACTTAACTGAACCCGCCAGCGTTGCTGGCTAAATTACCACTTTTTTTAGGCATTAATTGTCATGAATTTGCCACGAATATTCATAAATATTTAATAGCAATTTGACAGAAATAAATTAATGACAATTCGTGGTCAGTTATATGATAATTTATGCTAAAAGAATTATGGTAAGGTTGGTAATTTAGTCGCCATTAGCGACGGGTTCAGAAAAATGTTTTTATCTGTTTTTTCTTCGTCCGCTCCTCTGGAGCGATTTCCTCGTTGATAACTTAGAAACTTAAAAACTCAGAATTATGCTTGAATTTAGAAAGAATATATTTGTCAAGAAAATTCCAGCTGTACTTTTGGCTGGTGTGGTGGTTGGAAGTTTTATCTTGAAAATACAAAGGAAGATACATGAATGTGGCGAAGCACCTGCTGTTATGTGGGTGTTTTTGGCTCTTTTTGTGGCGCTGTTTTTAATTGTGCTCGGTATGTTCCTGTGGTATCTTATTACGCGTCGTATGCCAGTAGTCGTTGTAGAGGAAGGAATCATCCACCATCGTGACTTGATTACGTGGGATAGAATTGATGGCTTTAGGGAGGAGCGTAAGGGACGAATCAGGATTCTCCTGAAGGAAACGGAAGGCAGGGAGAGTGTTGGAGGTGCTTTTGCAAGGTTCTGCCAGAAGTTCGGTATTCAGTCTTTTGGCAAGTACCAGATTGACTATGATGACTATTCAGGCTCCGCATCTGAATTCCTGGAGTATCTGAAGTCGGAGAAAGCACGCTATACTGCACCAAATATAAAATACTGATATTATGGCTAAAACAAAGAATTTTATTCTGCGTCTTGATTCCACGATGATGGATGCCATTGAGGCGTGGGCTGCTGACGAGTTCCGTTCCACGAACGGACAGATTCAGTGGATTCTTGCCGAGGCTCTCAAGAAGAGTGGGCGAATGAAGAAGCCAAAGAAACCTATTCCAATTGATGAGCCACCGATGAAAAATTAGGAATGAGGAATGAATAATAGCAATTCGGACAGAGGACGGATGTTGCTTGTTATTACTCATTACCCATTCCTAATTTTTCCTATGCCCATTAGGGTAGAAACATAATCAAAAATATGACAATGAAAACAAAATCAATTATTACAACTCTTTTTACGTTATTATCATCAATCGCCATTAATGCGCAGGAAGGCACATGGTTTGGCGAACTGAATGTACAAGGCATGAAGTTGCCGCTTGTGTTCCATTTCTCTGACAATGGATGTACCCTTGATTCACCAGCTCAGGGTGTAAAGGGAATAAAGACAGAATGGACACGCAAGGATGACGGCTCTGTGTTTGTGAATATTCCTACAATCCGGGGTGAATACAGCGGTACGTATGATGGTAGCAAGATTACTGGTATATTCAAACAGAATGGCTTTTCGCTCCCACTAACATTAACACCGGGAGAGAAGAAAGTCAATCGTCCTCAGACACCAGTTGGTCCCTTTCCTTATAATACGGAAGAGGTGTCTTTTACCAATGGCGATGCCGTACTCAAGGGTACTCTGACGCTTCCAGAGAAATGTGACGGGAACACCCCTGTGTTTATAATGGTTACGGGAAGCGGTTTTCAGAACCGTGACGAGGCATTGTTTGAGCATAAGCCTTTTGCGGTTATTGCAGACGCATTGGCTCGTAATGGTATTGCTACGTTGAGGTATGATGATCGTGGCTTTGGAGAGTCCACTGGAGACATCATCAATTGTACTACCGAGGACATGAAGAATGATGCCTTGGCAGGTGTAAAGCTGTTGCGCAAGAGATTCAAGAAGGTTGGTGTCATTGGACATAGCGAGGGAGGAACAATAGGACTCATGCTTGCCAATGAGAAACAGGTGGATTATGTCGTTTCGCTTGCTGGAGGAGTCATTTCCATGAAGGAGTGTCTGCTGTGGCAGAACGGCATCGCTCTTAGGCGTGCAGGATTGTCTGATGATGTTGTCAACGCTTATTGTGGTGCGCTTGGCAAGGCGTTTGATTCTCTGATGTCTGGAAAGGACGTGTCTGCCGTATCTTCTGATGGCGTACCAGATGTGTTGAAGAATAATTTCATGCAAGCCGTAAAGCAGGCATCCACACCATACTTCCGTTATTTCCTCACATTGGATGCAAGTAAGATGGTTGGCAACATCAAGTGTCCTGTACTCGGATTGAATGGAAAGCTTGACACACAGGTAGAGTACAGCAGCAACCTCAAGGCTTTGGATGCTCTGTCTGACAAGAAATCCAAGGTCGTTGCACTTGATGGATTGAATCATCTTTTCCAGCATTGCAAGACTGGCGCGGCAACGGAATATCAGGAAATAGAAGAGACCTTCTCTCCCGATGCCATCAAGATTATGATTGACTGGATAAAGTCTCTTTAACCTGTGCTGTTCATGGGGTAGTTCGGGATAAGTTTTTATCGTTTTTAATCTCCCACAGAGGCACGGAGTAAGCTGAGTTTTAAACTTAGTTCGCCGATTTTGTAAGAGTTCTCAGAGGTCGCTTGTGCTCCATGGAGACCACGGAGCAGGCTAATGCAAGACTTTTCCGGATGGCTCTCCCTCCCCATAGAGGGGGAGGGCTGGGGAAAGGGTCTATTCTCTGTGCCCTCATTGGAGCACTTGCGACCTTCGTGCGCTCATAAGAACTCGGATTAAGGATTCTCTGCTTTCTATGTTAAAATCCAAATGTTTTTATATTTATTTTCAATTTATGCAACAGAAATTAAATTACGGTATTCAGAATTGTATTTCTGACCGTTTTTTACCATAGCCGTAACCATGTGTATGAGTTTGTTCTTGACGTTGTTCAATACCACCATCTTTTTTTTACCACTCTCTATGTGTCTTATGTAATACGACGCAATGGATGGACAGAATTTAACAGAAGCCAGAGCTGCTTGTGTCAGCATCGATTTTACCAGTCTGTTCGCCATGTAATGGACATGCGGATCAGAATGCACGCTCGTACCAGAGTCCTTGCCGAACGGGGCTATTCCATAGTAGCATGCTATCTTTCTAGAGTCATAGCCGAACTTCTTGAAGTTGTTCGTATAGACCATCAGGCATACTGCGTTCTGCGTACCTACGCCTGGTATGGAAGTCACAATGTCATATATGCGTTTAAGCTCTTCATCGGAGCTTATGAGTTCCTTTATCATATCGTCGAGTTTCTTTATAGACTTGTCAAATTCGTTGATTAGATGACGTCCCATATTGGCGATGGCATTCTTTGCTGCTGACTTCTCCATCGTCAATTTCTTCTCGTCTCTGCGAACTGTCAGCGAGCACTTCTTCCCCACGAGTTTATGCCTGTAGAGGAACAACTCCCTGAGTTGCCTGAGGTTTTCGCTCAAAGGCTCATACATGACGGCCTTGTCATGATTCCTCATGGCGTATTCAGCTATCATGTTTGCATCTGCACGGTCAGACTTTAGTCTTCGTATTCCAGATGCATCCTTGATGCTCTTTGCGTTCTCCAGCCAGAAATCGAGTCCCTTGCCATATATGTAGTTGCAAAGCCCAAGGCTGTAGTCTCCTGTGTTTTCTCCACAGAAAAGCCATGAAGACTCTTCCGTATCACCAGAATGCTTCTTGACCCACTTGACAAGCTGGTTATAGCCAGAGTTGGTTGTTTTGAACTCGTTATACGCTCTTGGAGCAATCTCATTAAGTCCATCCGCAATAATGATGGCTGCATCTACCTTTTCTTTTGAAAAGTCGATGCCGACAAATAATTTCTTCATAACTTTGCAGTATTAAAAAGAAGAATTGGTCAATAGTTGTATGGACTAACACTCTAAAAAGACTCTATGTCGATGACTTTCTATCTGGTCTTTGCAACTATGTCGAGGAGGTCCGAAACAGAGGATAGTCTTTAATGACTCGTGCTCTCCAAGATTTACCTCTTCGACAGACCGATTCTTCCTTACTACAACAAAGGTAAGAAACAGTCTTGCTATATCATCATCTTAGTACAGATATCATCAGTATAATAAGAGATCTCTCAATTATCTCATATAATCTTCTGCAAACTTAGAGTGCGCTCCGTGGCTCCGCTTCCTATAGAAAAAACAAAATATTATTTGTTAAAAAATGTTTATTTCGAGAATTATGCAAGCTCAGCCTTTCCTTGTAGTCTTTTGTACTCATGACAGGCTTCAT
>JAFYAT010000138.1 GCA_017540585.1 Bacteroidaceae bacterium | reverse complement strand
GCATCTGCGACCTTCGTGGACTCGTCAGAAAATAAGCGTAAAAGTAAAGCTCTGTGCTCTCCGTGGCTCCGTGGGGGATTAAAAACGACAAGTTCGTTCTGTTTTAGCCTTTTATAGAAACATTTCCAACCGTACAGGTCGTTAATTTTTAACTTTTACCTTATTGTACTAAGCACGTTGCATACCTTTAAGCATGAAGTAGGCGATGCTGAAAGGGTTGGCAAGACTGTGGATGGCGTGGTAAGCAGCTTCCTTGGCGATGCGCCAGAGTGTCTCACGAGTGCCGAACAGATAATGGAAGACGGCACCCTTGGCAATCTGAAGGTCGTGGTTGCCGACAAAGTCATTGGTACTCAATGATACGGTATCGACAATCTTGTACGGATAGCAGATGATGGTAAGTCCGTTGTCTTCACAATCCTTGAGGAAGACACTCTCTTCACCGCAAACAAAGGCATCGCTGCCCAAGCCGAAACGTTCGTCAAACTCAATACCGATACCGTTCTTGAAGCTTATCTCGGATGATGTCGGATAGTAACCGTCAGCCATAGCATTCTGGTATGTCTCTACTTTGCTTGGGTAATGCTTGTCCAAGTTCGCACGGAAGAGTATGACATCGTAGTCAATATCATCCTCATGTACCTCAATGACCTTGTGCAGCTGAGCAGAAGTGTAACGGTTGTCGTCGTCCGCTATGAGCAGAATGTCGCCTGTGGCATGGGCAATGGCGTTATTTCGGTTGCGTGACAGTCCTCGTCCTTTGAGTGTGAGTAGCGTGACGTCGTCCCTCTCTTTCAGGATTTCTGGTATCGTTGCTAAAAAACTCTCGTCAGTATATTGCATGGAAATGACGTATCTGATACCTTCTTCCTTTGGTATCAGAACATTAGGCACTTTCTTAATGCTCTCGTCAATGGTGCAAATCAAGATATCAAGAGTCATGGCTGTCTTATTTTTTGTTAAAAACATTGCAAAGATAACCAAAAAGATAAATATTACGTTTATCTTTGCCAACGAAATAAGAAAAAATACTTATAAAGCGAAGGTTAGTAAACCTCGTGGAGTAAGTGGAAAAGGAAATATTATTTCTCTTAAACTTGATATTAATAACATAAAAAATATAAACTATGACACTTTGGATTATTATTGGAGTAGTAGTGCTTCTTGCACTCTGGGCAGTATCAATCTACAACGGACTTGTACGCCTTCGTAACAATCGTGAGAACGCTTTTGCAAACATCGACGTTCAGCTCAAGCAGCGTTATGACCTCGTGCCTCAGCTCGTGAGCACAGTAAAGGGCTACGCTACACATGAGAAGGACCTTCTTGAGAAGGTAACCGCTGCACGTTCTGCAGCCATTAACGCAACAAGCATCAACGACAAGATGGCTGCTGACCAGCAGCTTACTAATGCTCTTGCTGGTCTCAAGGTATCTGTTGAGGCTTATCCTGACTTGAAGGCTAACCAGAACTTCCTCCAGCTTCAGGGCGAACTCTCTGATATAGAGAACAAGCTTGCTGCTGCACGTCGTTTCTTCAATGCTTCAACTCGTGAGCTCAACAACTCTGTACAGACATTCCCTAACAACATCCTTGCTGGTATGTTCGGTTTCCAGAAGGAGCCAATGTACGAGATTGCTGCAAGCGAGCGTGCAGCTGTTGAGGCAGCACCAAAGATTGAGTTTTAAGGCAGGCCCCCTACCCCCCAAAGGGGGCAGCCGTGCGGAACAAAGTGAAAGACTGATTTAGTTTACAAATCTAACAAAAATAACTTTTAGCCCCATCGACCCAGAGGCCGCCCCCTTTGGGGGTCGGGGGGCTTCAAATTATGAAGTACATCGGTTTACAATCACAGATTGACACCAACAATAGAAATAGTATCTTGTTGCTTTTGTCGTTCCCTTGCATCCTGTTGGGAATGTTGTGGGTATTCTTTGCACTCATAACGGGTTTCTCTGGCAGTTCGGGGTATGATGAGTACGGCCAGGCAACCTTTGACCCTACATGGGCAAACGAGTTGTGGCTTGAGTACATGCCTTGGGTTGTCGGTGGTGTGGGAATATGGTTCATCATTGCCTATTTTGCCAACACGTCGATGATTCAGATGGCAACGGGTGCCCGTCCTGTCACACGCAAGGAGAATCCACGTGTTTACAACATTGTGGAGAACCTCTGTATTGCTGGCGGAATGGACATGCCTAAGATTAACGTCATTGATGACCCTCAGCTCAATGCCTTTGCAAGCGGTATCAACAAGAATACTTACACGGTGACAGTCACGACAGGTATCTGCAACCGACTCAATGACGAGGAGTTGGCTGGTGTCATTGCTCATGAGCTTACGCATATCCGTAACAATGATACCAAGGTACTCATCATCAGTATCGTCTTCGTGGGCATCATTTCCACTGTGCTCAATGTCCTTACTAATGTTGTGTTCCGTATGTTCCTCTATGGAGGCGGTGGTTCACGCAACAAGAAGAATGGTGGCGGTGGTGTTATGATTGCCATCCTTGTGGGCATCGTGTGTTGTGCAATAGCTTATTTCTTCACGCTTCTCACTCGTTTTGCCATCAGTCGTAAGCGTGAGTTCATGGCAGATGCTGGAGGTGCAGAGCTTTGTGGCAATCCTCTTGCCCTTGCAAGTGCTCTCCGCAAGATAAGTAACGACCCTGCCCTTGGCGAGGTTGACCGTGAGGATGTGGCTCAGCTCTTCATCATCCATCCAGAGAAGCTCCATCAGAGTTTCCTCGATAGTTTCAACTCCCTCTTCAGCACTCATCCTGACACCAAGGAACGCATCAGGATTCTTGAACAGTTCTAACTTAATTGATAATTGACAATTGATAATTGATAATTAGGCTTCGCTTTTCAGGAGTAAAGAAGAGTAAATAGAAGTTAAAAGGAGTAAAGAGACGTTACCATGTCTGGACAAATTTGCGAACAGACAATCGTCTTTTTACTCCTTTTTACTTCTTCTTACTTCATTTAACTACAAGGTGCGTTATAACGTAGATGCGATTCTTGTAGGATTTATCTTGACATCTGTACCGAAGATTGATTGTGTTGCCTTAGGAAGTCCTGTTCTTGTCCATACCTCGGTCAATTGTCTTCCTTTGTCATCGGTAAAGCTGAGAGCGAAAGCATCATCGTTGAGCCATTCAATCTTGCAGTTGTGGTCTCTCTCGATGATTTGAGTGTTACTCTTTACGTTCAATGTCCAGTAGAAGAATGTGCCACCAATGGTAAGGAGCATGTCCTTCTCTCCATATATTTTATACATTGGCATTGATGGTGTCTGTATTATTTCCACTCCTGCAACAGTTCCCTTTGTTCCTACAAGTCCCCAGCAACCAGCAAGCTTGTGCTTGGCAGGCTTATCCTTCATCTCAAGAAGGCTGATTGAACGTGCCATCTTTGGGGATATGTTGTTCTTGTCGTAGTTCTCAGTAATGAATTCGCCAAATGGGAATATCTCTGGTTCATTAGGTCTTACGGAGTTGAACCATTTCAATGCGAAGTGCTTGTTGTTGCTGTCGTAGATTCGTGTACCTTTGCCGTCACGACCTGTTGGAACGTCACCTGTGTATTTGTATGCTCTTGGTTCATCGTGACGAAGAGAGAATACGAATTCCTTCTGTGTGTCGCTGTTGATGAGGATTGTGACAGGAGTGTTGTCTGAGCAATACTTGTACTGGTCAAATTCAGGTGTGTGCTCAGGACGGTTGTTCTCGTAAGTCAACTTGTTCAAACGGTAGAGACCTTTTGGGTCTTCTTTCTGTGCGAATACGCTTGATGAAGCAAGGATAAGTGTAAAAAGTATAGCTGTAAGTTTCATAATGTATAATGTTTTTTGTTTTGTTATTATTCGTTTTTATCTCTATTGAAATTGTTACCCCCTTATTTCTTGATTAAGGTAACTTTCCCGTTGATGGCACTCTTAATCTGTTTCCAGTTCTTAGGTATCCAGTAGTCGCCTGTCACGTTGAGGCGTAGGATGTAGAGAGTGCCGTCTTTGCTCATTTCGGCAAGTACATAGTCAGATAATGCAATGTGATTGACTCTGTACTTTGTCGTGCTTCTTAATCCACTAAAGGAGAAGTGACGGTTGGAGTATTCTATCTCACAACACTCTTCTGGATGGTTGTTTACATACGACTTTGCATTCTTGAAAAGAGTATGGTATGCTTCCTTTGCATCTTCCTTGCTGATGATGTAGAGCGTACCTGAAGATTCACTCGTTCCAAGGTCATCTGTATTGAATAGTGTAGAGTGATAGTAAGTTGTATTGTCAGTTCCTTTCTTGATGCTCTCAATGATTTTCAATGATTGGAGCATTTCTGCTGATTCTTCTTTCTCATTGTCATACTTGTATTTGACTGGATATGCTTTTGCCGAAGCTTCCTTTGTCGTCTTTGATAGAATGGAGTCGAATGAATCGATGTGGAAATTGTGGTAGGCGCTTTTAGCATCATTTTCTTCTGTTGAAAGAATAAGAAGATTTCCTGTTCCGTTTACATAGTCAAAGAGACAAGTCTTTCTTGCTTTGAACCACATCTTGCGGTTGCGGTCTTTGAACGAAAGGAGCATCTTCGCTTCTTGTAACTGATGGCGACTTGGATATGTTGCAACATGTGTCTGCACCAGCTTGTCTCCGTCACCTGACCATTGGAAGCTATTACTGTATGCTTTGTCAAGATCCAAGAGATAGTCGCTATTCTTTCCGTATCCCCTAAGTGCAAGAGAATATGTTATGGTGTCTGTCATGCCACTATGATTCTCATATCTGTATGACTCAAGTGAATGTCTTGCCTTGTTGTCAAGGAACACTTTGATGGAGTCAACGAGCTTAGGCACTCTGTAATTTTCGTCAAGTTGCTCTCCTTGTCTAAGGATGTCCTTGTTTTCGAAAACTACATTATATCTTGTTGCTTTCCTTTTTACATCGTTCATGTGTGAAACGGATATCTTAGCTCCGTTGTTGGAGAGATAGTCAATGAATGAATCCCATTGGCTTTCTTCATTTGATTGAGCAAATGCGCTCAGGGATGTTAGAGATATTATAAGTGATAATAATTTATTTTTCATTTTGTTAATCCTTTATTATTCCTCAAGGAGGAAAAGTTCGTTGTTTATTGCATAGAGAGTTGAACGAATGTCGTCTGCTTGGCTGCTTGCCTGGGCTAAGTCGATGTCGAGAAGGCTAATCTCCATGTCTGCATCATCGTAGGAGTCGGATTCAGCTACCAAGTCGTAGATATCTATTACCTCCTCGCTTTTGCTCTCATGCTTGATTGGTTGTTCTGGTGTGTTGACAATATCTGACTTGCTGTCATCGTGCTTTAAGGAGTTGATGTTCTCCTCTGTTGGTTCTTCCTTTGTGGTGTCCTCTTGTTTATCTTGGTTTGAGTTATTCACCTTTGTAGGAATAGTAACCTTTGCTATGGTTTTGTGTTCTTCCTCAGAGCCATTGTTCCAGATAGTGAATGTTCCGAGGATTATAGCTATTGATGCAGCTATGCTTGTCATTGTCTTCCAGAGAGCAATCTTAGGTTTCAGTTCGACGGTTACGACCTCATCCTTTGTTTCTTCCTCAGCTGTAATAACCGTTTCTTTGTGCTTTGCTGCCATGATGCGGTCGAACTCATCTGAGTGGTCAACGCTGAAGATGTCTTCTTCCTCCGTGTTAGGGTCTTGTCCAAGGAGTGAAAGCACGGCTTTTTCTGTTGACGAGAGCTGTTCTGAAGGTGTCTCTTGAAGCAAACGCTTCAATTCGTCCTCTTCTTTCACGGTTGTTTCTCCCGCTAAATATTTGTCGATTAATGTCTGCTTCATTGTTTTAATTGTTTTATTAGTTTCTTTCTTGCGGACGAAATCATTGTCCTTACGGATTGGAGTGGAATACCTGTTATTGAGGAAATCTCTTCAGGTTCAAGTCCTCCTTCCTGTTTCATCCTTATAAGTCTCTGTTCAGAGCGTGGCAAGTTGTTGATGGCATCATCTATCTTTTTCTGTTGCTCCTCGACGATGATGTTTTTGTCAGCCTCTTCGTCCGATGATGTGTCTGGGTTGTAGTCGTCAATGGCAACCGTTGTCTGCCGTTTTCGTTTTCGCCATATACTTACGCATAGATTCTTTGTTGCCACGACTGCAAGTCCTTCGATGTTATCGTCAGGCGATGTGTCTCTGAGCCAGAGTTTGAGCAATACTTCCTGTGCTACGTCCTCTGCATCATCGCGATTCTCGAAGAATTCGTATGCGATGCTTATGAGCTTGGGACGAAGCCGTTGTGCTATATGTTCAAATTCTGTTAGATTCATCTTGATTTTGTTTGATTACGCTACTATAACGCAGGACATGAAAATAATAAAGTGAAAAAAGAGATTTTTTTTGAAAAATTTTCACAAAGCCCTCTGTTTTTCCTCCTCAATGAGTCCTCATCGTCCTCAACGATATTGAGTTTTAGCTATTTGTCAAAAATCAGGTTTTATACGTTGTTTTTTGATTTCCATGAGTTATAACCATACTGGTGGGATTTTTTCCTCGTGATGTTGCTGTTATTACATCGCGGGGGAAAATAGTTTGTCTGGTTAACCGCCGCAAAGATACGCCAATTTGATGTCAAGAGCAATTATTTCGATGTTAAACTCGGGGTATGTTTTCAAAACATTCGGAGTTTTACATTAGCCGTCACAAATCACAGATATCTCAATAACAGAAATGAATTTGACAACGTCAAGTCACGTTTTTCGACTTGTATTCTTGTATCTGTAGTAAGAAATTCTTACTTTTGCGCTTGTATAATATATGGCATAAAATAAGACACGTGCCCTAAATATTTTTAATTCACGTTTCGTTAATATATATAATAAGGATATGGATCGCTCTTCACAGATAATTCGGACGAGTATGATAGGAGTCGCATCAAATGTGCTCCTTGCTCTGTTTAAGACTACGGTTGGTGTCTTGGCAAGCTCTGTGGCTATTGTCATGGATGCCGTGAACAATCTGAGTGACGCTCTGTCGAGTGTCATAACCATTGTGGGAACTAAGCTTTCGCAACGTCCTGCCGACTTGAAGCATCCGTTTGGACATGGACGAATAGAATATTTTAGTGCCATGATTATAGCCGTAATCGTTCTTACGGCAGGTATTGCGTCTCTCATAGAATCTGTCAAGAAACTGTTTGAACCTACCACGCCTACTTATACAACGGTCACGCTTGTTGTCATCATTGTGAGTATTGTAGTGAAGATTGCACTCGGAATGTATGTTAAGCATAAGGGTGAACAGCTTAAGAGTGATGCTCTTGTCGCATCTGGCTCGGATGCCTTGTTTGATGCTATCATTACGTTGGCAACTCTTGTATCTGCTGGCGTGATGTTGATTTGGAATGTTTCACTTGACGGAATACTTGGCTCGTTGATTTCTCTTGTTGTCATCAAGGCAGGCATTGACATGTTGGTTTCTCCTATAAACGAGTTGCTTGGAGCAAGGCTGTCGCCAGAACTTGTTTCGCAGGTTAAGAGTGAGGTGTCTGCATTTGAGGGCGTGCATGGAGTATTCGACATCATACTTCATAATTACGGTAGTGGCGTGATGATAGGCTCGCTCCATATCAATGTGAATGACACCATGAGCGCATACGAGATTCATGGTTTGACCCGACGTATTTCTGAAGCTATGTTCGAACGTCATTCTATAGTAATGACTGTCGGAATTTATGCTGTTGCTACTGGCGACAATAAGCGTGCACAACTTCAGTCAAAGGTCATGCAGACATTGGCTTCGCATAAGAATGTGTTGCAGGTACATGGATTCTATTATTTTGAAAAAGAAAATCGTGTGTCTGTTGATGTGGTACCTGATGTCAGCGTAAAGGACGAGGCAGAGTTTGCACGCATTCTTATTGGTGAGATTCAATCTTTGCTGAATGGTGAAACCGTCACGGTGATAATTGACCATAATTATAGTGCATAAATAGATAGCAAACAGAAATAAAATACAATCTATGTGGCGAATAATATTCCTGCTTCTGCCGATTATCGGCATCAGCTATGTGGGGTGGCATGTGTGGAATGTCATCCCTCTGTCTAAGGTGTGGAAAGGCGTTGCCGTTGTCTTGCTCGTGGCAAGTGTGTTTTCGCTCTTCCTGAATTTCTCGGGTGCGACTGACAAGTATCCTTTGCCAGTGGCAAGGGGTGTGTATGAGGTGAGCACATCATCCATAATGGTGCTGATGTATCTGGTCATCGTCTTTGTGTGTCTTGACTTCGGAAGGCTCGTGAGTCTTGTGCCTAAGGCGGCGCTTTACGATAATGCAAGGACGAGTGTCGGGATATTCGTTGTCCTTCTCTTTGTCTTTGTTTATGGCAACATCAACTATAATGACAAGAAGAGGGTTGCGTTGGAACTAAGGACGGAGAAGCCATTCGTGAAGGATTACAAGATTGTGATGGCTACTGACCTTCATATCGGCTATCATAATCCACGTAAGGAACTTGCAAGGTGGATTGACATGATAAATGACGAGAAGCCTGATTTCATCCTTATCGGTGGAGACATCATTGATGGCAGGATAAGACCATTGATTGAAGAGAACATGGCAGCAGAATTTAGGAGATTGAATGCGCCAGTGTATGCGGTATTGGGCAATCATGAGTACATAAGCGGAAAGGATGGCTCGGAGCGTTTCTATCGCGAGGCAGGAATACACTTGCTTGTGGATGAGACGACGGAGATAGACAGTTGTATTGTCATAGTCGGCAGGAATGACAGGTTCGCAGGACAGCGTAAGACCCTGAAAGACTTGATGAAGGGAATTGACAAGTCAAAATACACCATACTCCTTGACCATCAGCCATACAACCTTGAACAGGCAGAACGTGAGGGCGTTGACTTCCAGTTGAGTGGCCACACTCATCGTGGACAGATGTGGCCGATATCATGGGTTACGGATGCCCTCTACGAGTGCTCATGGGG
>JAFYAT010000137.1 GCA_017540585.1 Bacteroidaceae bacterium | reverse complement strand
GGGCGAAGGACTCATCTACACAGCAGGTCTTCCTGTTGTGCGTCCAGCACCTGTTCACGGCCCACAGTACGCCATTGCAGGAAAGGGAACGGCAGACGAGACATCACTCCGTCAGGCAATCTTCACAGGTATCGACGCTTACCGCAATCGTGAACGCTACGACAAGGCTCACGCAAACCCACTCAAGCGTCAGTATTACGAGAAGCGTGACGATAGCGACAAGTTGAAGCTTGACCAGACAACAGAGAGCGAGACGTTGTAAGTTTGTGAGTTTTTAAGTTTTTGAGTTTTTTAGTTCATGTGGGGTGGTAGGTTTTAAGTTTGAAAATTCTTTCCCACAACGAAAACTAAAAAACTTACAAACTTAAAAACTCAAAAACTTAAGATTATATGAGCAATAAACTAAGAAACATATTCTTTGCCATAGGCTTAATTGCCATTGTGGTGATGATATTCACGTTCGACGTAAGTTTTGCACAACTATGGAAGGACATCTGTCATGCAGGCTACTGGCTTGTAGCCATGCTTGCACTCTGGGGCATATTGTATCTGATGAATGCCCTCACGTGGTTGGTCATACTCAAGGGAAGCGGAGAATGTAATATTTCTTTTCTCAAGCTCACAAAGATAACAATCACGGGATTTGCACTTAACTATGCCACTCCTGTAGGACTACTCGGAGGCGAGCCATACAAGATAATGGAGATAAAGCCATACGTTGGCGTACAACGTGCATCTTCGTCCGTACTCTTGTTTGCGATGATGCACATCTTCAGCCATTTCTGGTTTTGGGTTACAAGCATCGTGGTTTACGTAATCCTTGCACTTCTCGGTTATCTTGAATTAGGAGCAGGTATGGGTATCGTCCTCGGACTCATGGCACTCTTCTGCTTTGGCGGTATATATCTGTTCATCAGAGGATACAAGAAAGGAATGGTTGTCAAGCTCATTGGCATTGTAGCACATATTCCAGGATTGAAGCGTAAAGCTGCTGAGTTTAAGGAAAAGCAGAGAGAGACACTCGAAAAGATTGACATTCAAATATCCGAGTTGCAGAGTCAGAACAAGCGTAGTTTCTATTGCTCGTTCTTCCTCGAATATTTTGGACGCATCTTCCAGTCGTTCGAGATTATGTTCATGCTTATCCTATTCAACGCAGGAAAGGCTGACTTCATCACATTCCTCTACTCATTCCTCATACTCGCATTCACGTCCCTGTTTGCAAACCTGCTATTCTTCTTCCCTCTTCAGCTTGGAGGACGTGAAGGAGGATTTGCACTCTCAACAGCTCAGATGGGAATGACCAATGATATAGGTCTGTTTGTGAGCATGATGTGTCGTGTAAGGGAAATATTCTGGGCTTCAATAGGCCTACTGCTCATGAAGGTGGGCACAAAAGGACCAGAGGAAATAAAGAATTAAGACAACAATATGAAATTTGCAATATTAGCCGCAGGCGAAGGTTCACGCCTTGCACAGGAAGGAGTAGAATTGCCAAAGCCACTTGTAAAGATAAATGGCGAGGCTATGATTGACCGCCTTATCCGCATCTTCAAGGATAATGGCGCAGAGGAGATTGTAATCATCACAAACAATCTCACTCCGCTCACTCAGAACCATCTGCGTGATTTGCAGACAAAGGACGAAAGCATTAAACTTATCGTCAAGACTACTCCAAGTTCAATGCACAGCTTCTATGAGCTAAAGCCACTTATAGGCAACGGAAAATTCTGTCTCACAACAGTAGATACTATCTTCCGTGAGAAGGAGTTCGGCGAATATATTGATGCTTTCAAGGCTTACGAGGGTGACGGAATGATGGCTGTCACAGACTATATTGACGACGAAAAGCCACTCTACATCTCTACAGATGCAGAAATGAACATAACTGGTTTCCACGACTCACTCGAGAATTTTGCTGCAAGCGAACCTGGCAAAGACGGTAAGTCTGTATGCAAATACATCTCTGGCGGAATATATTGTCTTAACGAGAAAGCCTTCACAACTCTCGACAAGTGCATAAACAGCGGGATGTCACGTATGCGCAATTTCCAGCGTCAGCTTGTCTTTGACGGACTTAAACTCAAGGCATACCAGTTGAGCAAAATTCTCGATGTTGACCACGCAAGCGACATAAAGAAAGCTGAAAGTTTCTTAAAATCATAACGTATGAAACTGCTTGGAATATACAGAAGCGAAAAGTTCTCGCCAAATATGGTGAGTAACGACAAGGCTATTCTTGATGCTGTCGCCGACGAATTGAGGAACATGGGTAATGAAGTTGTCACCATGAGTGAGGACGACCTCTCTACCCTCTCCTACGATGTCTCAGCATACGACAAAGTCTTCGGTATGCTTCGTAACACAAATACAATAAATAGGCTCATGGAGAAGAATGACGAAGACAAGTTCGTCAACTCACTTGGCGGTATTCTTGACTGCAACGAACGTGTTGCTCTCCTGGAGATATTCATGGACGAAGGCATAAACATGCCACCATGCGCCCTATACACCCACCTCGGAGTAAAGAGCAATGGTGAAGTCACATTTCCTCTATGGATAAAGAAAGGTAACGGATGTGCCGAAGTAAAGGAAGATACAAGTTTTGTCACAAATGATGACGAGGCTGCAGCCGTGATAGCAGACTTTCAGGAGAGAGAGATACCAAGCTTCGTTGCCCAGCAACACATAGAAGGCGACCTTGTCAAGTTCTACGGAGTAGAAGGTACAGACTTCTTCCGATGGTACTATGCAAGCGAGGGACATTCCAAGTTCGGACTTGAAGATATTAACGGCAAGGAACATGGCTACACATTCAATAATGAAGCACTCAAGGCACTTGCCGACAGGGCTTCACGCTCAGTTGAGACACCCATATATGGTGGTGATTGTGTGATAGACGCAAATGGTGAAATATACATAATAGACTTCAACGATTGGCCAAGTTTCTCCAGATATAGAGACGAAGCAGCCAAGGCTATTGCTACAAGAATAATTAAATAAGATTTTTTAGGATAAAAAATAGATAAGGCATTATGTCAAGTAAAAAAGAAAAGATTCAGTCAACAATAAAATCAACAGATACTGAAGAAAATATAGATATATACTGGACACGTCCAATAGGCTATATGTGGGCTAAGTTCTTCGAACGTCTCGGAGTACACCCAAATACTGTAACAATCATATCCATGTTCCTCGGAGCAGGAGCAGGTATATGCTTCTTCTTTGACTCATACCGTATAGCAGGACTTGATGGTCTATACATCAACATTCTCGGAGTACTCCTCCTTGCATGGGCAAATTTCTACGATTCTGCCGATGGACAGTTGGCACGTATGACTGGCAAGAAGACTAAACTGGGACGAATCCTTGACGGAGCAGCAGGAGACGTTTGGTACATTTTCATCTACCTCTCTCTTGTATTCCGTATGTGGCGTTACTGGGAACCAGACATGCAGATATTTGGATATACCATCGACTACGTAATATGGTGCATAATCGTATTTGCCTACGTAGCATTTGATGGTTTCCTCTGCCACCCTGGACAATGTCGTATTTCTGACTACTACCGCAACATCCACCTCCTCTTTCTCAAGGGAAAGAATCAGAGTGAGGCAGATACATACGAAGTTCAGAAACAGATATATGACAACCTTTCATGGAAGAAAGACTTTATTGAGAAATTCTTCCAGTTCTTCTACAAGAATTGGTGTAAGGGACAAGCAAATGACACTCCACAGCTCCAGAGACTTCTCAATAATCTCAGGGCAAAATATGGAGAGGACATACCACAGGAATTTAGAGACCGTTTCCATACTCTCAGTTTCCCAGTATTAAAATGGACAAATGCACTCACATTCAACTGGCGTGCCATATTCCTTTACATAAGTTGTCTTCTCGACCTTCCATGGCTCGTAATAGCAGTAGAGATTGTAGTCTTCTCTGCCATTCGTCTCCACATGATTCACTATCATGAGGGATTCTGCAAGAAGCTTGCGGACGAGCTGGAGTAAAGCCCCCCAGCCCCCAAAGGGGGCGGCCATCTGGATTGAGTTTGAGAACGAAAATTTAGAAAATTAAAGAAAATTTCTCTTTCACATCAAACACAGAGGACACAGAGAACACAGAGTTTTTGCATGTTAATTATTAATTGTTGATTATTCCTGTTTTCTTTTGTTTTCTTTGGTTTTCACCATGTTTTTCTAATTGGCCGCTTTGCGGCACAGTCATAATCCGGAGGCATAAATTACAGATTTGAGATTTGAAATTAAACAAGATGAAAGATATAAAAGGTATAATCTTCGACTACGGAGGTACTATAGATACTAACAGCCTTCACTGGAGTGAGGTGTTGTGGGAAGGTTATGAACACGTTGGTGTACCAGTGAGCAAGGAGGAGTTCCGCACAAGTTATGTATTTGCTGAACGTGCTCTTGCTAAGCATCCATACATCAAGCCAGAGCATAATTTCCTCGACCTACTAATCATCAAGTGTGACCTTGAGACGGGCGACCTCGTGGAACGTAAGATATGGAACACCACAGAAGAAGACCGCAAGGCAAAGTCGGATGCTATTGCCCACTATTGCTATGACTATGTACTCAACGTACTCAAAACAAGCCGTGAGGTGATAGAACGACTCAGCAAACGCTACCCTCTTGTCCTTGTAAGCAACTTCTACGGCAACATACAGACAATACTCAAGGATTTCAAACTTGAGTACTTTCAGGACATAATAGAGTCTGCTGTGGTAGGTGTCAGAAAACCTAACCCAAAGATTTTCCAATTGGGAGTAGATGCCCTTCGTAAGGTAACAAACACAGATGATAAGACAATGCCTGCCGACAGCATAGTTGTCGTGGGTGACTCATTCAGCAAAGACATTGTACCAGCCAACAGTATCGGTTGCAAAACCGTATGGATCAAGGGTAAAGGTTGGGGTAACGAAGAAATTGACGAATCTGTACCAACAAAGATTATTACAGATATCGCCAATTTGTACGATTTATTTGCATAATAAAGTTCAAACACAAACAATTCAGACTTTTAGGACACTTTTATCGCCCACGACCATTATGTTACGGGCGATAAAAGTTTTACCTTTGCATCGTTTTTAGAACATGAATTTTATGAAACGATATTTTCTTTTAATATTAAATCTCTTCTTCACACTCTTCATCAACGCACAGGTGACTGGTAAGGTCATAGATGCCAAGACACGCAAGCCTATCGACTACGTCAACGTGTACTATGAAGGCAAGAACTGTGGAGAAATGACAGACGAAGACGGACGTTTCGTGATAAAGGAGGACTCCACATGGAACGAACTTACGATACATACTCTTGGATACGTGACTCAAGTCATCAAGCTCAACCATAAGCGAGGCAAGAACAAGGACCTCGTCATCAAGCTTGTACCCGAATCTAAGGTACTTGAGGGCGTTACGCTCACAGCAAAAAAACAGAAGTATTCGCGCAAGAATAACCCCGCTGTCGAACTAATGAAGAAGGTCATAGCCCACAAGAAGAATGCAGACATCAGAAGCCGCGACTACTTCACATACAGCAAGTATGAAAAGATGGTATTCTCCATCAACGAGGTGACAGATAAAGTGTTTGAGGAAGGCGAATACAAGCAATTCGCATTCATCAAAGACCATGTGGAACTATGTCCACAGACGGAGAAGTACATTTTGCCTCTCACGGTAGAGGAAAAGATATCACAAGTATTATATCGCAAGAACCCTAACTCCGAGAAGACAGTCATCAAGGCAGAAAGTAACAAGGGTGTGAACGACCTCATCAATACTGGTGAGATTCTCAACACCATGCTCAAGGAAATATTCACCGACGTAGATATCTACCAGAACGAGTGCCGACTACTCCAGTATCCGTTCAAGAGTCCAATTGCAGACAATGCCATCAGTTTCTATCGCTACTACATACAGGACACATTGATGATAGATGGCGAGAAGGTCATAGAGCTTGGTTTCTTACCAAACAACCAGCAAGATTTCGGATTCTCTGGTTACCTGCACATCATGGCAGATTCCACATATCAAGTAAGACGTGTGGAACTGAACATACCTAAGCGTAGCGACGTCAACTTCGTAGATAACATGATTATCAAGCAGGACTTCACAGAACTTCCAAGTGGCGAGCGCATAGCACATATAAACGATATGCTCATAGAACTGAAACTGTCCAAGTGGCTCGGCAAGTTCATGGTGCAGCGTACCACTCGTATCAAAGATGTTGATTTCAACGAGATACCAAAGTCTGTCTTTAAGCATATCAAAGGTGACACGTTCAAGGAACCTGATGCTGAGATGCAGTCAGAAGAATACTGGAATGAATTCCGTCAGGTGGAACTCTCATCAAGCGAAAGCAAGATGGACAGTTTCCTCGACAAGATAACAAACATAAAGGGATTCAAGTATATCATCTTCGGAGTAAAAGCGCTGATAGAGAACTTCGTGGAGACAAGTGCAACACTCGACAAGAACAAAGTCGATATAGGTCCTATCAACACCATCATTTCCCACAACCATTATGACGGATGGCGTTTCCGTGGTTCAGCACTTACTACGGCACACCTATCCCCTCACCTCTTTGCCAACGGCTACGTAGCTTATGGTACAAAGACAAAGAATGTGTACGGAAAGATGCAACTCACATACGCCTTCAACAAGAAAGCATATCTACCACGCGAGTTTCCAGTAAACAACCTCTCTGTCTATTATTGGAATGATATACGTTCACCATTTGACAAATTCATTCCTACCGACAAGGACAATATGTTCCTCGCCATGCAGGCAAGTAAGGTTGACCAGTACAGCCATACCAAGGAATGGCGTGTTGATTACACACGTGAGTACGAGAACGGCTTCAAATTAAATGCACAGTTCACTCATAACAACAACAAGGCTGTAGATGCCCTGTTCTTCCAGCCACTCAATGGAAATGTACTCCCAGACGGAAAGACAGGATTGGTAGAGTCATACACAACAGCTGAGTTTAAGGCAGGCATATCGTTCGAACCTGGTGCTACATACATCAACACCAAGCAACGACGCATAAAGGTAAACAAGGATGCACCAATAATATCTGTAAGCCATACTATGGGTGTACAAGGTATCTTTGGTAGCGACTACAGCTACAACGTCACAGAGGCAGGAATATACAAGAGATTCTGGTTCGGCTCATGGGGTAAATGGGACAACGATATCAAAGCAGGAATACAATGGAGCAAGGTTCCATTTCCACTCCTCATCCATCCTGCTGCCAATCAAGCATACATTCTTGAGGACTATTGCTTTAACCTCATATCAAGCAACGAGTTCCTTAATGATAGATATGTGTCATACATCACAGCATGGGATTTGAACGGTAAAATATTCAACCGCATACCGCTCATCAAGAAGCTCAAGTGGCGTGAAGTCATCGGATTCAACGTACTTTGGGGACAGTTGACTGACCAGAACAATCCTGCACACAGCAACTACACTGACACAGACTTGTTCTATTTTCCTGGACACTTTAACAGCGAGGGAGTGTATGAGCAGAACACCATCAACATGGATACAAAGAAGCCATACGTGGAACTCCGACTCGGTATTCACAACATCTTCAAGCTCATCGAAGTTGATTATGTACGCCGACTCACATACCTAAATGACCCAGGAACAAACAAGTGGGGCATACGTTTCATGTTCAGAATGTCATTCTAAGTACACAAAATTCGATGTGAAAATAATTTTTGTACTGTATGGTTGAAACTGTATGCTTTTTTTTGCCGCAGTGCGGCCAGTTAAAAAAACATGGTAAAAACAAAAGAAAACAAGAAAAAACATGTTTTTTCTTGTTTTAATTCTGTTTCTAAATTGTTTTTCTAATATGCTCCTTTGTACAAAACTACTACCGTACATGCCGAATATTTTTCAACTTTCGTAAGCAACAGTTGAAAAGTTATGAGATAAAGACACTCCAAAGCCAATTCTTCTAAATCGGGGAAATTGAAATCTCAACTTCCTCAATGTATAGAGAGTTAGGCGGAGTCGGTCATACAATAATCTCATTACCTCACAATTGTAGCTTACGAAAATTTTTATTATTACAACAATACTCGTATGGTAACATGAAAAATGCGTCACCACTATAATGTAGCAACGCATTATGACAAATTAGTAAGATGAATTACAATTCAACAGTTTCGTAAGAACCCCAATCCTTGTTAACGGTCATGTTGAAAGACAAATTGTTGTAGTCAAAAAATACACCAGCGAGTTTGGTAGTATAGCCAATCTTCAACGGAATATGATTGTAAGTTTTAGGATCTATTTCTTGATTGCTTGCATTAAGACCAGCAATTGTGATATTGACATATGAGTTTGCCGAATTGATTTCGTCCTGTGTCAATAATGTGTATGTATAAGTAGTCACTTTCTTTGCATCCCTCTCTGCCTTTGAAACATTTATGGCAGCCACCCTATTGGTAGTACTTGCAGCAAGACCAGTAATGGCATTATACACGTTACTTGCACCATCTATGCTGAACTGTATCTTCTCTACTTCATCAGGGATATAGCCATTGAACTCAAAATCAATCTTTGCAGATTTATGGACAAATGGGACATCAATGCTTGTTGATGTCTTAGTAATAGTCACGTCAGCCGTATGTCCATAGAGATAAACATATTTGGAGAATGCTATGTTCTCTGGGTCTTCCATACTTGGATGTGTACTATCATTGTGGCCTATAGCAACCAACTTATATGTACCGCACTTTACATTCTCGAAAGTGACGACACCATACGAAGAAGATGTATTAGTTTGCGAACACTCCTTATACTTAGTGTACGAACCATCATTGTTGATGGTATAAAGAACCAAATCCAACATCGGGAACGCATCCTGAATGGTATTAGCTCTCGTTGTTTTCTCCTGTGTAATATTCAATCCTGATACACAGAAACAAACTGTAACACAATCGTCATCTACATTGTTAATCACGGCTTCATCTTTTGAACAAGATGAAATGATCATTACAAACAATAATGTAATAATCTGAAAAAAGATCTTTTTCATAATATACTGTTTATTTTTGATGTGTCAACATTACACACTGATAACAAAAGTACTTCATCTAAACAAAACAGGCAGATATTATACAATCTATTTGCAAAATCAGATGTTTTTTTATTCATTTACATTACATATTACCCAATTTTGCAAACTGAACATTACAATCACATTATGAATGTAATTGAATTATTGGGAAATAACATTTTCTTATTCGAACAAAGCATCTTTTGCATGATTCACAGATATTCATTAACTTTGCAACATATCACACAACAACACTCATAATGAACAAATACACAATACTTGCAATAGACGTGGATGGAACACTCCAGAACAGCAATAAGTGCATAACAGAACATACTCGCAAAACCATCATACGTGCACAAGAGCAAGGAATGAAGGTTGTAATATCAAGCGGACGTCCGACTTACGGAATTGCTCCACTTGCAGAGGAACTGGAACTCTCACGTTTCGGTGGATATGTCCTCGCCTTTAATGGAGGAGAGATAACGGAGTGGGCATCCAAGCGCATAATGTACGAAGAAACACTTCCTGCCAAATATCTTCCATTTATATATAACAGAGTAAAAGAAAACGGATTCGAGATTCTCATCTACCACGACGACAATATCGTGACGGAGGATGCAAGCAACGAATATGCTCGTTTCTCCTCTTTACGCAACAAGATGGTTATTCTGCAAGTCGATTCATTTCTCGATGCTATAACCTACCCCGTCCACAAATGCCTAATAGTGGGCAATCCAGAAAGACTCGAAACATTTGAAGCAATGATGAAGAATGAAATTGGTGGCGAACTCAACATCTGTCGTTCCGAGCCATTCTTCATGGAAGTCACTCCCCCACATATCGACAAGGCTAAATGTCTCTCCATACTTCTCGACAAGATTGGTATGAACCGAGAACAGCTCATAGCTTTCGGCGATGGTTTTAACGACAAATCCATGATAGAGTACGCAGGAATGGGAGTGGCAATGGGAAATGCGCAACAGCCCGTAAAAGATGCCGCAGATTTCGTAACTTTGACAAATGATGAGGACGGAGTGGCATTCGCAATCGAAAAATTCTGTCTGTAACCATATATTTCCCCATTCCCAATCCACCATGGACAAAGGGAACACACGCAAGTAACACTCGCCCATAAAAGACAATATGCACACAAAAGAAGAAATGGAGTCACAAAGCAATATTGATATTTCTGTCTTTTTGCAAAAAAAGGCGATTTTATCAAAAAAAAAGTGTCAAACATTTTGTCAGTTTCAAAAATTGTCATACCTTTGCACTCGCTAAACGAAAGGAACACCTCACAAGGTTACTTTCAAAGGCACAATGGTGCGTTAGTTCAGTAGGTTAGAATACATGCCTGTCACGCATGGGGTCACGAGTTCGAGTCTCGTACGCACCGCTGAAAGAAGAGAGTTTGTTCAGTTTCTCCACTCTACATAAAAACGGAACATAATGGTGCGTTAGTTCAGTAGGTTAGAATACATGC
>JAFYAT010000136.1 GCA_017540585.1 Bacteroidaceae bacterium | reverse complement strand
CTTTCAAATCCTCTTGTTTCATTACACTAAGACAACATGTGTTGTCAACGAATAACACGAATGCCGTTCGGATTCTAATCGTTGTACCTGATTCGTGACATTCGTAATTGCACGAGCAATTCTTCGTGTAATGGAAACAGCCGAGGAACCACCAATTTCGTGCAAATTAGTGTAATTCGTGGTTAAAGAAATACCCACACAAAATCTTGTAGAACCAACATTTTTTAGTCTCACAATATTTCCACTTAAATCTTTATAAAATGCTTAAAACTCGACAAATCATACTCCAATAAAATTCAAGCAGTTTATAATTGTCCTACTTTTATGAATAAAGTTGAACGCTTCAAGACATGAAAGTAACCTTGCAAAATGCCACTTTAGACATATTATATATGTAATTCCGAAAGGATTTTGGTACTTTATAAAACATTATTGAGAGGAGGGATGTCGAGAATAATTCGTATCGGATTATTATGACGAAAGGCAAATGCACGAATGCAATTGCCTTTCGAAATATACTCTTTCATTGGGTAAAAGTACGTCGCGGACGTACTCATAGTTCTATCGTCACGTACTCTCAGTACTATCGCGACGTACTGTCAGTACGTACGCGTACGTACTGGACAGTGTCCACGTAATAACAAAAAAACAAAACCAATGGAGAAAAAATGAACATGACACCATAATGCTTTGCAATCATGCGAAGACATGATGGACCACAATCGGCAGAATCCATCTGATGATAAAATGGGAATAGTAATCTATTCATCTCATTACTTAAAGTTAAATATTGTACTAACCATAAAGCGACGTGGGGTTAGCTCATACATTGTGTATGAATCAACCATATCAGACTGGTAACGGTCAATATAACTACGGTTATTGAGGATATTGTCAACTGTAAGGATTATCTGCCATCCTTTATCCTGCCATCTTAGGCTACAGTCAAGCATATCGAAATGTCTCATACCTGTGAGTGACGTATTACTTGTGTGACGTTCCGTGATATTGAGGAACAAACAGCTTTTCTTCAATGTTATGAACGTAGATGCATTATTTGAGAAATGCTTGATATCCATTCCTGCATATCCCAATGAATTGCTACTTCTTGAGAGTGAATAGTTCGCCTCGTTTGAGAATGTCATACGTATCCATGGACGGAAACTGATTTTTCCTCCTATTCCATAACTATCAGATGTGTTACTTGTCAGAACGGATTGACGCAAATATACACCCTTAGAGCGTCCATATCTACCGAGAACTTCCATACTCAATTCATTCCAGTCAATATCCTTACGCACACTCGCATTTATGTTGTAACTCGTTGAATGATGTGGAGCATACTCCATCTGTGTTGTCGAAAAAGAGTTTTCGTCAATATATGAGCCATATACTATATCACTCTGACTCCTTCCTGCACTTCCTTCTATATAACAGAACACCTGACTGAAAATATTACGATAGTTCAGTTTCATGCGCCCAGACATAGTCTGTGTATCGAATATTCCACCACCATAGTGTGACATGTTGTTGTATGAAGAAAGAACGTATGCCGTGTAGAGCATTCGCCAGGATGTAGAATTTACGCCGTATGATCCATTGGCATCCAACGTCCAGTATTCCTTGAATCGCCAGAATACAGATGCACTCGGATTGAAATACAGTTTTATCCTGTTGTTGTCATTATGACTTTCTCCTCCAAGTATGGTTGTCGTAAGAGACAACGGAAGAGTAACATTTACATGAAAATTCTCATACACAAGTTGTACTCGTGCACCTGTTGCCAAGTTGAAATTGGTGTATCTCATATCTCCATGTGCATTAGGATTGGCCTTGTCATCAGCCTTTATGTCCGTCTCTATGTCAAGGTGTTCTATATTTGCAGACAACGTAGGCAGAATGGTAAGATGTCGTCTTTGAATATCTGCCAAGAGGGAGAAACTATTATGTGAAGCAAAACGATTTATTCTTCCACTTTGACTTGTCTGTCCGTATTCAATACTGTCATTAAGAAAACCACTATACACTCCTGGGGTAAGGCTGAGTGTTTGTGGAGAGGAACGGAACGAATTGTCGCTATTATACTTGAAGCCGCCATTCTTTTTGGTTCGGTAAACCATATTGAAGTTGTCGTGCAATCCTATCGTGTGACTGTCATACAACTGGTTTATATCCTTTGTTCCGCCAGTTATGAATCCTCTATCATCGTTCCATATACCTTTAATATCAAAAGTATTCTTTATGTACAGTTTTGACTTATTCTTTTCGTACATCAGTTGTGCTTCCGCAGAGTTTTCTACACTATGAGAGTTCATGTCCTCTATCAGTAATCTATCCGTACCATCTGGAAGCAAATAGTTTGTCCTATGATATGTGGCAAGGTTTGTCACGCTATTGCTATATAGAGCATTTACATGGAAATTGACGCTGTCATTCAGTTTTATGACGTTATTTGTCATCACGCCGCCATTTCTATTGTCAACACCATTACCCATAGGAGAAGCTCCGGGATTGGCAACACCAGTAAATATGTCTCGTACTATTCCGTTTCCACCATAATGGGAGCGCATCATCGAGTTACCTGATGCATCATTTGCATGTGCTCCATAGAGTACATGCTGACGCTTTTTCCCGAAGAACATGGATTGCCAACTACCATTATAGCGTACCTCATCATCATATCCAACAGCAACAACAGCCCTATGAGACCATACGCCCTTCTTTTCTTTCTTCAGTTTCAGGTTGAGAGCTGCCGCCTCTGGAGGTGTCTGGTCTTGCAATGCTCGGACATGCTCATGGCGTTCCATTACCTGTACCGTCTGTACATCCCTTGCATTTATACCTTCCGTAGCAAGATTGTATCGTCCCTGCAGCACATCCATATTTTCTATGTAGAACTTGCTTATAGGTACACCTTGGTACGATATCTTTCCTGCATCGTCTATTGTTATTCCAGGAAGTGACTTCAATACGTCTCCTATTGTTACGTCATGGTCTTTCATATATGCCGAAACAAGATAATTCAACGTATCACGACTGCCCCACATTTTCTGCGCCTTTATCTGCACCTCCTTTAGCACAAGACTTTCTTCTGTTGTCTTCCAGTCTATCTTATTGTTCCTGTTCGCAATGGTGCGTTGCATCGTTCTGATATTGAAACCTGTCAATACGAGCAATATTGAGTCGTTCGGAGTGTTAGTCTTCAAGGTGTATGTTCCCTTTGAGTTTGTAAACGCATATCCGACAATGGCACTGTCCGCAGGATTGCGAGCTGTGATGATTACGGACTCCTGTGCCGTTCCGTCCTGAGCGTGTACCTCTCCAGTTATTAATGTCTGTCCTTTAGCAAATGATGAAAGCATCACCATAGATACAATGGCAGTTAGCTTTATTATATTAATTCCCATATAATCTCAACAATCGTCCTTAAAATATCAATTGATAGACTTTTATTCTTTTTCTATTAAATTGGCTTGATAGCCTAATCTTTTATCATTATCAGATCCAAATTTACCATCACACATTATACGTATCCCATGTTCCATTAAAAAAGTACCAGGGTATTGCAGATAACGCAGTTGTGTCTTATTCGTTTTCTCTCTATTACTTTCTATGTATTGTCTTTCCCAATAATTAATATGCTTATTTGCCCGTGATTGTATGCCGACACATGTAAACGTATATTCTTTACTCGTGTCATACAATTCAAGAATAAGCCCTGGCAGGCCACAGAACTTCCAAGGACCATATTTAAATGGAACTTCTGTAGTAAACCATGCCTCATAATATCTTCCACGGAAAAAACACAATGCATTACTGCATTTATACCCATTTATCGTCTTACTGCCTGTCCCTATCTTCCAGCTAAAGTCAGGAATTTCTTCAACATGTTTATATATACCAGCGACATCCATATACGTCATTACTGTCAACTTCTTTTCTGGATAGTTGTTGTACACCTCCCCAATAGCTGCTCCTCTCATTGGGAAAAAACACGAGCCACGTTTACCTGACTTCTGTAATTGTTCTTCTATTTTGACATCGTACTTTTTTTCATTACAACAATAACTATGCGATGTATTAGCACCTATTTGAAGTAGTATTGTATCTTTTATTAGAGTTTGATCAGCCCATGACTTGCATGCCATATATTCTACAGAATATTGGACTTCCATGATTACACTGTCAATTGACAACATCTGGGTGGAGAATTTCTGTTCCCAGTTCTGCGAAATTGAGAATATACATTTAAAAAAGAAAACTAATAGGAGTATTTTTTTCATCTGTTATTGTTTTTATGTTATTTGTTATTATGAAACAAACCAAGGTGATATATATCCACATCACCTTGGATGTAAATATGATTCTTGGGTTTTATGTTATTTTCGTTAAATACATTTTAGCTTTTAGCCACTACATTATGGCCAAGGCTGCAAATTGCCACAAGAACAAGTTGATGTAGAGCTATTCCATGTACAATAACCTGCATAATCGGTTTCGCCATATTTAATAACGCCGCTAATACATTCACCAGAACAAGTTGACTGTGACGTGATACTGCCACACATCTTCTGTGCCTTTATCTGCACCTCCTTTAGCACAAGACTTTCTTCTGTTGTCTTCCAGTCAATAGTAGCATTTCGGTTTGCAATAATGCGTTGATCTGTTTTTACGTTAAAACCTGTCAAAACAAGCCTTATGGAGTCATTCGGAGAGTTAATCTTAAGAAGATATGCACCTTTTGAGTCTGTAAATGTATATCCCACAATGGCACTATCAACAGGATTTCGTGCCGTTATTATAACGGACTCCAGTTCTGCACCATCCTGAGAATGTACATTACCCGTTATGATTGTCTGTCCTTTAACAAAAGTAGAGAACAAAGCAAGCAGACCAAAAACAAAATACTTCATAATGCTTACCACTTCATATTATAGGTTAGTTCTGATAATTAACGAATCTAATTTTGACTAAAAATCCACATTATGTGACTCTCCAAAGTAAATTCATAATTCACTTTTTATTTCAGTCCTATAGGATTACAATCATATCCCATAATATCACCACTCATACCTTCAACGCTTACTTTAATTCCATAACCACTAAGAAAAGTGCCTGGCTTCTTACATAAATATTTCAACATCTTTTGTGCTTTTGCTCTATTTGTCTTTTTTATATATGAATCATCTATAACATAGCTATCCTGACTCTTTTTATTTATGCTCACACACTTAAAAATATAATCATTCAGTTCATCAGAGACTTCCAAAATCAACCCTGGTAAACCATATAGTTCCCATGGTCCAGCTTTGAATGGAATTTCCGGGCAAAACCATGCAGAAAATGTTCTACCTCTGTAATTACATGTAGCATGCACACACATATAATCCTGAATAAGTTTTTTGTTTTTAGAATCAATATTCCACTTTATTGTAGGCAATCTTTCTTCATAAGAAAATACGCCAGCCGCATCCAATAATAAATTTACCTTTTGTCTTTTATTATTAAAATCATTATATACTTCACCTATATAAGCATACCAATTATTCATGTTTGTCCATCTTTTTCCATTACGAAGAAAACGTTCGTGAAGATTCTTTGACAGTTCATTTTCTTTTAGACTAAAACTATGCGAGCCATGACTATTAATATGTAAGATAACCGTGTCCGTTGAATATTCGTTTGAACTGTATTGTTTGTCTTTCTTAAAAGTTAACTGATACTTTACCTCGGCTAAAACACTATCATTTTGATTATTTGTCTCTATTTTGTTGGAACAATAAGAAACACTAATATTGCAAAAAGCAAAAATACATATTACTAAGAGATTTCTCATACACTATTTTATTAGAGAGAATGTGGCAATACATTACCACATTACTCTCATTCTACAATCAGGTTATAATACTATACTTTTTCAATAAGATTTGACTAATCTCCCAGGTATTAGGACATTACTGAAGACGGAACGTGACAGGAATAGAATGTTCGCGTCGTACAGGTTTCTGGTCTTCAAGAGCAGGTCTCCACTTGGGCATCTTTTTAACCATTGCCAAGGAAACAGAATCCAAGGCATGATCTACAGACTGCTCAATAGTTGGGGATGTTACTGTTCCGTCAGCCTCAACAATGAACTTTACGATAACCCTACCTTGAACACCATTTGAAAGACATGCCTCTGGGTATATCAGATTATTCTGCACGAACTTCATCAACTCTTCTTTGCCACCAGGGAACTCAGGCTCCATATCGCTGACAAGATAGAAATTGTCGTCCTTAGAGTTGTTACGTCCCTCTATTGAGTGGATTGTGACAACAGCCTTCTTAGCCTTGTCGCCATACTTCTGAACGTAGATGGCATTATCGGCAAGAATATTCATCCTCAATACACCCAAAGCACGGAGTTGCTCCTTTACTGCCTTGATGTTATATCCTATAACTACAGAATTAGCATCCTTTGGCAACTTGGCAAGCTCCTCCTTTGTAGCAACCTTGCCATCAATAAGGATAAGAACCTCATCAAGGTCATACTGGTCCTTCAGACTTGGTGTAGGCATCTCGGCAACAGTCTCAGCAATAGAGGCTTCCGTTTTCTCTTCATTGGCAGACAAACTGTTGATGATGTCAGATGTAACAGGTGCTTTCCTATTTTCGAGTTCTGACACTACCTCCTCAATAGGATTTACTAACTTAGGTGTGGCAAATGCGCTTAGAGCAATGAGAGCCACAGGGAGTGCATACAATGCCTTTGTACGCATCCATGGATTTGATTTTTTGTTAATCATCATAGCAATTCTTTTTTTAGTTAAACTATGGTTAAAACTGTTGGCAAAGGCGTAGGAACTGGAGCCGACAGCTTTCTTTATCAATAACATCTGGTATGACTGGGCAGACACACCATGTGTAAGTACATTATCATCTGCCTCATATTCGTGTACATCACGGAGACTGATACCGAACATATAAGACATAGGATTCCACCATTGAACCATTTGGACAAGAGTCAGAAGGATGATGTCATACGAATGGTGATGACGTATGTGTCCCTTCTCATGAAGGATAATCTCGTTGCCATTATTATGATAGTCATCACCACTAATAATGATGCTTGACATCCAACTACAAGGAGCTATATTGTCCGAATGACAGTATATCTTTATGCCATCCTGTTCTTCTGTCCACACACAATCCTTTCGTATCAGCAATCCCATGTGTACAAACTGGATGATACGGAACATGAGTACAACCACCATGCCAACAACATAGATGATACTTACAACATCAAACCACGAAAGCTGATGTGAATCAGCATTTGCCATGCACACATACTCCTCACTCATACTTATTGGTATTCCTACCTCCACCATCTGAGTCTCGGCAGCATGAACCACAGGATGATTATCAAGTGACAACACCGAGAAATTGCACAATGGCAACAGAAGCGACATGAGTAGTATTCCAATCAGCACCATGCGATTGAACCTAAAGAAACTCTCCTTATGGAGAACAAGTGTGTACGGCACATACAGCAAGGCAAGTACAAATGCCGATTTGATAGAAAATAGTAACATAGGTTTTCTGCTATTGATTCATGGTTTATTATCCTCAGGCAGGATAGTGATTATGAATCACTTCAGTCTTAATTTAGTTTTTTCACCAATGACTTCAAATTCCTGTCCTTCTGCGTAGTCTGAATGCAGACGCTCCAATTCTGATCTTGGATAGAGATTTAGAGAGTAACGGGCGATCATGTTCTTAGCATGATATTGGCAAGAAGGGTCAATACGTATTGCCTCTTCTAACTTGTCAATAGCCAAACAACAATGAAGACCCAAACCCCAGAATAAATCATCAATTGTAACATTCTTTCCAGAACGTGGAGATATGCGGAAAACAAGGTCAGCAATACTAATCAATGGCATACCATAGTGCTCATCGTATGTTAATGCATTTAAGCATAATTTCTTAGGGAAATCATAATTCAATAGCAATGTGTTATTAAACTTTTTCATGTATGAAACTGCAACATAGTGCGAAGCCCTTGCCTTCTCAGCATTCGTATTATTTCCTGTCAGGAACTTGTCAAGAGCCTGCATAGCATTTGCGGAATCGCCAGCCATCATAAGCTTTGATGCTTCATACCTATTCGTACTATGTATACTTATTACACCATTTTTATCGGTCACTCCATATTTGGCATACTTCTTCACATAGTCCTTTATATCGACACAATAATATCCACCAACACTTACAGAGACTAATGTGTCCCAAGCAACGTATATATTTGCGACACCTTCTTCCACAACATTTACCATTCCGTTATCCCTCAATGTTTTGAACTCATCAACAGTTATCGGTTTTTCATCAAGGAGAATGAGAGTTTCACCATCAGCAAGCTTCTTATCTGGGGTAAGAGCAGAATTGTCCGTAATGACAGTCACTTCTTTATGTTCAGTCTGATTACTCACTATTGCGGAGATGTAAGGAAGAACATTCTCATTAATCAAGGACTTGTCACCTATCTCTGTTACTACCTCCTCTATAGGAGCTATAAAAGAAGGTGTGGCAAAGGCGCCAAGTGCAACCGCAACCATAGGAATGAGGAGAAGAACCTTGACCTGCATCCATGGATTTGATTTACGTTTAATCATCATAGTAATTCTTTTTTTAGTTTGACTTTGATTAAAGTTATTGGCAAAGGCGTAGGAACTGGAGCCAACAGCTTTCAATATTAATAATGTTTGATATTTCTTTGCCACGACACCAGCACCAAGTGCATAGTCGTCGGCTTCATATTCGTGTACATCCTTGAGGCTCAAACCAACAAGATAGGCAACAGGATTCCACCATTGCAACATCTGTACAATAGTCAACAGAACGATGTCAAACGAATGGTGATAAGATATGTGTCCTTTCTCATGAAGTAGTATCTCGTCAGGATTACTCGTAAAATCTTTCTGACCAATGACAATAGTATTCATCCAACTGCAAGGAGCGATGTCATCCGAATGACAGTATATCCTGCACTTTCCATCACGCTTAGTCCACACACAATCTCTCATCACAGCAATACGCATACGAAAGAATTGTAAAATCCTAACAATGAGTACTCCCAACATACCAACAACGTAGAGCAATTCTATGAAGGAGAACCATGTGGTTTCCGCTTTCTCTGCCACAGTCGGAGTCGGTTCTTCTGTAACGACATGTGCAAATGTTCCTTCAGACGGTTCTTCTGGCATCTGATATTGCTCTATCGGAATACCAATACTCACCATCTGCGACTGCACATCATGCACAACAGGATTCTCGTCGAATGACATAACAGATATATTGCACAACGGAAGAATTAACGACAATATAAGTATGGAAATCAGTACTTTCCTATTAAAATGAAAGAAACTATCCCTGGACAAAAGAAAATAGTACGGCACATACAGCAAGGCAAGTACAAATGCCGATTTGATAGAAAAAAGCAACATATATATTCAGTTATTTATTCATGGTTTAACGTATTCAAGCCGGATGGCAATTATGAATTAAGAATTGTGAATTATGAATTAACTTCACCGTTCCTCACCATCTTCAACATCTCTTGCACCTCTTCGTCGCTTAGATTCTCCTCACGCACGAAGTAGCTGAACATGGAGAGAAGACTACCACCGAAACAGGTTCGCTTGACATCACGCAAGGTCTGACGTGCATACTCCACCCTTGTGACCTTAGCCACATACTTGTGGGTCTTGCCCTCTCCCTTACATTTGAAGTAATCCACATATCCTTTCTCAAACAAAACCTTGAGACAGGTTGCTATAGTGGTATAGGCAGGTTTAGGCTCTTCATAATGCTCAAGGATGTCCCACACGCAAGCCGAATGGTTGATGTCCCAAAGAGCATTCATTATCTCAAGCTCAGCCTTTGTCAATGTATTTTCTTTTCTCTTCATGATAGTGTTTTCTGTTATTTGTTTACGTTGCAAAGATATTCGGGATTTCTCAATATCGCAAAATTCCGATTTCTATTTTTTGCGATATTCGCTTCGTTTTAACACTTATTAATAGTAATGGACAGTGTATAGAACTACACGTAATGCTTTTGGGTACGAATTTTCATTAATTCAAGTTTCGGATTTACTTTTAAAAGAATTAGTGTAGATTTTTCACAACCACGAATGAAATCTTATCGTTCCAATTTTATGCACTCCGTGGGAGGGGAAAACAGAGAGTTGTCTCTCCCCATACAAGTCATGTTTTGTCTTGTTTTAGTCTATACAGACTTCCTTTCAAGCATATTTCTTATGGTTTCTGTATTGGCTCGTGACACAGGAATATCCTTGTCGATGCCGAACACATGCAACTGACAACCTGTACTACGACTCGAAAGGTTCACCACAAAATTGATGTTTACGAGGAACGCACGATGACATTGTACCACCCAATCGAAGGCTTCGAGCGTCTCTCGCATCTGCTTGAGAGTTATACGAAGTGTGGTGTGGCGCGTATTACCATCCTTGATGTAGCACACATCCGCATAGTTTGCCATCGACTCCACATATATTATATCTTTAGGATTAAGTTCCAACACAGCCCCCTGTCCATGCCCCACTATAGTACAAGTGAGCTCTGGCTCAGTGACACCTCCGTCCTCGCCATCCTCCGACAGTTTGCGCTGGCGTTCCTCCAGCAAGGCATTTATGGAACGTATGTTTTCAAGTTCTTCCTTTAGCTTATCATTCTTGACACTATAGTACATGAATATGAATATGACAACCGCCAAAGATGCCACGCACATACTCATCGCAAGGAACGGCTGAACCATGAATTTTCCATCCTTCACGATATACTCCAAAGCATTACCTTTCCATCCGTAACCTTGGAAAACAAGGAGCGTCAAGGTAATCAATGGCACAAGCATCACGGCACGTACCAGACTTTCCATCACATAACGCCTGACTGACAGCGTGCTCACTCGAAAGCGAAACACATATTTAACTATCAGTTCCACTACCACGGCATCGAGGAAACTTATCAATGTCTCCGACACTATCAATACAATTCGAGTCATGCCCTCAATCCTGTCTATGCCCCATGGCTGAAAGAGTGCAAGACAAAGCATCACTATCAGGCAGCTCTTGGCACAGCCTTTGATTATATCCTTCATGATTGTTTCTTGAGTTTATTGTTTCTTGAGTTTTAAGTTAGTTAGCATTAAATTATTGCCATTTTCAAAAAGTGTGACAAAAATAAGCAAACGCTTTTTCTTATCCAAACAATTCTGTACAAAAAACTCAGGCAAAGTCTTACCATTCATCCCAAAATCCGTCCACTCATCCCATGATGATGCTATAAATCCCAACATCTTAGCCACATATCCCAAGGTATTGCGTATTTCGGCAGGCATTCATAATTTTGCGAAGGAAACAAAAATATTTATCAAGATGAAGACATTAGTATTTTCAGTATTGTTTGCAACAAGCACAACAGTTTTTGCACAGAACGGAGAAATCCGTACAGTATCAGACTCTACCCAGAGCATCACAAGACAGACACAGCAACTACGTGAGGTAGCTGTGACGGGCACAGTTCCCAAGACCAAGATGCGTGACGATGCCATGGTGACTCGTGTCGTCGGTTCTGCCATCGCAAATGCTGGTAGTGCAGAGGATGCTCTCACACGCATACCTGGACTTGTCAACATCAACGGTAAACTCAGCGTGGTCGGCAAAGGTACACCTATATATTATATAAACGGAAGGAAGGTTCACGACCTCTCCGAGCTGCAGCGCCTCTCCAGCCACGACATAAAGGAGGTGGAAGTAATCAGCAACCCTGGAGCACGCTATGACGCACAGACAAATGCCGTGGTACGCATCATCACACTTCGCCGTCAAGGTGAAGGACTGGGATTGACCTTTGAGACACAAGACAGATACGGTATGGCTTATGGCGACAACCGCCACTCATCCGACCTCAATATGTCCTATCGCATCAACGCTCTTGAGATGTTCGGAGGAATAAACTATAGCGACAAGTACCTCAACCGTTACCAGACAGACGTCCGTCAGGAATCGTTCGGTAAGAATAACTACGTGCAAGACGGAAGCACACGTCTCGGTCGTCGCGACCGTGACATACGTTTCAATGTAGGTGCCGACTGGCAACTGTCCGACAAACATTCCATGGGCATCAGCATTGAACGCATCGTCAATCTGCTCAACACATCCGACAACCTCATGGTTGAAGACGTAAAGAGGAACAACGAAGTCATCGACCACTTGAATGCACCTACTCATACAGATGCCGATGGCGTGAACACATGGCTCGGCAACGCATACTATTACGGAAAAGCAGGCAAGCTATCCATTGAGGGTAACGTGGATATTTATCATACAGACTACACTAAGACTGCAACAACACACGAGGAAGCACAGACGGAGCCTCGCACTGTAAATGCAGAGACAAGTGCCTCAAACCACCTGACTGCCACAAAATGGATTGCGACCTACCCTCTCGGTATGGGTAAGATTACGGCTGGAACTGAAATGACATTTGTAAGACGCAACAACACCTACAACATCGATGAAACAAGCATCCGCAACGACCGTTCACACGTACGCGAGGACACCTATGCCATCTTCACGGAATACACCACCATAATTCCGATGGCAGGAATGTTGACCATGGGGCTTCGCTACGAGCATGTGAACCTCGGCTACGATAACTACCTTGATGACTGTCATGACCTAAACCGCCGTTACGACAACCTTTTCCCTTCCATCAGCTTCGGCACACAGATAGGCGGGACACAAGCTATGCTCAGTTATACTGTCAAGACCCAGCGACCACATTACAGTGCACTACGAAGTAACATCGAGTACAACAACCGCTTCACGCTCTCCACGGGCGACCCACGTCTAAAACATGAGATGAGCCATGAGGTTACACTTGGTGTACGTCACAGTTGGCTTGCAGCACAAGTGAACTACACACGCAAGGACAACGGCATCTACGACTGGACATCACCATACGGCGATGAAGGTACGACAATGATTACATGGGTGAACCTCGACAAGCCAATCCGTTCACTCGGAGCTTTCATCAACGTATCACCTACCATCAAGAGATGGTCGACCAACTATACCATTGGAATACAGAAACAATGGCTTACCTTCGACCTTGACGACCCACGCGAACCCGCAGGTAAGCGCAAGGTAGAGTACAACAAACCGATGTTTATCTTCAATGCCAACAACACCCTCACGTTTCCAACGCACGGAATGAGCGAGCACGGTCCTTGGCAAGTGGAACTCAACTCGGAATTTCTATCTGGCTTTCACTGGGGCAAGGCAGAGATACGCAACTGCTATTGGAATCTCACCATTGCACTACAGAAGTCGTGGTTCCGTCAGGATGCACTTACACTCCGCCTCGCATTCGGAGACATCTTCCGTACCGCCTACCATAATGTGCGTCTCGACCTCGGCAACTACATCCTTGCCCAGTCACATATATTCGGACAGGAACGCTCAGAATACGACCCACATCACATCCGCCTCACACTACGCTACAAGTTTAACACCTCCAAGAAAAAGTACCGTGGCACTGGTGCAGGCAAAGACATGAAAGAAAGAATGAAGATATAACTCAGCTTTCCAGTTGATTATGGTTAATGGGTGAGAAATCCCTAAACAAAAACTTGAAGAACCGATTTGGTGATTATGTTACGATAGAATGTTGACATATCGAACGGAATCGAACTGAAACGAATACGAAGTTTGTCATTATAAGTAGGTGTGCATAATTATTTTTATAATGATTGTATTGATTAATGATGATAGTATTCCATTATTATAGTATCTTTGTGGCATGATTCAGAGACGATCAGCATACTTCATCACATCTTCTCAATAAGATAATTAGTAAGACCTCACGAAGATGATACGAAGGGTGCACGAAGGGTTGTCGAAGGAACAGGGGTAGATAACTGTGCGCATACATATATTATTGTATAGAAAAGCATATCGACTCATGGCAATTTATTAAACATTTTTACCTCCACGGACTCAC
Source organism: Bacteroidaceae bacterium (assembly GCA_017540585.1). Taxonomy (GTDB): domain Bacteria; phylum Bacteroidota; class Bacteroidia; order Bacteroidales; family Bacteroidaceae; genus Minthosoma. The sequence goes on along the minus strand of JAFYAT010000136.1, from coordinate 15,005 downwards.
AAGTCAAGAGATTTTATGTAAATTTGCATCAAATTAAAAACGGAACTACAAAAATTCGTGTGGATGATGTCTTTACCACGAACCTTTAGCTCGGCGAAGCCAATGCCATTCGGTTTCATGTCGTTGTACAAGATTCGTGTTATTGGCTTCGCCGAGCTAAATGTTCGTAATTGCGCAAGCAATTCTTCGTGCAATGAAAAAGCAGCCTTGAATTCAAATTTCGTGTAAATTAGTATAATTAGTGTTTTTGAGAAATCCACACAAAATCTTGTAGAACCATAAAAACAAAATATAAATGACAATAACAGAACGATTTCTCAAATATGTTTCCTTTGACACACAGTCAAGTGAGGAAACGGAAACAACACCTTCAACACAGAAACAGATGGTGTTTGCAGAATACCTGAAGCAGGAACTCATTAACGAAGGGTTAGAAGACGTAGTACTCGACAGCCTCGGCTATCTCTACGCTACACTTCCTGCCAACACTGACAGGAAATGCCCAGTAGTGGGATTCATAGCTCACATGGATACAAGTCCTGATGCAAGTGGCAAAGATGTCAAGCCACGCATAGTAAAGAACTATGACGGTGGCGACATAATTCTCTCTGAGGGCATCGTAAGTTCTCCAAGCAAATTTCCAGAGCTCCTTGCACACAAGGGTGAAGACCTTATCGTGACAGACGGCACAACCCTTCTCGGAGCAGATGACAAGGCAGGTATAGCAGAGATAGTACAGGCTATGGTGTATCTAAAGGAGCACCCGGAGATAAAGCATGGCAAGATACGCATTGGCTTCAACCCAGATGAGGAGATTGGCATGGGTGCACATCATTTCGATGTTAAGAAGTTCGGAGCCGACTTCGCCTACACAATGGACGGCTCAGAGGTAGGAGAGATAGAATACGAAAACTTCAATGCGGCAAGCGCAAAGATTACCATCAACGGATGTTCTGTTCATCCAGGTTATGCCAAGGGCAAGATGATTAACGCAGGACGTGTAGCAACCGAACTCGTACAAAAGCTTCCACAGAATGAGACACCTGAGACGACAGAAGGCTACGAAGGTTTCTTCCACCTTACTGGTATCAACGGTTCATGCGAGAAGGCTACACTCTCATTCATCATCCGTGACCATGACCGCGAATACTTCGAGAGTCGCAAATCGGAGATGCAGGACATGGTGGACGAGATTAACGAAAAATATGGCGAAGGCACAGCAGTACTGGAGATGAAAGACCAGTATTACAATATGCGCGAAAAGGTAGAGCCAATGATGTACATCATCGACATAGCCAAGGAAGCCATCAAGGAAGCTGGCATGGAGCCAAAGGTAATGGCAATACGTGGAGGAACAGACGGTGCACAGCTCAGCTTCATGGGACTCCCATGTCCAAACATCTTTGCAGGTGGTCTCAACTTCCACGGCCCTCACGAGTTCTGTCCAGTACAGAGTCTCGAAAAAGCAATGATGACCGTCATTAATATCTGCAAAAAGTGCGTAATGATTAATGAATAGCAACGATAATCTGGCAACAAAGTCCAGACATCCATTAGTTAGCATGCAAAGCTATCCAGTCAATCATAAACAAATAAAAAGCTCATCGTTGATGTTCAACGATGAGCTTTTGTATCAGTCAATATATGTAGATTCTCTACGATTTTGAATTCTCTCATATACAAACAAGAAGAATAATAGGACTAAAGCAAAAGACGTAACCCATGAACCTTCTTTCAAACCAGGTGGGAAATAATCAAACCTAATATTATGTTTACCTTTAGGTACAAATATTGCAGACATACCAAGATTAACATTATAGATCTTTGCTTCATTCTTATCAACATATGCCTTAAAGCCAGGATCTGCAGGAACAGAGAAAAACACAAAATTGTCTTTATCCATATCTGCACAAGCTGAAAAACCACGAGTATCTGTTTTAACCCACTTGCATACATGTTTAGCTCGCTCACAACAAACACTATCTATTGAATAAGCATTATCAATATGACCCTGTTTCAAATACTTTTCAAATGACAACTTATCTTCCTTATTTATACAGATATTAGCTAACATCTGTAAAGGTTTATCATTTATTAAAGAATCATTCAACATATCCTCACAGACATAGCTATCATACGTAAATCCCATGGGAACGTAGTACTTGAAGTCATATACATCATATTTTTCTGTTGACTTTATCTTGCATAAACCCTCAATTTTAACCGTATCGGGATATGGGTCTTTATAATCGACAACCGTTTTCACAGACATCAATGCATCAAATGATGTTCTATTATGACGAGGTACAAACCAATTCATTTTTAAATTCAAAGAATCGGTAGTCAACATCAACATACGACCTGCATTGTTCTTACAAGAATTATATGTACGAACACTCGGAATATTCTTGGCTAACGCCACGTTTCCACTTGCATGTGTACTCGTAGCACCATAGTAATCATGTCTATAAAAAGTAGAGCAATCATTTACAGCATAGTCATTATCAAGGAGATATTTCTCGTACAAGTATTCATACTTATTTACACCACTGGACATTTGTCCTATCTTTCCATTACGAGAAAAGAATAACATTGTCAACTGTATTGATGATGCAATAACAATATAAATGCACAGTCTATTAATATTCCTTTTTTTTGCACAAAAATACATAAGAGCTGCATGAAACAGCATAAAAAGAAATTCCAATACGTAGAAACCTAATGATTTGAACGAAATATTGATTTTGAGGACTAAATACTTATATATAACACAAAACAATGATATAGCAATTATAAGCGCTATAGCCTTAATAAAATATAGTTTATACTCGGATACAGAATAGCTGTTAGAATCTAAAATCTTTAAAGTCGGAATAATCAAAAACAAAGTAAGAGCATATCCCCAACGAGTATATCCTGGGTTAGTAAACAAGCAAAATATACCATTAAGTGGAGTTAGATAAAAGAATAAAGAAATTGCAAGAAGCCAAAAAATCCAATCTCTATTCCTCTTCATGTACAAATACACAAAAAAACATCCAACAATCGGCAAAGCAATAAGATTACTATTGAAGCAAACCCGATTAAGAGTAAAAGAATTGGTTCCTTCGACAAGACGTGGAACAAACAAAACTCTGAGTCGTTCCACCATCTCCAGAATATCAAAACCAAATTGTAAATCCTCACGAGGAGCACCATGCATATACATCATTATAGGGAAAAGGATGAATGCCGACAGCATAACACCAAGTGTCACAAGTGCAATTGCGACAACCAATGTTTTTACTTTATTTTCATATTCACAGAAGTATAAACGACACATAAAATATATTGCTCCTGCTATCATAGTACATGGAAGGAAATAGAAATTTATGAATGCAACTAAAAATGTAGATGCAGCCAACAATACCATCTTGTATTTTCCACCTTCAATATAGTTTTCCAATGCAATCATGAATATCGGGAAACAAATCATAGGTTCCATAAAATGGTAGTACATCATATTCAAGATTGCAAAAGACGACAGAGAATACAATAATGCTCCAATCATACTTAGTTCCTCTGAAAAATGTATCTTTCGGAAATAAGCATAAGCGACTAAACCACAACAAATAAATTTCAAGAAGTAGGTAAATGTAATGCCATATAGCATATATTCATCTGGGAACAGACAATTTAGCCACACAAACGGACTTGTTAATGTGTAAAAGGAAAAGGCGCCAATGAAATTATCTCCGAAATAATTATTCCAAGTCCAGAAAGGTGTACCAGACAGCAACATTCTCTTAGTCTCGATAATAAAGGGAATCTGTTGCATGGAAAAATCACTATGATATATCACAAAACCATACTTCAATAACAATGGTAAACAACCCAAAAAGATGGCAATAAGAATATAAAAAGATAGTTTTTTAATCATAATTAATGCAAAAAAGATGCTATGTATATAAAATAAAAATAGTTTGTTTTTTATTTATTTCTAAATGAGAAATAAGAATTTAGCACATAATTCAGGCTGGTATAAATAATCATACAAGAAATCTGTGCAACATAATCATTTAATTGGAAACGATAAAGCAATGTAGTAAATGCCCAAAATTGCATAGTATAGCATACTGCAAAAACAAACACGAAGCAGGCAAATTCTCTAAAAACATTCGTTTCAGATGTTTTAAACACCCATTTTTTATTCCATAGGAAACTGTTTATTACGCCAACAACATATCCTATTATATTACAGACTTCAGGAATGATTCCCCAAAAACGTAACAGGGCATATATCAGAAAAGTCAATGACGTATTTATTACTCCGACTAACAAGAATTTAATAAAACGGAGTGTCTTAGTGTTATCAACAATTCTGTTCATGCAACAAGACATTTTCAATATTATACCTTGGGCGTCTTTTTACTTCCATGTATATTTTTCCTATGTATTCACCAACAACACCCAAGCCGAGAAGTACACATCCAGAACAAAGCCACAAAGACAACATTAATGATGTCCATCCAGGAACAACATTGCCAGTAAAGAACGAATATGTGACGTAAGAAAAAATAGCTATTGCTATCAGGATAAAAAAGACTCCTGAATACAATACAAAATGAATAGGTCTGACAGAAAAACTCGTTATACCATCAAATGCAAAACTAAGCATCTTCATCAATGGGTATTTAGATTCGCCTGCCATTCGTTTAGAACGATCATAGGTCACGCTATCAGTTTTATAACCAATAGTAGGTACCATTCCCCTCAAGAAAAGATTTCGTTCTTCATATCTCAACAGGAACCTGATTGCACGATTACTCATTAAGCGAAAATCAGCATGATTGTAGATGCACTTCACACCCAAACCTTTCATCAACTTGTAGAACTTCTGGGCAGTATAACGCTTGAATAATGTATCTGTTGCACGACTATCACGTACTCCATATACAATATCACAACCTTTTTCGTATTTATCTATCATCTTGCTGATCGCATTGACATCATCCTGTAAGTCTGCATCAATGGAAATAGCAATATCACAATTATCGGCAGCAACTGAAAGACCTGCCAACAATGCATTTTGATGTCCTACATTTCCTGCAAGGTTTACTCCACATACATATCGATTGACTTTGCTTTGCTCCTGAACAATCTCCCATGTCCTGTCTGAGCTACCGTCATTTACAAACAGGATATAACTATCATCACTTATTTTCCCTGCATCTACACATTTTATTATTACCTCCGACAATCTTTTTGTAGTTTCAATCAAAACTTCTTGTTCATTAAAACAGGGAACGACAATTGCCAATCTATTCTTGACACTCATAAATTAAAAACGGTTGAACAATTAATTATTTATATGTATTTTACTTCCTAATCAAGAGGATGTCACCTCGTTGAGGAACGAAGTTTTTCTTTTTGAAGTTGGTCTTGTAAAGATACTTCTGGCGAATGCCGTACTTCTGAGAGATGGTGTACATCGTCTCACCAAACTGGACCTTGTGCCAGTAGCCACGATATTGCTTTTCTGCCTTTGAACGCTTCTTCTGGAGAAAGACGTTCATTCCGACTGTCAGTACGGTGTTGACCTTGGCTTCATTATATTTCAAGAGCTTGCGCAGGTCAATACCTTTCTCACGTGCAATAGAATACCATGTATCTCCCTTACGGGCAATCACGCACTTGAGGTCGTTTACAGAATATACAGGATGAGTATCACGGTTACGGGTGTAACGTGTGGATTTGCCTTGCTGATACTTGCCACGCGACTGGCTTGTTCCCGATTCATCATACTCAAATGAAAAGCCATCGCCATCATACACGTTAGGTTCCTGAGCAATATCGGCTGTAGCGTAATCATATTGGTGAAGGTCGTAGTCCTCAATTATCTTTATAAGTCGGTCTGCATAAGTTGAAAGTGTTGCATAACCACATGCCTTAAGTCCCTTTGCCCATCCTTTGTAGTCGTCAGGTGCGAGGGAATACAGGCGTGCGTAACGGTCACGCTTAAGGAACTTGGAGTGGTCTTCGTAGCTTTCGCTCACATAGGTGTACTTGCGAAAGCACTCGCCCTTCCGGTCATCATCGTGCGACACCGAAGGTCCTCTCCAATCCGAACCGCACTTGATTCCGAAGTGGTTGTTGGAGCGTTTTGCAAGGTCACTCTGTCCTGCACCGCTCTCCAGCAGTGCCTGTGCAAGAGTGATACTCGCAGGGATACCGTAACGGTTCATTTGGTCAATTGCCGTCTGCTTGTACTGGTCAACGTAACGCTCATACACAGCATTACGCTGAGCATTAGCCAGCGAGAAGACCATAAACATCAGACTTACAAATATACTTCTTGCAATATTCATATTGTAATTATTGATATACTCCAAGCACGTTTGGATGATACTTTTCAACTATTTTGCGCAAAGATAGTAAATAATTGTTAAAAAACTATATAAACATACAAATATATGCACTATCTTTGGACAATAAAACAATATATTCAGAAGAATATGGAAGAATTTAACATCAGCATATCTGTTATTAAGAAGAATCAAGACGAACTTACTAAAGAGGAAAGCACCCTCGTGGAGAATGCGAAGGAAGCAACATTCCGAAGCTATGCCCCTTACTCCCGTTTCTGTGTAGGTGCAGCTGTATTGCTTGAGGACGGCACAATAGTGACTGGCAGCAATCAGGAGAATTCCGCCTACCCTTCGGGCATATGTGCAGAGCGCACCACCATGTTCTATGCAAACTCACAATATCCTGACAAGAAGGTCAAGTGCATCTGTATTGCCGCAAGAGGAACTGACGGCAACTTCACTGGTCGCCCTATATCTCCTTGCGGCGCATGCCGACAGGTGTTGAGCGAATCTGAAGACAGGTCCAAGTCACCTATCAAGGTAATGCTCTACGGCACGGACGGAATATACATCATCAATTCCGTAAAGGACCTCCTGCCAGTATCGTTCGATGCAAGTTTCTTGTGATTCACGATGGAGTTAACAGGAGTAGAAAGAAGTCAGAAGGAGTAAGAAGACGTTACTCTTTCCACGAACGAGATGAAATGACAGAATTAGTCATTCGACAATAATAAAGCAAAGGGCAAGCACATTTGATATGCTTGCCCTTTTGCTTTTATTATCAGTTGTACATCTGCTGGCGCAACTCCTTGATTGCGTCTGAGTGAACGTACTCATCATATTCCATGAGCTTGTCGATAGAGCCCTTTGGAGTAAGCTCGATGATGCGGTTTGCCACTGTCTGTATGAACTCGTGGTCATGACTCGCAAAGAGGATGTTACCCTTGAACTGCTTCAGGTTGTTGTTGAATGCCTGAATACTTTCAAGGTCGAGGTGATTGGTTGGAGTATCGAGGATGAGACAGTTAGCATTCTTCAACTGCATACGTGCAATCATACAACGCATCTTCTCACCTCCTGAGAGGACATTGACCTTCTTGAGAACCTCCTCACCTGAGAAGAGCATACGACCAAGGTAGCCCTTGAAGAACACGTCATTACCCTCGCCATACTGGCTGAGCCACTCTACGAGGTTCTTGTCTGACTGGAAGAACTCTGTGTTGTCAAGTGGAAGATAGGCTGTAGTGATTGTGACACCCCACTTGAATGTACCTGCCTGTGCCTGACGATTACCGTTGATAATCTCGAAGAGGGCTGTCATGGCACGTGGATTACGGCTGAGGAATACTACCTTCTGTCCCTTCTCCACAGTGAATGAGAGGTTGTCGAAGAGCACTGTTCCGTCGTCCTCAACAGCCTTGAGACCTTCCACCTCAAGTATCTGGTTACCAGCCTCACGTTCCATCTGGAAGATGATGCCTGGATACTTACGTGTTGAAGGTGTAATCTCGTCAACGTTGAGCTTCTCGAGCATCTTCTTACGAGAGGTTGTCTGCTTTGACTTGGCTGCATTTGCAGCGAATCGGCGGATGAACTCCTCAAGTTCCTTCTTCTTCTCTTCAGCCTTTGCCTTCTGGTTCTGTGCCTGCTTGAGTGCAAGCTGTGAAGACTCATACCAGAATGAGTAGTTACCTGCAAAGAGGTTGACCTTGTTGAAGTCTATATCTACGGTGTGAGTAGAGACTGCATCGAGGAAGTGACGGTCGTGTGACACGACGAGCACTGTGTGTTCAAAGTTTGCAAGGAAGTCTTCGAGCCACTCAACAGTATCGAGGTCGAGGTCGTTGGTAGGCTCATCGAGGAGGAGGTTGTCCGGATTACCATAGAGAGCCTGTGCAAGCATGACACGCACCTTCTCCTTACCGGTAAGCTCGCTCATCATCTTATAGTGAAGGTCCTCCTTAATACCAAGGCCTGAAAGAAGCTGTGCAGCGTCGCTCTCAGCGTTCCATCCTCCGAGCTCGGCAAACTTATCCTCAAGCTCAGCGGCACGCACGCCATCTTCATCAGAGAACTCCTCCTTAGTGTAGAGGGCATCCTTCTCCTGCATTATCTCCCAGAGAACTGAGTGACCCATGAGAACGGTATTGAGAACCGTACAGTTGTCAAACTTGTAGTGGTCCTGTGAGAGAACACTGAGACGCTCGCCCGGACCGAGGGTGATGGTTCCCTTTGTAGGTTCGAGTTCGCCACTTATTGCCTTAAGAAGAGTTGATTTACCTGCACCATTAGCACCAATGACGCCATAGATATTGCCATTGGTAAACTTCATATTAACATCCTTGTAGAGGACACGCTTGCCGAACTGAATGGCAAGATCAGAAACTGTTATCATCTATTAAAATCCTATATCATTAATAATGTGCAACTGACGAGCGACATCGTCACATTGCACATGTCTTCATTACATTTTGGCTGCAAAGATACGCAAATAAATTAAAATGAGAAAATTATAAATGACATTTTTTATTCTACGCTACCACATGGATGCTGTTTGTACATACAAGCATGTATGTGTTCTGCAATCAATCGCCATGCCACAATATATAATCATATTCCACTCCATCAGTAGCACTCCTACAAACAGAATAGTAGTGTTCATATCAACAAAAGCATTACACAACCTCTGCTCCACCACCTGACAATGTGTTACAAAACCTATACCATATCCAACCTAACCCGAACGGCCGCCCCCTTCGGGGGTCGGGGGGCCAACCCTTCGTGATTTAGGGGGACTACCTTTGATGTGTCGGTATGCCATCATCTCCAATCAAAATACCGCACCACCTTCACAGGCAGTGCGGTTCCTATGATTGACTATAAGATATATGATATCTTACATCTACTAATGCAATGAATATGTTATTACCTTATATTTATATACTAATCTATAAACTAAGCATCGTCTTTAGAATCCTCCTCCTCCGTCTGGCGGAGTATCGGAGCCGCCTCCTCCCGGCTCGTAAGGATTAGGCTCGATGATATCGTCATCGACGGTTGTTCCTGATTTCTCGTCAACCTTCTGCCAGCTGACGTTGCTGGCGAATACACTACTGAACTTAGGATGAACCGTAGCACCGAGTCGGCTCTTTGCATTTGCGGCGGTGACCATCTTTGCAGTAGCGGCTTTGACCACATTGCCGTGTTCATCCAATTCGTCCTTTACTGAGAGTGAGATGTTCGGATATAAAGTCACGAAATCATCTCCCAACTGTGTCCTGTATCCCTTCAGAAGATTACGCTGGACAACCTTTATGAAGAAGGACACTGCGGCAACCATTACAGGATACTCGATACTCGTATTCTCACAAGCCTCTTCGCATAGTTCCTGAAATGTCAATGTACCATTAGGGTAAGGAACGGCGTAGTAACTGTGTCGTCCCAGGCGAGAGTTTTCTCTCACAAAATATCGTATCTTTGCCATATTAACACCTTATTTATTAATAGAACAAAAACAGAATTATTCCGCACCAGAGTAGTCCACCGTTGTCTGAATGATTATGAATTACTATTGTTCATACACAATATACAGTAGAAAAGATGTTAGTTCATGCCGTATGCCAACCTTCGTTATGCCATTCACGACATACCTCGAATACTCTTCGTCGGGATACGATGCAAAAGTATGAAGAAAATTTGATACCACCAAGGAAATAAAGACATTTTTTACTATCAACATGATATTTTTATTATTGTTTTTCTGACACTTATGCAGCAGAAAAGCAAATGGACGGCCCAAAGACCACAAAGAGACAGCCCCCCGACCCCCGAAGGGGGCGGCCATTCGGGAACAGACAATCCTGTTATTATGTTTTAAACACAGAGGACACAGAGGACAAGGAGAATAAATAGTTATATAGGTGCAATTTCGTTAATTAATTAAAATGTCATCCTCTAATAATATGTTCTCTGTGTCCTCTGTGACCTCTGTGTTTCAAAACCAATATCAACTCACAACTTATCCGAATGGCCGCCCCCTTCTGGGGTCGGGGGGCACCTTTTCCCATTTCACCTGCCATTATTCCCGTCTCACACATTTACACCTTTTATATATATAGGAGAGTGAGTACCTTTGCAGCAGTTAAAAAGGAATATGAACATAAATGGAATGACGATTATGATGACAATGAGGAAAGTGTTTGTGTCAGCACTGATGATGATGCATGTTCTTATCGTGAACAGCTGCAAGGCATCAACTGAAGGGGGAGTGGGCGATGAACTGTTTATGACTGACAAGGTATGTGATATACGCATTGACATGCCACAGGAGACGTGGAAGGAGATAGTTGGAAAACCACATGACAAGGAGTATCACGTATGCTCGGTGACTATTGACGGCGTGAGGATGGACAGTGTGGGTATCCGTACCAAGGGTGCAAGCAGCCTTGATGATGTGAAGGCGATGGGGTCGGACAGATACAGTTTTACGCTGAAACTCAATAAGTACAGAAAGGGACAGAAGTATAGCGGAATGACGAAGATACTGCTCAATAATAATATATGGGACGCCACGCAGATGAAGGATGCTATCGTGTATGACATGTGCAGATTCATCGCCCTGCCTGCCCCACGCACCAATTACGCAAGGGTGACGCTGAATGGCAGTTACTTTGGCTGTTACCTCGTAGTAGAGCCTGTCGATAAGCACTTCTGCAAACGCAACTACAAGGGTACTAAGAGTAACATATACAAGCCGTACCACAACCTCAGCTACACAACTGACAACATGACGGACTACAAGGATATTGCTGACTTTGCGAAGGTTAACGGAGGAGAGGCTTCGATGCAGCGCATCATCGAGGCTCTCAAGTCGGTGCATGAGATGAAGGATATAGAGAAGCATGTGGACGTGGAGGCTGTGATGAAGTACATGGCAGTGCAGAGCATGGCTGTGAACTATGACTGCATGACTGGCAAGAACGTACAGAACTACTACCTTCGTGAGGCGGAAGGCAAGCTGAGTCTTATTCCGTGGGACTATAATCTTGCATGGGGTGGCTACCCAGAGGAGGACGGCGAGGAGGACGGGATGCCTGCTGGTTCGGCACCGATGAACTGGGGAGAAGCTACCTCGTTCGAAATGGCAATCGATGCCGAATCATACGGGAAGGCAGCCACGAGTCGTATTGTGAACCTGCCTGTCGATGTACCGTTCTTCGGCGACCCGTCAAAGAGAGAGTTCTTCATGAACCTACTGACTGTGAGCGAGTACAAAGCTATGTACTACCATTATCTCGACTTGCTGTGCAACCAGTATATAATAGGTGGCGGGCTTGAGCGCAGTATGACGGGCATCAATGGCAAAATAGGAGAGTATGCAGGCTGTGAACGGAACGCGTTCTACGACAACGCACGTTTCCACAAGGCTGGCAGTACGCTCCGGAAGTTGCTCACTATGCGTGCAAGGTCAGTGCTCGGGCAGATGGATGGCACCATTCCTGCAACATGGGAGGGGCAGAAGCAGCACCCTGGCAAGCTGATTGACAGTGATGGAATAGACATACAGGATTTGGGGGGATTGATGGTGAAATAATTGTTTCATCTGTTGGGGATGAATGAAATAGTAGTTATGATGATTGCGGGTGGGAAGGTTGAAGAGCAACTAACCCACCCGTTTGTACACCGGTATTTCAAAATAAGTTCGTATATTTGCTGCTGATATGAAAACAAGGAGAATCGTACACAGGGTGATGCTCGTCATGGGACTGTCCGTCATCGGACTGCTCTTCTATTATATAATGTGGATAATAACAGACGAGGAGGTGAGGAAGGACGTGGCAAACGGTTTCCCATGGAACTCGTGGGGAATGCTCGTTGACTACATTGCCTGCTGCCTCTTCACCACGGTCGTAACGCTCTACTACTGGCACTCGCAGGAGAGAGCCGAGAGGGAGCGCGACTGTCTTCGCATGCAGGTGTTAGAGAATCAGCTGAGCCCTCACTTTGTGTTCAACAACTTCAGCATACTTGCAGACCTGATAGAGACTGACCAGAAGCGAGCCTCGGAGTATATTATGAATCTGTCGAAGGTGTACCGATACACCCTGTCGCATCTCGACCACAGACTCGTAAGCCTTCAGGAAGAACTTGAGTATCTCGAACGCTATCTCTCACTGCTCCGTCAGCGTTTTGGCGAAGGAATACAGGTACTGATTGAGGATGAGGTAGCCAGCACCAATGGCAACCTGCCACCAGCAACACTGCAAATGCTCATTGAGAATGCCATCAAGCATAACGAACACACACTGGCGCATCCACTCATAATAAGGGTGACGAGGAGGGGGAAGTACATCAGCGTGTGCAACCGCAAGAGGCTGATAGCAAACACCGAATCGACCAACGTGGGGCATCACAATATCGTGGAGCGTTACCGTCTGCTGACATCGCAACGTGTGACAGTAGAGAACCGAGATGACGAATACCGTGTAACCATACCACTCATAAACGAATAGCAAGATGAACATACTACTGATAGAAGACGAGAAGAGCAGTGCAGACCGACTGAGCCGCATGCTGCAAGGCGAACACGAGATAGCAGGCATCATGACGAGCAACAGTGAGGTGAACGACTTTTTCGCTACTGGCAAGCATACAGGCATCGACCTGATAATGTCCGACATTCAACTTGGCGACGGACTCAGTTTCGAGTCGCTACGCAATGTGCCTGCCGACATCCCGGTAATCTTCACCACAGCATACGACAAGTATGCCATACAGGCATTCCGCTTCAACAGTATCGACTATCTGCTCAAACCGATTGACGCAGACGAGCTGCACGAAGCACTGCAAAGGGTGAAGAAGCAGAACAGCTGCACGACAGATGACATAGCACAGATGCTCAAGTCGGTGCACAGTAGCACAATGCGCTACCGTGAACGGTTTCTCATCCCACACAGGGCAGACGAGTACATGGTCATCCCTGTTAGTGAGGTGAGTCACATCAGCATACGCGACGGAGTGGTACGACTATGCACCATGACTGGCAAGTACTACAACATCAGCATGACACTGGAAGAGGCAGAGAGTCAGCTTGACCCACAAAGATTCAAGCGTGTCAACAGGCAATACATCATAAGCGCAGTAGCTGTCAGCAAGCTCTCACAACACTTCCTCGGCAAGATGCGGATACACATGAAGGCAACACCCGACGAAGAGATTATCGTCAGCAAAGATAAGGTCGCAACCGTCAAACGATGGCTTGACTCGTAAAGGGAAGGCCCTACGAACGCACGAACGGGGAGCCCCCCGACCCCCGAAGGGGGCGGCCATTCGGAATACAATCAACAGCCCCCTAACCCCCGAATGGGGCAGCCATCCGGATGAAGGCTAATACAATATTGATTATATAATACAGAGAGCACAGATAGCACGGAGAATAAATAGTTATATAGGTGCATTTTCGTTAATTAATTAAAATGTCATCCTCTAATAATATTATCGCTGTGTCCTCTGTGCCCTCTGTGTTTCAAAACCAATATCAACTCACAACATATCCGAATGGCCGCCCCCTTCGGGGGTCGGGGGTCCGTTTGTTGTCCTATATGTACTTCCTCACCAAAAGTAATAATTATTATATCGATTTTGACGCAGTAAAAGACCATTTGGCTTCACAGTAGCAAAGCCAGTGGGTTTGCTACTATGAAGCCACTGGCTTTGCTACTGTAAAGCCACTGGCTTTCCTATAGGGAACAAAAAGGACAAATCGCTACGAGCATGGCAAAATTGCACTTTTCGTCACAATGTGCATGATATTTGATGTATGGCAAGGAAATTGCTATCTCCCCATCACAAACATAATAAAAAGGATTGTTTGTACCAAATAGGAAAAGAGAGTGTAACGTTACAAATCAATGTTTATTATTCTTAATGACTCCCCCTTCATTGAACAGTGGGCTACAACATTCTTTTTTAACCACGAATTAAACAAATTTTCACTAATCTTCATATTCTACACCTTATTATATTACTCTAAGACAACTCGTGTTGTCTGACGAATTTCACTAATGCCATCCGGAATCATATCATCGTAAATGATTAGTGTAATTAGTAATTATGCGAGTTCGTGATAAGGATTTATAGTCAAGCAAGTATTGTTGCAGGTAACTCGCTGTTTTTTAGCCTCCCACGGAGCCACGGAGAACACAGAGATTCATTTCTGAAGTGTTTATCTGAGCGCACGAAGGTCGCATGTGCTCCAAAGAGCACACGGAGAGCCATCCGGAATAATACGAGAGTTACATCTATGTTGCCGTGAGTTTGCTCCGTGCTCTCTATGGAGCATTAGCGACCTCCGAGGACTCCACTAAAATTAGCGAATTAAGCATAATAACTCAGTGCTCTCCGTGCCTCCGTGGGAGATAAAAAATAAATAGCTAATCCAGAACTGGCGTAGTAATTGCGAAGCAATTCTTCGTGTAATCACTTTTCATCCACAAAGCTCATTGGTAAAGTTAGTATTAATTCGCTTTCTATGTTAAAATCCAAATATTTTGACCGTTATTTTTAATTTATGCTGAAATCATATAATTTTTATCGAATACTTGCTTATTTTTGACCATTGCGGTCGCTATATGAACGAGTTTGTTTTTGACGTTGTTT
>JAFYAT010000135.1 GCA_017540585.1 Bacteroidaceae bacterium | reverse complement strand
TTTATTTGGTTTTTACCATGTTTTTTTAACTGGCCGCACTGCGGCAAAAAACAACATACAGTTTCAACCGTACAGGTCGAAACTTTTTCTAATAACAAGAATCCCTCGCACCGCTTTTTGCGGTGCGAGGGATTCTTGTTATTACTTATTACTAATTACTAATTGCTCATTAATCATTATATTCCGATGTGATTGCACCTGCGGCGCTTAGGAATCTCAGGATTGAAGTACTGCCACTGAGCTTGTCCTTTTGAGTTGCTCTCAAGCTGCGGATTAGTCTCTGCCCACTTGAAGCCCATCTGCTGATAGATAGGGATGAGGTCAGCAAAAAGAAGTGAGTTAACACCCTTGTTCTGATACTCTGGCTTTACTGCCACGAGAAGAAGTTCCACGCCGTCCTCATGCTTCCACTTGAGAGACTTGAGCAGATGGAACCAACCGAATGGCAAGAGCTTACCGCCTGCCTTCTGGAGAGCCCTGACAATGGATGGCATTGAAATACCAACGGCTACAACCTCGTTCGTCTCACAATCCTCAACCAATGTCACCATACGAAGGTCAAGCATCGGAAGATATGAATTAGTATATTGCTTAATCTGATTCTGCGTAAGTGCAGAATAGCCAAAGAGAGGAGAATAAGCCTCATTGATGAGGCCAAATATCTTCTTTCCATATCCGTTGTCGAAGATATCTTTCTTACCATTGAGTTTCTTTATACGAAGGTTATATCGCTGAAGCGTAAGCTCGCTCACACGACGGAACTTCTCAGGAATCTCGTCTGGCACGTTCATCTTCATCTCTATCCAGTCTGCCTCCTTCTCCATGCCGTAACTGTCCATGTGCTCAGGATAGTAAGGATAGTTGTAGATGGTAGCCATTGTTCCAAGCTTATCAAATCCTTCGATGAGCATTCCCTCAGGATCCATGTCGGTGATACCGAGAGGTCCCTGCATTGAAGTCATGCCACGCTGCTTTCCCCATTCCTTCACGGCATCGAGGAGAGCCTTGCTCACTTCCTTGTCGTCGATGAAGTCAATCCATCCGAAGCGGACATTCTTCACGTTCCATGTCTCATTGGCATGATTGTTGATGAATGCTCCCACACGACCAACGACCTTACCGTCCTTGTAGGCAAGGAACAACTGTATGTCGCTGAACTCAAGTCCGGCATTCTTCTTAGGGTCGAACGTATCTACCATATCCTGATACAAGTCTGGTATTGCGTACTGATTACCCTTGTACAGCTCGTAATTAAAGCATATAAACTTGTCAAGGTCTTTCTTCGTTGAGACCTCCTTGATAATTATTTCTGACATATCGGTTTTAATTTGCCTGCAAAGATAGCCATTTTATACCATTCACACTATGCGTTTTCGTTATTTTCACGCATAATGACACCTTCTTGCTTCATTCCATCTATTTTTATACACATTGGCTTCTCCAAACGAACATGACGGACGTGCTCCGTCTCCTCCACAGCTGGAAGGCTGTTGAGGAAGTCGCGGTCATAGACACCGTCGCCGATGTAGTCATTGACCGTGAAGTAACCCACGCCAAAGCTCGTGAGGTTCTGGAAGAAGTGAGTACCCTGGCTTGGGTCAACGCGGTAATCTGTCAATCCTGCTTCAACGATAACCTTTGCACCAGAGATATGAGGCCACTTGACAGGAACGCCAAGCCAAGGGTCACTTGAGCCCCAACGTCCAGGGCCGACAAGCACATAGCTCTCGCCCCTATTGAGGAATCCACGGTTTATCCTCTCCACCTCATCTGCAATGGCAGGATTGTTGGAAGCAGAGTATCCGTCAGTCTTGACATACACGATATCAACAATATCATTTATTATTCCATGACCGATGGCATTGTGACTACGGATGATACATTCCTCGTCAGGTATGACGGTGATGTCCTCATCCAACTGCATCTTGTTATCAACCATAGGACGTATCTGCAACAGGTAGAACTCGCCAGTCTTGTCCTGATGAAGGTTGACTGCAAACTCAATCTCGACAGGTCGTCCCATCTCCTCCTGACCGTACATCAGTACCTTCTGCAGAAGTTCAGGCAATGGGAACACACCATGCTGCAATACACCAGCGAATGATATAATCTTACGGTTCTTGCCCTCGTAGTAACCATCATAGATGCACTGGTCCATAGGGTCGAACGTAGAAACAATCCAACGAAGAGAATCATCCTTCTCAGCATCACGAACAGTAACCTTCAGGAGATTAAAATCGTCTGCCACCTCCATCTGGTCAACCATATTGTTGAGGTCAAGTGCATAGAACCTTGTCTGCGTCTCTCGCAAGGCAATCTCCATCTCACTTGTCTGGAGCACCTTGTCAGGATGGAACGGACATACACGGAGACTAAGTCCGCCATCAACGATGTACTTACCAAGACCCAGTGCAAGCTGCACGGTACCTTCCTCGGCTGTCTCGTCACCAATCGGATAATAGTTGATTGAACGTCCCACACCTGATATAGTAGGATAGAAACGGTTCTCGTAAGCCTGACCGACTACCTCCTGAAGTATCACCGCCATCTTCTCCTGGTCGATTACATTTGACGTAGCCGTCATGTAATCCTTAGACGCCTTGTAGAACACGCTCGCATACACACTCTTGATGGCGTTTGAGAGCATTGACAGACGCAGATACTTGTCCTCGACATAAGGAATCATGTATGTGGAATAAATTCCCGCAAACGGCTGGTAGTGGCTGTCCTCAAGAAGCGATGACGAACGTATGGCAATAGGACCATGAACCACATCCATGAACGTCATGAGGTCGTCAACAAGATTCTCTGGCAGACGACCGTGGAGGAAGTAGCTCAATATCTCCTCATCAGGGATATTGCTCAGAGCAACCTCATACAGGGCGTTTGTCTCCATGAACTCGTCAAAGATATCCGTACAGAGCACGACAGTCTTAGGAATAAGCACGGAGGCATTGTCGTAGTCATTGAGGTCCGTACGTTTCTTGATGATATTGTCAAGGAAGGCAAGTCCTCTACCCTTACCGCCAAGTGAACCTTCACCGATTCGGGCAAACTGACTGAAGCTATCGAACCTGTCACGATGGAACACGGCAACGACGCCCTGATTCTTCATCCTACGATAACTTACGATAGCATCATATATATACTGGCGATGTACATCCACATCTGCCTCCATCTTCCATGTAATCTTCTTCAGGAACTCCGCTATTGGGAACAACGCACGTGACGAGAGCCAACGACTCACATTGTTATGCCTCAAGTGGTAGCTCAACGAATCTGCAGGCAGCGTAAAGATGTTGTTCTGAAGATCTTTGAGGTTCTTCACACGTGCAATCTCATCCAGTGTATTTGGGTCACGGAAGATAAAGTCACCGAAACCAAAATGCTTTGTCAGCACGTCCTTCAAGTCCTGATTAAGTTTCTTTGAGTTCTTGTCTATGAAACTTGCACCACATTCCCAAGCCATCTCCCTCTTGTCAGACTCACTTGAATCCATGACAAGAGGCACGTACTCATCCACCTCATGCACAGCATTGAGGAACTTGAATCCTGCCATCTCATCCTTCTCGCCGTCCGTAGTCAATGGGAAACGACAGTCACTTATCACACCAAGCACATTATCACTATACTTAGTATAAAGACTCCATGCCTCCTCATACGTACGTGCAAGGACAATCTTTGGACGACCACGCATACGCAACATCTCCAACTGGGAATTCAATGCCTCTGAAGCGAAAGCAAGGCTCTGCTGGAGCACGAAATGATAAAGTATAGGAAGCAAAGAAGAATAGAAACGGATACTGTCCTCCACAACAAGTATCATCTGAACACCTGCCTCAAGGTCGTGCTCAAGGTTCATCTTATCCTCAATAAGCTTGATGATACTGAGCAGCAGCTCCGTGTTACCCAACCAACAGAACACATACTCAAACGCACCGAGGTCCTCATTCTCCATACGATGAGTGATACCATGAGAGAACGGAGTAAGAACAACGATAGGTATATTCGGAAATATCACCTTCAAGTCACGGGCAATATCGAACACATCATTATTATCCGTACCCGGCATACAGATGATAAGATCAAAGCTATGGTCACTCATCAACTCCTTCACCATATCCTGCGACGAAGCCTGAAAGAATCGAGGTGGATAACGAAGACCAAGCTTTGCATACTCGTCAAAAATCTTCTCATCAACACGACCGTCATCCTCCAGCATGAAAGCATCATACGGATTAGCAATAATAAGTACATTGAATATCCTTCGTTTCATCAAATCGACAAACGAAGTATCTCTCAGTTTCAGCTTAGTATTATAATTAGTTGGCATAGTCTTTCTTTTACAATGCTGCAAAGATAAGCAATTCTAAGTGAAAAGTGAAAAGTGAAAAATAAAAAATAAACCTAACAACCCATATTCCACAGCATCACGTCCTAAGACGAATTATGAGTTGTGAGTTAAGAGTTATAAATTAAGAGTTAAGATTTAAGAACTAAGCGAATCGGTCTCACTGACCGTTGGAAAGTAATTAAGATTTTACACAAGCCAAGCCCCCATGCGCCAGCCAATTTTGAATTTTGAATTCTGAATTTTGAATTGAAATGATTCCCCGCGTTCCCTCTCCTCCCCCACGGGGAGGTCGGGAGGGGGCCCAAAAAAGCCTCCAGCATATCTGCTGAAGGCTTCATTAAAAAGGCGGCGACCTACTCTCCCACATTGCGGTGCAGTACCATCGGCGCGCTCGGGCTTAACTTCTCTGTTCGGGATGGGGAAGAGGTGGAACCCCGAGGCTAAAACCACCCAAG
>JAFYAT010000134.1 GCA_017540585.1 Bacteroidaceae bacterium | reverse complement strand
ATTGCTGGCGGCTGCCGCATATAACTTCAAAAGAGCGATGAAAGTTCTTTTGGCTCCGATTTTGGATACACTCAAAAAAATGATCGAGATGCTATTTTGTAACAGCATCTCGATGAAATATACTTTTTAAGGGACGACTATATAAACACATATCGTGGAAAAGGGTTTGGTGGTTCCATTCATGACCATGACAGATACGATTACATGATAGAAAAGTACGACTCAGTTAAAAGTAAATTTGAAAAAAAATATCATAAAGAATTCGAAGAAAACACAGAAGAGAATACTGGATATAAAACCATTTGGGATTTTCCACACAAAACTATCACATTATCATGTCCAATAGTAGAAAATTGTGGTTGTTATAAATATTACGTAAAGATCAATATTAAAATCACTAATCCAAAAGTTAAAAAAATCGTGTTACAAGAATTGGAACAGGAGAAAAAAATAAATGATAGTATAAAAGAAATTAAAGAACGAGAAGAAAAAATAAGGATACAGAATAAAATAAAAATTGGCGAATCATTTAGCGATGGAATATGAGCAGCAGGCATCAGCGTCATCATTGCCAACGGCAAGCGTGACAAAATCCTCGTTAACCTTATGAACAACCGTGACAACTGTCTTTACGTCTCATGAGCAGCTTGTAGGATTGCCATATCTTTGTGGCAAATTAATCCGAGAAACAACAAAATATGAGAAAGAGACATTACACCTTTTATCGCTTCTCGACACAAATAGGGGTGTAATTGAAGTGCCGTCAAAGTATAGATTAAGTATTGACTATGAACTTTAGGACAAAACTGGTGGAGGCAAATCCGTTTTCGTCATTTTGCTTTTTCCATAAAAAAATATTACTGTCCGCTAAACATCATACAAAGTCACTCTACCCCTTGAAACCCAGGAGTTGAGTGACTTTCCTTTTTCAGTAAGCCCCATATTTGCATTTATTACTGTTCACTAAACTTGTTTTCTCCCTATATTTACTGCTTTTGTAGCTTGACAAGCCCCCATTTTAAGAGATGACAACGGCTGTCCGCTAAAAAATTCTCCCCTCACATGACATAAACCTAACCTTGGATCATCATATTTGCTATTTTGAGGCGTCTTCTGTCACTTTACATCATCAAAATAGGTACTTATACGTCCATTATATCAGCTGTCCAAGAAAAAAGGGATCCATGAAATAACCAAAGATTTTTAGCGGACACCAATAATAAAAAAACAAACATAAGTAAACTCGTTTTGATTTGATTTGCGATATTCTTGTTTATTTGTACCAAACACCTTAACTTTGCACCTCAAATAAAGCACATTCCAATAACTAAAGAAGAACAAAATGAAAAAAGCAATTTTCGATAAAAGTATTTGCATCATGGCTTTTGGTGCATTCCTTATGTTTTACAATAAGGCTGAGGCGGTCATCTTGTCTGACACTATAGCTCAGCCAGTTGATACGACTATATATGAGCTTGAAAAACTTGACACTAATCCTCGTTTCAAGGGCGGAGACCAGGACCTCATGGATTATCTCACGCAAAACCTTGAATATCCTAAGTATGCAAAAAGTAGTGGCAGAGTACTTGTATCATACGTCGTTAATGCTGACGGAAGCATTTCTAATGTAAAAACCGTCAACAAACAGGAGCATGCTCTAATTGCCGAGGCAGAAAGAGTTGTAAGAGGCATGCCTAAGTGGACTCCGGGCTATCTAAACGGAAAACCTGTTAGAGTGAAGTACACATTACCTATAACGTTCAGTAAGAGCGGCATGGATACTCAGAATACAGGAGCGGGCATCGGGACAAATCAGAAATTCCAGATGACTGTTGTGGCAGACAAATACCTTTATTCTTTTGGAGTAAAGAACAGCCTTAATGAGAAGCTAAAGGTTACTGTAAGAAAGGGACTTGAAACAAAAAGCGATAGTCTTGAAAGTGTTATGTCACAGTTTGTACTTGGATATGCTGGTCCTATGAAAGATGCTGTCAAAAAGTACATGAATGGTTTTAAGGCCATTAGTATAGGAACTGCCAAGACCTCAAAGTTCATAAACATAGAGGAATATTTCAACAAGAATGGAATCGTAGGTGTAGAGTACGACAAGTTGGGACAAGATAATCCAGCAGACATTACTGAGGCTCTTCATGTAATATATGACTGTAATAACAACAAGGTCATCAGCTTGTCCGACATAATTGCTCCAAGCTTTGCTGAACTTCTCAAACAATATGGCATAGATGCAGATTCTTGTACGAACATCGTTATTGAAGGTACGAATATCCATGTACCAGTCCAGTCAAATGTCATTACACTCGAAGGTGTCAAGATAAAAGACAATCTAACGGAGCTTGGTAAAATGTTGCTCGAAGTAGAACAGCAATAATCTCTTATAAGATTGTTTTTCTAACCAATTCCGTGATGTTGGAAGGAGTTAAAAAACGATCATCCTTATCCATTTCTCTTATCGGTCTCTTATACATTCGTTGAAAATCTGCTACTTGTCTGCAAAATAGCAGAGGAACAGCGGACTTACATCGGAGTCACATAAGAGTCATAACCTTAGATGGGAAGACTGAAGAACACTTGTCAAATCTGAAGCCGCAATGTGAACAAACTCTTTTGAAACCTTTGTCTTGGGAAAGTTACAAAGACATCTTTGCGACATAAACATAACATAAAGCAAGCATAAATGAAGAGTATGTAGGAAACATGCTTGCTGGTAAAGAAAAAGTCAGTATATTTGCATCTGTAAACAATAATGATGGTTCTTCTGAATATCATGTGACTTTTTGAAATCCACATTAACGGACGAAATCATGTAAGTATAAGAAGCACCACAAAATAATGACATTATGAAAACAATATCAGGCAAACGAATCATGAGAATCATCTCGCTGACACTCATTCTCCATTCTTCATTATTTGCAATTCATTCACAAGCTCAGGTAGTGAACGAACTGGAAAATAAACCGAAGATTGTAGTAGGAATAGTGGTTGACCAGATGAGATGGGATTATCTCACACGCTATTATGAGCGATTCACAGATGGTGGTTTCAGACGAATGATGGCTGACGGCTATAACTGTAACAGACTTTCCATCAATTACATTCCTGCTGTTACGGCTGTAGGACATACTGCCATCTACACAGGTTCCGTACCTGCCTTCAACGGTATCATAGCCAACAGCATGTTCTTTGACGGCAAGTGGGACTCTCCTGTTCGCGACCTACGATACAATGGTGTGGGAACAACAACCAAGGAAGGTATGGCTTCACCTCACAGGATGATGACTACAACCATGACTGACGAATTGCGTCTCGCAACCAATTTCCGTAGCAAGGTAATAAGCATAAGCATCAAGGACAGAGGCTCAATATTCCCTGGAGGACATTGTGCCAATGCTGCCTATTGGATGGACAGTAAGTCAATGGACTTCATCACTTCAACATATTACATGAAGGAGTTGCCAAAGTGGGTCAAGGACTTCAACAAGAAGAAACTGGGAGAAAAGTATCTTGCTGAATATGGTCGCAAGAAAGACAAGAACGGCGAACTCGTAGCCGACTTCTGGGAACTTATGTATGATGCCAACACCTACGTCCAGTCAGCAGGAAAGCAGGAGAAATACTATGACCAGCGTACTGGTACTATCCTCAAGTATCTTCCTTATGGTAACACATACACAGCCGACATGGTTCTTGAGGCTATCAAGAACGAGTCACTCGGAAAGAACCCAGAAGGCGTTACGGACTTCCTTGCCATCAGTTTCTCATGTACGGACATGATTGGGCACAAGCTCGGCCCTAACGCACCTTGGATAGAGGACACTTACCTCCGTCTCGACAAGGACTTCAAGCGTATCTTTGACGCTCTCGACGCACAGGTGGGCAAGGGCGAATGGGTGGCATTCCTCACAGCTGACCACGCAGGAAGTCACAATGTGGTGTTCCGTCAGGAGCATGGCATCCCAGCCGACACATGGCCATACTACCGCATAATAAAGGAACTCAACGACACTCTCAAGGCTACTTTCCATTTGGACAAAGACCCAATACACAGCCTTGAGTGCCATAACGTATTCTTTGACAATAGCGTGGTCAACGCCAATCCTCGTATTGCAAGTGTACGTCAGGACATGATTGACCTCTGTATTGACATTCTCCAGAAGAAGTCAATCGTGGCATACGCCTTTGAGCCAAAGAAGGTCCCTGCATACATCCCTGAGCCAGTACGCACAATGGCGATAAACGGTTATAATCCAAAGCGTAGTGGCGACATACAGGTAATACTCGAAGCAAACGTAACAGAGGATTATGACGATGGTTACACTCCTAAGCCATCACACTACCACGGCATTCCTCTCGGTACAAATCATGCCGTATGGAGTCCTTACGACACTCACATACCATTCATCGTGATGGGTAAGGGCGTTCGTCACGCATGGGATGACCAGTCACATACAATAAATGATATTGCTGCTACCATCTGCTCTATTCTCAACATTCAGCAGCCAAGCGGATGCATAGGTCATGCAATAGACGTGAAGAAAAAATAATCTTTATAATAAAACAATAAATTCAATGAAAAAGTATTTATCTTTAATCTACTTGTCACTCATGGTGACAACTCTTAGTATGTTTACATCCTGTTGGGATGGTAGCGAAGACGATGCTTATCGTAAGAAAGTTGCTGGAACGTGGGTTAGAATTGACGTATCAGCAAACGATGTAGTTCCTACCACGTCTTATAGCACACTATTCAACTCTGTTCTCTTCGTTTATGGAAACGGGACATACGAGACATACTCCCTTGCAGGAAACAGTTATGGCTATAATGACTTCTCAAGTTATTATAACAATACAGATGAACTGCTTAAGAAGAAAGGCTGGAATGTAAGAACAAATGGACATTGGACTTTGGAGAACAAGGAAATTGTTCTTTCAGAAGAATACAGTTACATACAAAACAAGGACGGAGAAGAAGTTTGCAACAAAAGCAACATCGTCAAGAAAGCAAACGTAACATTCGACAAAGAAAATATGTTCTTCGCTTACACATATAACTCATCAACAGAAGGAACCGCATACGCGGAAGAAAACATTCATACCCATGAAGTGTATATAAAAGTGGAAACAAATAAAAGCAAATTCTGACACTATCAATAGACAAGAAACAACTTGGAATGCTCCCACGTTCCAAGTTGTTTTATTGTCTATAATACAAGTGTGAAATTGATCCTCGATCGATGTGGTAAATCGTATCTCGATTGATATACAACATCAATCCTCGTTCGATTTTCATGCCCTGACAAATACAGTAAAACAAACCATTAGAAATAGTGCATTGTGATTGTGAAAAGGGTAACAGACATACGGCATAATGAAGCGGAATAATGCAACCTATGACCTCAAAAAATGGAAAACTAAGAAAGTTTAACTTCCCACTTTTGTTTTTTTCTTCGCTATTTCGTAACTTCGCACCAAATTGGTAAAATGCACTATGAGCAAAAAGAAAGACGAAGAAGAATTGGAAAATGAGGGCGTTGGTGAAAACGAACGCCTGGACGAACCTGAAGAGGTGACAGATACAGAGATGAATGAGGACGAGGATGCCACTTCTGAGACTGATGCCGAGGAAGAGGATGTTGTTGTCGAGCCTGTCGTACCTGGTATGCCTCCTAAGAGTGACTATGACCCGTCAAAGATGGGTGACAGTATCACTCATCATCTTAGCGGAATGTATCAGAACTGGTTCCTGGATTATGCAAGCTACGTAATCCTTGAACGTGCCGTTCCTCATATCATGGATGGACTGAAGCCTGTACAGCGTCGTATCCTTCATTCCATGAAGCGTATGGATGATGGTCGCTACAACAAGGTTGCCAACATCGTGGGTCACACCATGCAGTTTCATCCTCATGGAGATGCGAGTATCAAGGATGCCCTCGTACAGATGGGTCAGAAAGAACTGCTTATCGACCATCAGGGTAACTGGGGTAACATCCTTACGGGTGATGATGCTGCAGCAGGACGTTACATTGAGGCTCGTCTCAGTAAGTTTGCTCTCGATGTGGTGTTCAATCCTAAGACTACAGATTGGAAACTGTCTTACGACGGACGTAACAAGGAACCTATAGCTCTCCCTGTTAAGTTCCCTCTCCTTGTTGCACAAGGAGTGGAAGGTATTGCCGTAGGTCTTAGTTCCAAGATTCTTCCTCATAACTTCAACGAGATATGCGATGCTGCCGTTGATTATCTCTACGAGAAGCCTTTTGTACTCTATCCTGACTTCCTCACAGGAGGTAGCATAGACGTGTCAAAGTACAACGATGGTCAGCGTGGAGGTAGTGTCAAGATACGCGCCAAGATTGAGAAACTTGACAATAAGACTCTCGTCATTCGTGAGATTCCTTTCAGCAAGACAGCCGAGTCACTTATCGACTCTATCACCAAGGCTGTGGAGAAGGGTAAGATTAAGGCTCGTAAGATTGAAGATAATACGGCTGCCGAGGTAGAGATACTTGTTCACCTTGTACCTGGAGTGTCAAGCGACAAGCAGATTGATGCACTCTATGCATTCACGGATTGTGAAATCAGCATCTCACCTAACTGTTGCGTCATCGACGAGCGTATGCCTAAGTTCCTTGGCGTAAGCGACGTGGTGAAGAAGTCCGTTGACTATACAAAGTCACTAATCAAGCGTGAACTTGAGATACGTCGTGACGAGATACTTGAGATGCTTCACTTTGCAAGTCTTGAGAAGATATTCATTGAAGAGCGCATCTATAAGGGCAAGGAATTTGAGCAGGCACCAGACATGGATCATGCTATCGACTATGTTGACAAGCGACTCGAACCATTCAAGGAGCAGTTCATACGTGAGGTGACACGTGACGACATCCTTCGTCTTATGGAAATCAAGATGGCTCGCATCCTCAAGTTCAACAAGGATAAGGCTGACGAGCTTATCGCCAAATACAAGGCAGAGGTTGACAGCATCAATAAGGACCTTGCAAACCTCGTGGAGGTTACAGCCAACTGGTTCCGCTATCTCAAGGAGAAGTATGGTGCTGAGCACCCACGTCTCACGGAAATTCGCAACTTCGACACTATTCAGGCAGCAACTGTAGCTGAGGCTAACCAGAAACTGTACATCAACCGCACGGATGGATTCATCGGTACTGGATTGAAGAAGGATGAGTTCGTATGCAACTGTTCAGATATTGATGATGTCATCCTCTTTTACCGTGATGGTACGTACAAGGTCATGAAGGTGGCTGACAAGGTATTCGTTGGCGAGACGGAGAAGTCAAAGAAGGAGAAGCGCAAGGCTGAAATCATACATGTTGCCATCTTCAAGAAGAATGACTCACGTACAATCTACAACGTGTGCTACAAGGATGGTGCGTCTGGTGTGTCATACATCAAGCGTTTCAATGTTACAGCCATGACACGTGACCGTGAGTATGATGCTACCATGGGTACTCCTAAGAGCCGTATCACTTACTTCTCAGCCAATGCCAATGGTGAGGCGGAAATCATCAAGGTTACGCTCAAGCCATACGAGAAGATCAAGAAGCTCACATTTGACAAGGACTTCTCTGAGATTGCTATCAAGGGACGTGCCTCAAGAGGTAATCTCCTTACGAAGAACGAGATATTCCGCATTCAGCTCAAGGCTCATGGAGGCAGTACACTCGGCGGTCGTAAGGTATGGTTTGACAAGGACATCCAGCGTCTCAACTACGATGAACATGGTACATACCTCGGTGAGTTCCACAACGAGGACCAGATACTTGTGATACTCGACAATGGAGAGTTCTACACAACAAACTTTGACATCAACAACCATTACGAGCAGAATATTGCCCGTATAGAGAAATATAATCCTCACAAGGTATGGACAGCCGTCCTCTGGGATGCAGACAACCAGAATATGCCTTACATCAAGCGATTCCTTATGGAGTCATCGTCAAAGAAGCAGAACTATCTTGGCGACAATCCTGACAGCAAGGAGATTCTCCTTACCGACACAGTATTCCCACGCTTGCTCATCAAGTTCAACGACCCTAATGTCGCACGTGCTGACGAGGAAGTGGATGCTGAACAGTTCATTGCTGTCAAGGGCTTCAAGGCAAAGGGTAAACGACTCACTACATATCCTATCGAAAGCGTTACGGAACTTGAACCTACGCGTTTCCCAGAACCAGAGGAGGAGTCTGAAGACTCTGCCGAGGAAGTGCAGGAGATAGTTGACCCAGATGAGGGCAAGAGCGATAGCGATATCCGCGATGAACTCACAGGACAGTTGAAGCTGTTCTAAGAAGACCCACCCTAACCCTCCCTATAGGGAGGGGATTGGGGAAAGGCTCCAGTAGAATACAAAACTATGCGAGAACAAAGTTTAGTATGGTAAAGAATAATATTCACTTTTCACTTTACACTTTACACTTGAAGAAGGTGTTCCTTGGCACACTCCTTCTCTTGTCTATCCACTCCTTTGCTCAGGACAGGATGGAGAAGGGTGAAGTGCGACACTCCTATATGGTGGGATATGGTCATGCCAATGTGCTTGACTCTTATCTCTCTCCATATAATTATACAGGTTCCAACTTCAAGTTTATGTTTGAATCGCTGACTCCATGCAAGGTGAGACTTGGCAAAGGAGACACAAGCGACTACCTTTACCATACTCAGATCACTACGGACGCTTCCATTATTGAGAATCGTACCAAGAATGTGAGTGGTCTTGCTGGTGGGGCAAGATGGAATATTGGTGTTCTACGTAATTTCTATACCAATGGTTCGTTCAGCCTTTATGCTGGTCCTATGTTCAACGCATACGTAGGTGGCGTGTATAATGAGCGTAATGGCAATAACCCAGCTCAGCTGAAACTAAGTGTTACACTTGATGCCAAGGTTATGGCTATGTACGACTTCAAGGCATGGAATATTCCCGTTCATGTGGATTACCGAGTGTCTGCTCCTCTCGTTGGACTTGCTCATTCTCCAGAATATGGTGAGTCATATTATGAGTTGTACAAGCTTGATGACAGTCGCAACGGCATCGTGTGTGTCTATCCTGGCAATATGCCTTCGCTCCGTCACCTCCTGACATTTGAAGTACCAGTACTCACGGGGCATAAGATACGCTTCGGCTATTCAGGCGACTTCATGCAGTCAAAGATTCACGACATTAAATACCACTCCTACACTCAGACGTTCATGGTGGGAATGACTACAACATTATTCCGTAAATCAAGATGAAAAAGACGATAGCTTACATACTGACGCTCGTGACGGTATTTTCCTTTGGCAGTTGCATAACAGAGGACGAATACGACAATAGCAATAGAGGCAATTTTGAGGCTCTTTGGCGACTGATGGATGAGCACTACTGTTTCTTTGACTACAAGCAGAAGGAGCTTGGGGTTGACTGGAACGAAGTGCACACACGTTACTCTGCATACGTCAACGAGAAGATGACACAGAAGCAACTCTTTGAGGTGCTGTGTAACATGGTGGCAGAACTGAAGGATGGACACGTGAATATAGGTGCTCCTTTCGACATAGCACGTAACTGGAGTTACTTTGAGGATTTCCCTCTCAACTATAATGACAGTATCGTAAATCTCTATCTTGGTCATGACTACAACATAGCCTCTGGCCTCAAGTTTGTTATCTTGGATGACAACATAGCGTATGTACGTTGCGAGAGCTTTGACAAGGCAATAGGCGATGGCAACATATCCCACATGATAAATATCGTAGGTCTGTGCCGAGGCATGATACTTGACATCCGTGACAATGGTGGCGGTCAGCTTACCACGGCTCATAGGCTTGCAGCACGCCTTATTGATGAAAAGACTCTCATCGGTTATGTGAGTCATAAGACAGGAAAGGGGCACAATGATTTCTCCACTCCTATTGCTGAGTACTTGGAGCCATACGATGGACTTCGATGGAACAAGCCTGTGGTAATCCTTACCAATCGTGGATGCTTTAGTGCAACCAACGACTTTGTGAAGTGTGTCAAGGGTGCTCCTAATGTCACAATTATAGGTGACCGTACTGGTGGCGGTAGTGGTATGCCATTCCACAGCGAGATACCAAACGGCTGGTCAGTACGCTATTCTGCTGTGGTGTATTATGACAAGGATATGAAGCATACCGAGTTTGGCATAGAGCCAGATATTTCTCTCCAGATGAGTGGCGCGGAGACTTCGCATGGCAAGGATACATATATAGAGTATGCACGTCGGTATCTGATAACTCAATCCATGGAATAGGTTTGAAATAATAGTTTTTATAAAAAAGCAACGTTTGATGGTTGATAATTAAATATATTTTCTTACCTTTGCACTCGGTTTAACAAACTATGCGCCTGTGGCGGAATTGGTAGACGCGTTAGACTTAGGATCTAATGTCTCGCGGCGTGCAGGTTCGAGTCCTGTCAGGCGCACCAAACAAAAGACTATGTTGTTCGTAATTGACAACATAGTCTTTTTGCTTTTGGGGTGTCCGCTTAAAATCATCGTTTGCATTTGATACTTCAACTTGACGGACAGCCAAACTGAAAGATGTTTATTGTGTCGTTATACCACTAAAAACAGCTCCAATAACGAAAAAACGTCTAATTAAGCCTTTCAAATCAACCAAAACCCTGTTTAACGATTTGATCCAATATATTTGTTGCCATGATTTATAGTATTAAAAGTAACGATATGCAAAGATACAAAAAATACTAATTCCAGATAAGAACAAAACAATAAAGAGATAAATGACGAATTAACACACAAATTGTCACGTAGAGTTTGCATATTGGGTGTAATTCTATTGATTCAAGGCAATAAATCGCATGGATTGTCACTTTATGGCACAAAATATTATATTCATTCCTTGGTGCATAGAATAATTGACAGTATTTTAGCCAGCGAAAACTAAACCACCCAAATCAAAAAAAACAATAATCATTATGAACTGTAACTCTTTAACAAATCAAGCCGGAGGAATACCACCATTTGTCTTGTTACCTCTGACGCAATGCTGACAAAAAGGCATCGGGAAGAGGTATAAAATCAATCGAGGATTGATATGTAACATCAATCGAGGATTGATATGTAACATCGATCGAGGATCGATATATAACATCAATCGAGGATCGATATGCAACATCAATCGAGGATCGATTTCTGACATCCATCGAGGACACATTATTGCCCCCCATGAATAGATGTTTATCAACATTTTTCATTAATCCACAAAATACAATATTATGATAAAATACAAAGTATTCCTTAACAATGGCTACGAGGCTTTAGGCGTTGACCAAAAGACCATTACAGCCAACGAAGAAGTGCAAACCTGCGATGAAAATGCACTTGCACGTGAAATCTGTCATGAGAACCCTCTTATCCCGGAACAAGTTGCCAAGGCCGTGCTTGAGAACTTCTGCAAGGCTGCTGCCCAGCTGATGTCAATGGGATTTGCCGTACAGTTGAAGAACGGCAAGGACGTGGCATTGAGAATGTACCCTGACATCCACGTAAAGGGTGGTAATATCAACCTCGAGCGTGCCCGCCAGCTTGACCCAACCGTAACAGAACTGACTGTCGAAAATGCAGGAGACCTTGTGTCAAAGGCTGGTATCACCGTAAGGGTAAGGGCTGAAAGCTGCAGGAAGTTCACGGAATTACTTCAGTCAATGGACGCAAGTGTTCAGAGAACTGGCACAGAAGAGCGTGAGAAAGTCTTGATGGGCGACGATGATGATGACAACAACGGAGGAGGTAACTCCGGCGGCGGTAGCAATCCTGGTGGCGGCGACACCCCAGGTGGCTTCTAAGTTCTGACGTACAGCATTAATGAAACGAACGGGCAGTTTGTCTGTTCGTTTCTTTGTTATCACGGAATAGCTACAAGATAGCGGCACCACTCTTTCGTAAGTGATGCCGCTATCATTGTGATTGTAAACGTCAAATGTGCGAAGGTACAGAATACCGCTTATTTCTCGTACACACCTTCAATCTCAGCCACATATATCGTGTGATAGCCACCACCATGCGGTCCTGTGTAAAAGCGCTCAAGTATTTCCTTGTCAAGGATGTTGCATGGCTGCATGTCTGTCTGGAAGAGTTTACGACATGAAATGGTGAGACGAGCCTCATCAAATCCAATAACTCCGTCGGCTACATTGAGAGGATGAAGTCCTGCGGCTTCAACTTTGTTCATGTCACGTCCTGACTTGCTACCACACAACTGGAGAGCCTTGCGATATTTCTCTGTGAAGAAGCTGAGCGATAGTCGCTCGTTGGCTTCGAGAAACTCGTGTGTGTAACGCTCTGGGCGAATAAAGAGGAACGCAACTGGACGATTCCAAAGGATTCCAATGCCACCCCAAGAGGCAGTCATAGTGTTGAAATGGTCTTCTGTTCCTGCTGTCACAAGCATCCAGTCATTATCAATGAGCTTGAATACATCTTCTTTGGCAAGTGCCTTTATATCTGTTTGTTTCATACGTTATGCTCCTTTCTGATCTTGTTCGATAAACTTGATGAGGCGTTCCACGGCTTCTGCCTCCGGGATATTCTTCTCGATACATTCCTTCTTTTTATAGAGACTTACCTTGCCTACTCCAGCACCTACATAGCCGTAGTCAGCATCTGCCATCTCACCAGGACCGTTGACAATACATCCCATGATACCTATCTTGAGTCCTTTAAGATGACTTGTTGCAGCCTTAATCTTCTTGATTGTCTCCTCAAGGTTGTAGAGTGTACGTCCACATCCAGGACAAGAAATGTACTCTGTCTTGGTGAAGCGTGTGCGTGATGCCTGAAGTATGCCGTAAGCTGTATCTGTAATCTGCTGTTGAGGAATCATTGAGGAGGCATTGAGGAGGATAATACCATCTGCAAGACCGTCAATAAAGAGGACTCCTGAGTCAAGTGCAGACTTAAGTTGGAGGTCTTCTATGTTGTCCTCCTGATATGTCTGGCAGATGAGCATAGGGTTCTTCACACCAAGATTCATGAGTTGGAAAGCGAGTGCACGATGTTCACCAAGCTTGTTTGGTGACTGTGGAAGACTCACGATGAGTACCTCTGGATGATTCTTGAGGAACTTAACATTCTCGGCATTGAGACGGTAAGGATTGAGGACAACGGTATTGCGTATAGGTACTTCATTGAGTACCACAGCCACATTGTCGCCACCAATAGCCTTGACTTCTTCACCGTTCGCCTCTTTAAGCCCAGGGATTGTGACAGGAACTGTCTTACGCTTCTCCGGACGAAGCCACTTGTACTCGTCAGGAAGGATAAACTCCTCGATAGGGAGTTCTGCATCCTTACGTGAGTTGATGGCATAGTCAACAAGTTTGCGTGCAACAGGAATCTCGTTCTCAGGTGCCTCAGAGAGTGAAACACGTACAGTATCGCCAATACCATCTGAGAGGAGTGCACCTATACCCACGGCACTCTTGATACGTCCGTCCTCACCATCACCTGCTTCCGTCACGCCAAGATGAAGTGGGAAAGCCATGCCTTCCTTATCCATAGTAGTAACGAGAAGTCGTACGGTACGAACCATGACGACCGTATTACTTGCCTTGATGGAGATGACAACATCCTTAAACTGCTCACGTACACAGATACGGAGGAACTCCATACATGACTCCACCATACCCTCAGGAGTGTCACCATAACGGCTCATGATACGGTCAGAGAGACTTCCGTGGTTCACACCTATACGGATAGCTGTGTGATGTTCCTTACATATATTAAGGAAAGGAACGAACTTGTCCTCTATCTTCTTTATCTCGGCAGCATATTCCTCGTCTGTATATTCAAGGCTCTTGAATGTGCGTGCAGGGTCAACATAGTTACCCGGATTGATACGCACCTTCTCGCATATCGTGGCAGCAACATCAGCCACGGCAGCATTGAAGTGTACGTCTGCCACAAGTGGCACGTTATACCCTTGCTGTCGAAGTCCTGCGTTGATATTCTTCATGTTCAGAGCCTCGCGCTTACCCTGAGTGGTGAAACGTACAATCTCGCCACCAGCATCAACAATACGCTTAGCCTGAGCCACAGAGCCTTCTGTGTCCATTGTTGAGGTATTTGCCATTGACTGTACACGGATTGGCCATACACTACCCATGAGTACGCCACCGACATTAACCTCTGAACTCCAACGACGTGAATAGTTGAATAAATCAATCATTATATTAAAATATCGGACCCACCCTACCCCTCCCTACAGGGAGGAAACTGAGTTACCACGAATGCAAAAAGCAGCGAACAAGCAATCCTGCTCCCTCCCTGTAGGGAGGGCTGGGGTGGGTCAGTTATTAGTCAGTTATTAATTACATTTATATTCAAACTTGACTTCCTTAAGCTCCTCGTTCGCTTTTTCAATCTTCTTACGAAGGCCGTTCTTGTACTGAGCAAACTTCTCGGCAAGAGCCTCATCTGAGAGAGCAAGCATCTGAACGGCAAGGATTCCTGCGTTGAGAGCGCCATTGATGGCTACTGTGGCTACAGGAATGCCTGGAGGCATCTGGAGCATGGAATAGACAGCATCCACTCCATCGAGTACAGAACCCTTTACAGGTACTCCGATAACAGGAAGAGTTGTGCTTGCTGCAATTACTCCTGGGAGTGCAGCAGCCATACCTGCACCTGCTATGATGACCTTTATGCCACGTTCCTTTGCTCCCTTGGCAAAAGCCTCAACGGCATCTGGTGTACGGTGAGCACTAAGAGCATTTATCTCAAAAGGAATCTGCATCTCATCAAAGAACTTGGCAGCCTTCTCCATTACTGGAAGGTCAGATGTGCTGCCCATAATGATTGAAACAATTGGCTTCATATGTTTAAGTTTTTGAGTTTGTAAGTTTGTAAGTTTGTGAGTTTGTGAGTTTTTGAGTTTTTAAGTTCTTACGTTCTTGAGTTCGTAAGCTTTTTGTTCTCGAATACGAACGCGCGTTGAGTTAAAAATCTACGAACCAGTTGTACAAGATAAAGAACATCGTGCAGGCAAAGCCGACAGCAAACCCCACGAAGACCTGTGCAACGGTATGCTGACGCAGGATGATACGGCTCGTGCCGAGTGCGCCTGACAGAAGAATAAGGATGCAAACAGGAATGGCAGGATTGAAGAAGAAGATGTAGCTGAACGCTATGAGTGCGCCTACGAGTCCTCCCATGCCTACCATGTGGGTGCTTATCTTCCACCAAGCATTGACAACAACACAAACCAGCTGAGAGATGAGGGCAGCTATAACAATGCCCTTGAAGAACATGGCTGCCTTGATGTGTGTCATCAGCACAAGACATGTGGCGTAGCTGATAACTGTAAGTATGTAAGGCAAGTGGCGATGCTCTCTATTGCTCAACTGGAGATGCGTCCACTTGTTGAAGATACGGAATATGTTGATTCCCGTACGTGGGATGAGTACCGTGAAGATGTAAATCATTCCAAGCATATAAGCCTTATATACGAAAGGCAACATACGCAGATAACTGAATGTAAACAGTCCAAGTACAATCCACAGCGGAGCGTAAAATGGGGAAAGAACGGCAGACAAAAACTTAGCCATCCGCATCAATCTCTTTTCATTCATTAGTTTTTTCTGTTGCTTGACGAAGGAATACCTAATTTTTTTCTATATACATTTATTGTTCGACGACTCACCTTGATGCCCTTGGCTGTATGAAGCAACTCGGCAAGCTTCTCGTCAGAATACGGATTCTGTTTATCCTCGTTGTTCACAATCTCACGGAGTGCCTTCTCCACATCATCAAGGTCAATCTCCTGACCTGCGGCATTGGTACTGTTGCGTTTGAAAAATTGTGACAACTTGTACAAGTTCCCATCCACGAGGGCGTACTTGCTACGGCAGATACGTGATACGGTCGATACGTCAAGTCCTGTCCGTGAAGCCACATCCACGAGAATGAGGTTGTTGAGGTCTCGTTCGTTCTGTGTCAGGAAGAATTTGTGTTGAAAATCGACTATCGTCCTCATCACCTTCTCCAGATTATGCTGTCTCTGGTGCATGGCTTCGATAAACATACGTGCATCATCCACCTTACTCTTCATATAGTCGAATCGTGCCTTGTCGTGACGACTCATCTTCGAAGGCGAATCCTGCATCATCTTCACGAGGTTAAGATAGTCATGGCTAAGATGAAAACTTGGCATATAACCACCATTGAGCGTGATGCTGATGTTTCCATCTTGCTCGGTAGTGAGTATGAAGTCAGGCGTTACCGTCTGTGATGCTCCAGATATTGACTCACAAAGCGCAAGTCCTGGATAAGGATTGAGTTTGCGAATGACTCCAAACACATCCTCAAGATGGAGGATGCTGTAACCCGTAAGCTGTACGAGCTTATCCTTATTATTGTTGATGAAGAGGTTGTAGTACTTATCAACTATTTCCCTTGCATCTTGAACGAGTTCAAGTTTCTCGAATTTTTGGTTATTGCCATCTTCGAGTATTCTGTCCAACTGTATGAGCAGACACTCACGAGTGTCACGTGCCCCTATGCCTGGAGGGTCAAACTGATGAAGAATGGCAATCATCTCCTCAACCTCGTCCTCGGTGGCATAGACATTCTGGCTGAACATCAGGTCGTCCACGATGTCGTATGATGAAGAAGACAGATAGCCGTTATCGTCCAACGAACCGATAAGGAACTCTATGATCGAGAATTGTTGTTCTGTAAGGTTATAGTTTGCCACTTGCGACCAGAGGTCATCAAGGAATGTGACTGTCTGACCGATAGGTATTTCCTGCTGCTTGTCGTCATAACCACGTGAGCCTGCCCCTCCTTCATCTTCCGAGTCACCAAGTATTCCTGTGTCATAGGTCTCAGGAGCAACATATTCCTCAGTCTCAACCCCTTCGTCATTTTCAACATCGGGAGTGAAATCGGCATCCGTATCATTATCTGATGAACGTCCAGTTGTACCTTCTTCAAGAGCCTCGTTATCGTAAATCTTATTCTTGACCTCTTCAGCCAACTCGGTTACGGGCATCTCGTAAAGGTTCACCAACAGCAACTGCTGTGGCGAAAGACGCTGGAGCATCTTCTGCTTCTGTTCTAATGCTAATCCTTGTGAAATACCCATATTGTAACTGTAATCTGTTTTTATCTTTTCTTTATGCTTGCTTTATGCCAACTTTCTCCACTCATGCTTCGTGTCGAAAGAGTTAAAAATTAAAAGTTAAAAGTTAAAAATTAAAGATTACCCGTATGCTGTGTTGCACAGGAATTTCCAACTTCTCAACTCAACTTTTAATTGTTAACTTTTAACTGTTAACTCCTGTATGAAAATACAGGTCAGAGTCAGTACTTAGTCTCATATGAGTCAGTACTTAGTCAGTACTTGCTCCCGACTGTTCCGAAAACACTTTTTGC
Source organism: Bacteroidaceae bacterium (assembly GCA_017540585.1). Classification (GTDB taxonomy): domain Bacteria; phylum Bacteroidota; class Bacteroidia; order Bacteroidales; family Bacteroidaceae; genus Minthosoma. The sequence continues at coordinate 13,106 of JAFYAT010000134.1, read as the reverse complement.
TCGCACAATTCTTACGTCATAATGCGTAAGTCGAATTTTTACGCAAAGATATAGAAAAACATTCATTGATTTTACAAAATATTTACTAATTTTGCTCCACAAAACAATTTTTCTTTGATGGAAGACTTCATACACTTACATGTACATACTCAATACTCCATTTTGGATGGTATGTCAACTGTCCCAGGAATAGTTGACAAGGCTATCAAGAACGGAATGAAAGGCGTTGCTATCACCGACCATGGTAATATGTTTGGTGTGAAAGACTTGTTTGACTATTGCAACAAGGTCAACAAGGGCAGAAAGAAGGAAGAACTTGAGCCTTTCAAGCCTATATTCGGTTGTGAGGTGTATGTTGCCGCACGAAGAAAAGAGGACAAGGACAAGGATTTTGACCGCAAGCGTGCACACCTCATCCTCCTTGCCAAGAACGAGAACGGTTACAAGAACCTCATTAAGCTCGTGTCACGTGCTTGGGTGGATGGTTTCTATGGCAAACCACGTACCGACCATGCCGACCTCGAGAAGTATCATGAGGACATCATCTGCTGTTCGGCTTGTATTGCTGGTGAGGTGCCTTCTAAGATTCTTAAAGGAGACATTGAAGGCGCAAAGGAGACGATGTTGTGGTATAAGAGCATATTTGGCGACGACTATTATCTCGAGCTCCAGCGTCACGAGGTTAAAGACCCGATGCAAAGGGCTAACCGTGAGACATTCCAACTTCAGCAACAAGCTAACGAGGTACTCATACAGTTTGCCAAGGAATATGGCATCAAACTCGTATGTACCAACGACGTACACTTTGTGGAGCAGGAACACGCAGAGGCACACGACCATCTCCTTTGCCTTTCGACAGGTCAGGACCTGAACGACGACAACCGTATGCTCTACTCCAAGCAGGAGTGGTTCAAGACAAAGGAGGAGATGAACGAAATCTTCAGCGACGTTCCTGAGGCACTCAGCAACACGATAGAGATTCTCGACAAGGTAGAGACATACAACCTTGAGAGTGACCCTATCATGCCGTTCTTCCCTATCCCAGAAGACTTCGGTACTGAAGAAGAATGGAGGAAGAAATATTCAGAGGAAGACCTATACAAGGAGTTCACCAGCGACGAGAATGGTGAAAACCAGATGAACGAAGAGGACGGTCAGAAGAAGATTAAGAAACTCGGTGGCTATGACAAGATTTACCGCATCAAGTTTGAGGCTGACTACCTTGCCAAACTCGCCTACGAGGGAGCAATGGTTCGTTACGGCTCAGGCACTTCAAGACCTCTCACAGCCAACGACCTCATAAAGGGAACATACGGAATACCTGCAAATGTGGAAGACCGCATCCGATTTGAGCTTCACATCATGAAGACAATGGGATTCCCTGGCTACTTCCTTATCGTGTCCGACTTCATCAACTCAGCGCGTCAGGAACTTGGAGTGTGGGTAGGACCTGGACGTGGTTCAGCCGCAGGTTCGGTTGTGGCTTACTGTCTTGGTATCACGAAGATTGACCCACTCAAGTATGACCTCCTGTTTGAGCGTTTCCTTAACCCTGACCGTATCTCACTCCCTGATATCGATACAGACTTCGATGATGACGGTCGTGGTAAGGTGCTACAATGGGTAATGGACAAGTACGGTCATGAGAACTGTGCCCACATCATCACCTACGGTACCATGGCTACAAAGAATGCCATAAAGGATGTAGCGCGTGTGGAGAAAGTGCCTCTTGCCATCGTCAATGGATGGTGTAAGGACATTCCTGACCGTCTGCCTGACGGCATGAAGATGAACCTTCCTAACGCCATCAAGTGTACTCCTTCACTCAAGGCAGCAGAGACAAGTCTCGAAGAAAACGAACGTAACACCATCAAGTATGCACAGATGCTCGAAGGAACAGTACGAGGTACTGGTATCCATGCTTGTGGTTTCATTATATGCCGTGACCCGATATCCGACCATGTGCCGGTATCAACGGCAGACGACCCTGATTTTCCAGACATCAAGACGGCTGTAACACAATATGACGGACACGTCATCGAGTCAACAGGCCTTATCAAGATGGACTTCTTGGGTCTCAAGACACTCTCGGAACAGAAAGAATGCTGTCGAATAGTCAAGGCAGTACATGGCATAGACATCGACCTCGACCACATTCCTATCGACGATGAACTGACCTACGAACTCTATCAGAAAGGACTTACCGTGGGTACATTCCAGTTTGAGTCGGCAGGTATGCAGAAATACCTCAAGGAACTCAAACCGACCGTGTTCGAGGACTTGATTGCGATGAACGCACTCTACCGTCCGGGACCTATGGATTACATTCCATCATTCATCAAGCGTAAGAACGGACTTGAGCCTATCACTTACGATATTGACTGTATGGAAAAGTACCTCAAGGATACCTACGGAATCACGGTGTATCAGGAGCAGGTCATGCTTCTCTCCCGTCAGCTTGCCAACTTCACGCGAGGTGAGTCTGATGCCCTCCGTAAGGCGATGGGTAAGAAGAAGAAGGATATCGTAGATGCGATGAAGCCTAAGTTCATCGAGGGAGGAGTGAAGAATGGTCACGATGCCAAGATACTTGACAAGATTTGGGGTGACTGGGAAAAGTTCGCATCCTACGCCTTCAACAAGTCGCATGCTGCCTGCTACTCATGGGTGGCTTACCAGACTGCTTACCTCAAGGCTCACTACCCGGCCGAGTTCATGGCTGCCATCATGACACGTCGTAAGAACGACATCAAGGAAATAACCAAACTGATGGATGAGTGTAAGAACATCAACATCCATTGCCTTGGTCCTGACGTAAACGAGTCGTTCGTCGATTTCGGTGTGAACAAGAAAGGCGAGGTACGTTTCGGACTTTCTGCCATCAAGGGTATGGGCGAATCGGCTGCCATCGCCATCATCGAGGAACGTGACAAGAACGGAGTGTATGAATCCGTATATGACCTTCTTGAGCGAGTGAACCTCTCGGCTTGTAACCGTAAGGGATTTGAAAGTCTCATCCTTGCTGGAGCACTCGACTGTTTCGACATTCCACGTGAGGCATACTTTGCCGATAACGGCAGTAAGAACAACGAGACATTCCTCGACCTACTCCTGCGTTACGGAGTGAAGTATCAGCAGGACAAGAACTCGGCTGCCAACTCCCTCTTCGGTATGGATATGATAGAGATTGTACGTCCAATACCACCTAAGAACTTTGAAAGATGGGGCTCGATAGAGCGTCTCAACAAGGAACGTGAACTTGTAGGTATCTATCTCTCAGCACATCCTCTTGACGACTACGCAATCGTACTCGATCATGCTTGCAACACCAAGATGGCAGAACTCGAGAACAAAGCAGAGCTATCCAAACTCGACAAGATAACACTCGGAGGAATCGTAACAAGTGTACGCAACGGAATAAGCAAGAGCAACAAGCCTTATGCCATAATCACAATGGAGGACTACTCCGGTTCAGGCGAGCTTGCACTCTTCGGTCAGGACTTCCTCGACTTCGCACACCAGTTTGTGGTAGGAACATCACTCTACATCACAGCCAAGATTGTTCCAGGAAGATTTGACCCAACAAGGTTCAGCATGCAGTTCAACTCCATAAGGCTCATGGAAGATGTAAAGAACTCGATTATCGAAAACATCTACATCAACATTCCTGTGGAAGAACTATCCGAGACACTCGTCAACGATATACTTGCAGAGGCAGAACAATCAGAAGGCAACACAAAGCTATACTTCTGCATCATCTCGCCAGACAATACTGGTATCGACCTCTATTCGACAAAGTTCAAGGTGACTGTAACCAGACACTTCCTCAACATACTCGAAAGAGATAATCTGACATACACAATTAACAAATAATAATTCACAAACATTTAAGCTATGGTAATCAACGAAGACAACTACAAGGAACTTGCAGCACAGGGCAAGCCTATGGTATTGGATTTCTGGGCAACATGGTGTGGCCCATGCAAGAAGATTGGTCCAATCATTGAAGAACTCGCAAGCGAGTACGAGGGACAGGTAATCATTGGCAAGGTCGATGTAGAAGAAGCTGAAGACCTCACAGCAGAATTCGGCATTCGCAACGTGCCAACAGTCATATTCATCAAGAACGGAGAAGTGGTTGACAAGAGCGTAGGCGCAGCAACCAAGGCCGTACTTGAGGAGAAAGTAAAGGCATTGCTATAAACAATATGAGCAGCATAGACAACGAAATACTCCTTGGCGCAGAAGAAGATGCCAAGGAAGTGGCTTTCATCCTGAACTACATCGGTCAGGAGAACCGTGAGAAGTTCACAGAAGACGATATCTACTACTGTATAGACATCATCCTTGAGGAACTTGACAAGATGGAAAGCAAGGCAGATGCAGACGGATTCATTGACATCGACGTTGAGGAGCTCGTCAAGGTCATCGAGAAGAAGGCAAAGAAGGAGGAGATGGGTCCTTATGACCACGATGCTCTCATCCTCATTGTCGAGGCAGAACTTGACTATAATGAACAGCTTGAGGATTAACTACTTGTTTTCCCTCATAAGTACATACATTTACAATCAAACGAACTATCGATAGTCTGTCATACGGACTATCGATAGTTTGTATTACCGACTATCGATAGTCAGCACCACCGACTATTGATAGTCCGTTCGACAACTAATAACACAATCTTTAGACCATATCTTTTACTATACCAGTACTTACATACAACTAATAATCATAGTTTTGACATCATTATTTCTAATATATTTTAGAAAATGAAAAATAGCATCGAATCCAAGGTAATGCAACATTCAAATGACACAAAAGAAAAAGGTGCATATGTCATAACGACATCTGCACCTTTATATATAGCGGTTAAAAGGTCAAAGAAATAATCAAGACAAATGACCTAAAACCTAATAACCTTAGAAAAATTATCCGTAGATAATCTTACCGTTCTCATCCTTATTCTCCTCAACGAAACTCTTCTCATATTGAGTCATACCACGGAGTGACATACCCATACTTGAGAATCCACCATCGTGGAAGAGTGTCTGCATAGTAACCTTACGAGTGAGGTCAGAGAACATAACGACACAGTAATCAGCACACTCGTCTGCACTTGCATTGCCAAGTGGTGACATACGGTCAGCATAGTCGAGCATGCCATCGAATCCCTTGATACCACCACCAGCAGTTGTTGGAGTTGGTGACTGAGAGATTGTGTTTACACGTACGTTCTTCTCACGTCCGTAGATGTAACCGAATGAACGAGCGATAGACTCAAGGAGAGCCTTAGCATCTGCCATATCGTTGTAGCCGAAGAATGTACGGTGTGAAGCAACATATGTAAGTGCAAGGATTGAACCATAGTCTGCGATTGCATCAAGCTTCTTTGCAACCTGAATCATCTTGTGGAAAGATATTGCAGAAATATCAAGAGTCTTGTCAAGGAATCCATAGTCGAGGTCATCGTAAGTACGCTTCTTACGCATGTTGACAGACATAGCACATGAATGGAGAACGAAGTCTATCTTGCCTCCGAGTGCTTCCTGAGCCTTGACAAAGAGATTCTCAAGGTCAGCCACGCTTGTAGCATCAGCTGGAATAATAGTTGCATTAGTCTTCTTGGCAAGTTCATCGATAGTACCCATACGACATGCAACCTCTGTATTAGTCAAAACAATCTGTGCTCCTTCTTCTACAGCCTTCTCAGCAACCTTCCATGCGATTGACTGGTCATTAAGTGCACCGAAAATAATTCCCTTTTTACCTTTTAATAAATTATAAGCCATAATTAAAATACTATAATTTCGCTATCGCTCTTATTTGTAGCCAGCGAAAGTTATTTCACTTATCAAATATGGCGCAAAGGTAGCACTTTAAAATGAGAAAATGCGCATTTCTAAAAAAAATGCGCATTTTCAATATGCAATAACATCTATTTAGCCGTAGAATCAACGATTTCCCTTAGCAATTCGATGTGTTTCGTACTTATCTTATACTCCGTAATTGCCGCATAAAACTTGTGAAGATTATGCAAGTCAGAGCCAACATAAGTGTAATATCCTGCTTCGAGCAACATCTTTGCCCTTCTCATGGCTTCAGGTCCATATAGTCCAACAAGCGACGGAAGATTCAATTGAAACTCAACACCCATATCCTTACGCAACGTGTGATAGTCAGAACGACTCATATACAAGTAACGCTCAGGATGAGCAAGCAAAGGCACATAACCGACATTCTGTATCTCACGTATCTTGTCAAATAGTTTCTCTGGCTGATTAGCAATGCCCAATTGCAGAAGCAAGTGAGTGTCATCACCTAAAGTTAAGATATCACGCTTGCACAATCGTTCTAATAACAAGGAGTCAAGCATGTACTCGCCTCCAAGATGAATCTTCACAAGATGGTGTTCACTACTATGCTCAAAGTTCTGATATACTTGCTGCAATTCGTCAAAACGCTTACGCAAAACATCGGTCTCATTTGGCATATCCACATTGATATGAGGAGTTAGCCATACCTCACGGATATCCATGTGAGAGTATTGCTTAAGTGTTTTGACAGCATCATCCATATTCGCTACTCCATCGTCAACACCAGGAAGAATATGGGTATGCCAATCTGTCATTCCATTCAAAAGTCCCGCCTCCTTATATGTCTTTTCACGGGTAAAGGGCCAAAACCACATAGGCTGATTAAGTTTAATTAGTACATGGCAAAGTTACAAATTTATATTTACAATTCAACTATTTTTCTAATAAATGTTGTATTTGCTCTATTTTAGCCTTTACGCAAGAAATGTTTACAAGGAGTATAAAGTACCGTTGCTTACGTTTATTGGGGAATTAAGTAGTTTTTTCGTTAAACGAAATTACTTGAGCTCCACAGTTTGTACAGCAGCTTCAAGCTCACGTATGAGTGGACGCTTCTTTTCTTCTGGAGCCCATATGAAACCTTCCGCCACGACAACACGATTGTTCGGTTCATCAACAAATGAATAAGAAACAAAAGGGCCACCAAATGGTGCCTTATTATATACCCAGAGACCACGAACCTGATAAACGAACTTACCATTCATAGTTGTCTTCTTATCCACAACACTACGAGGATCGGTACACATATAGTTTTCTTCTGTATCGCCATATACCCATTTTCTCATGGCAGAGTCACGCTTTTGGATAAATGTTTCTTTGTTGAAATCATCCAATGAAGTATATGGATAAGAATACATACAAATGTTCATAACCTGAAAACGCTTGCTTGATACAGCACGGAAAAAATTATCCTTTTTAAATACAGCATCAACATCAATAGGTGCAAAAAACTTTGCACCAAACATCTTGTCAGCAGCCCTTAGTACAGCTGCACTATGACTCTTGATTAGAATGTTGCGTTCTCTCTTCAACTCATGCTGTACAAAGAGATTAAGCACACTATCCTGTTTGCCATCGAGGAAAGCCATCATACGTTCACTCGTAGGTGCCTTGACAGTTATTACAATCTGAGGACAAGCATTTACATCATACTGCACATCAAGTTCTGGTTCGTTGTACCGAGCGTCAATGTCTGCAATAAAAATATTGCCGTACATGAGATACTTACCCTTGTAGTCATGAGGTTCAAGAGCTGTTACACGAAAGTTTGGCTCCAACTGAGGAATGCCAACAATAGGACAATCAACTATACGACGAAACTCAATACCGTCACCTGCACTCAGCCATGACTTGTGAGCCACCAACAACAATTCATAAGGAGCGCTAAGCACCTTTGCTGTTGCCTTACCTTTCTTCTGAGTACCACCTCCACTACAAGAGGGCAGAATAGTTGATGATGCCACAAGCACCATTGTAATGATAAAAACAATACGCTTCATCTTATAACTTCTTTTTATGATTTTTGTCACAAAGTAACGATATTATCCGTCAAGCACCAAACTTAAAGTGATAGAAAATACGAAACAGACTTCTTAACACACAAACGCTTAAAAATCTGAAAATTGTTTCTTCTAACAAATATCCATATCAAATTATATATGGTGGAAAAGAAGAAAAAAGGATTAAATAAAAAGTAATATATAACAGTATAATTGTTCGTTATCTGAAATACAAATAACTCAATAATATCAACTCCCAGCCAAGAAAGGTAGTAGTTGGTGGAATATCCTTATTTCATCTTCACAATCTCAGTTCCTGCAAGCAGGAAACAGCCGAGCCCATAATCATCAAAGTCTGGACACCTATCATAAGTAACAGGCTGTGAGTCGCTTGGTTGTTTACCAGTACCCTGTACATATCCAAGGAAGCCATCAGCATGGACGCAATCCTTGACCATGGCATTCCAAGTTGCAATAATAACTGGCTTATACTTCTTTACTGGTAACATTCCATGATTCACTCCCCATGCCATGCCGTAAATGAAGAGTGCCGTTCCACTCAATTCCTTACCGCCATAGTTGCTTTCATCATGAAGACTCACGTTCCAATACATGTCTGCTCTCTGACACTTGAGTAGAGCCTTGGTCATCATGAGGTAGTCACGCTTATAATCTTTGAAATGAGGATCAGAAGGAAGGGCCTCCATGGCACGTACAAGTGCAGCATATACCCAACCATTTCCACGACTCCAATAGCAGTTTCTGCCATTAGGTTCTTTATAAGGAGGAACAAAGTCCTTGTCTCTCCACCAAAGTCCTTCTTTAGTATTAAATAATCCTCCTGCTATACTGTCACGGGATGTGCGGTACATATGCCATCCCTGTTCTGCATAACGGAGATAATCCTTATCACCACGTAACTCCATCACTCTACTCAATTTTGAGAGTGCAGGGAGTCCCATTTGTATGGCATCAATCCATGTCCAGTCACCAAATGAACCAGTAGATGACCCATTACCTTGAGTCTGCGGCACATTACGACAAGCAATAAGATGGTCAAAGCATTCCAGCGTAGGAGCTATATGTCCCATGTCTATATATGTCTGCGAACAGCAATAATCATCCGCATCACGTGTAGTCACACCATTTCTTGGCGTCCACTTATGAGCATTACCCCAATCGTAGATATACTTATAATATACATCATATTTATCACCACCTGTCTGACGTTCAAGTTCCGTGAGAGCCATAAGTCCCTCAAAATACACGCCACGTGTCCATAGGTTACTTGGACGCATCTTCTTGACAAACGTAGGTGCACCAGCATCTGGATACTTGTTGATGAAATAGTCATTAGCAAGCTCCATAGTCTTCATCACGTCATTTTTTGACTGTGCAACACATCCTGCGAATGTGGCACAAATAGCAATAATAGTATTTACAAATCTTTTGTTCATAGCAATTAAGTTATCAGCACTACAAGGTATAATATAGATGCTTAAGTCTTATCATTCTAAAACATTTATTTAGCAAGCACATTTATGAGATAGTTCTCAAGTGCATTTGTCTCCATATGAAGTTTAAACTCTCCACCTCGTGCAACAGATATACCACCAGTCTCCTCACTCACCACAATGGCTATGGCGTCACTCTGCTGGGTTATTCCGAGAGCAGCTCGATGACGGAGACCCAATTCCTTTGGTATGTTAAGACTATGGCTCACAGGAAGGATACATCCAGCAGCAACTATACGGTCATGACTAATAATCATAGCACCATCATGAAGCGGACTATTCTTGAAGAATATGTTCTTTATCAATTCTGTGTTGACCTTAGCATCTATAATTTCACCTGATTTAGTTATATCGTTGAGCAACATATCACACTCTATGATAATCAACGCTCCTTGAAGGTTCTTACTCATATAGTCACAAGCCATCACGATAGGAAGGATTGTCTCATCATCCTGCTTGTCGTCATCCGTGGCATGCTTGATGAAGAAACGCGTGAGCACAGATAGTCGTCTTTGTGAACCGAGCGTAAGGAAGAATCGTCTGATTTCTTCCTGAAAAATGATGATAAGAGCAATGACACCTACACTCACCAACTTGTCGAATATAGAACCAAGCAACTTCATCTGCAACACTTGCGATACGGCGATCCATGTGATGACGAACACAAGGATGCCATAGAAGATGTTGAGCGAACCACTCGACTTCATCAACCTGTATATGTAGAACAGTAACGTCGCTACACAGAATATGTCTATTGCGTCTTTTACTCCAAATTCAAACATAGTGCCACTACGTGGAATTAAAAGTTAAAAATTAAAGTTAAAAGTGGAGGTGCTAAGTTATTAAGTTTTTTGAGTTCTCGCTGAACACTCTATTTCTACAAGAATATCGAGAAAGTCAACATATAAAAATCTTAATTCTCCAAAGTCTTTTTCACCATGATAGCAACTTCTCTTGCCTCCTTCACATCATGAACCCTCAAAATGCTTGCGCCCTTCAGAAGTGATATGGTATTGAGTATAGTCGTACCGTTTAGTGCTTCCTGCGGATTAGTTCCAAGCAACTTATATATCATGCTCTTTCGTGATATACCGCTAAGAATTGGTAACTCGAAAATCTTAAGTTCATCCATATGATTCATCAACTCATAGTTGTGCTCCACAGTCTTGGCAAAACCGAATCCAGGGTCAAGAATGATATCTTTCTGTCCAAGGTCTCGCAACTGCTGAACCTTCTCAGCAAAGTACATTAGAATCTCCTTCATCAGGTTGTCATAGTGAGGATTGTTCTGCATGTTCTGCGGATTACCTTTCATGTGCATGAGGATGTAAGGAACACCAAGCTTTGCGACTGTAGCAAACATATCCTTATCCAACTCACATCCGCTTATATCGTTAATGATATCAACTCCAAGTTCCTCCACGCACATCCTTGCAACATCAGCACGGAATGTATCAACGCTTACAGGAATATCCGGGGCAATCTCACGCACAATACCCATACCCATTCTCAAGCGTCGCATCTCTTCTTCTTGAGAAACATCGTCGGCACCTGGACGTGAAGAATACGCACCTATGTCTATCATCTGACCACCTTCTGCAACAATCTGTTCAACCCTTTCTTTCACTTCATCCTGTGTCTGCTTACGACTTCCGCTATAGAAAGAGTCTGGTGTCACGTTAAGTATTCCCATTATTTGAGGCTCACTCAAATCTACAAGTTTACCCCTGACATTTATCGTATATGGTATCAATCCTCTCATTTTCTCTGACTTTTTATGCAAAGATACAAATTGTTTTGTTTCAATAACAAATTCTTTGTACTTTTGTGCTTAAATTTAGTTAAATGACCTTCCTCCACACCCTTCCTTTTAGGACAAGGAGAAGTTCCAAAGGAATCATTTTGTCATTCACGACTCTAAAAAGAATGTTTCATTTGCCTTATCATACAATTGAGTAACTACTCCCCGTCCTGAAAGGAAGGGGTTGGGGGAATGTCCTAATTCATAATAATATGTCCATCGAGGAATTATATCAGATTTTCTGTGAACATCCAGAAATTACGACTGACAGTCGTAACGTACCAGAAGGCTCAATATTCTTTGCACTCAAGGGAGAATCTTTCGACGGCAATCAATATGCCATTCCTTCACTCCAGCAAGGTGCATCATATGCAGTAATAGACGACAAAGCCATATACGACTCTGCCACAGGCGACATCAAGAATCGCCTCATACTTGCCTCTGACGTGCTTACAACTCTCCAGCATCTCGCCAACTACCACCGTTGCCAACTCGGCACAACAATTGTGGGAGTGACAGGAACAAATGGCAAAACAACCACAAAAGAACTCATAGCAACAGTTCTCCAGAAAAAATATAACGTACTCTATACTCAGGGTAACTTCAACAACCATATTGGAGTACCAAAAACACTTCTTCGTCTCACAAAAGAACATCAAATCGCAGTTATTGAGATGGGAGCAAATCATCCTGGAGAGATAAAGATACTCGTTGAGATTGTACAACCCAACTATGGAATAATTACAAATGTGGGTAAGGCTCACCTTCTTGGCTTTGGCTCTTTTGAAGGAGTAATAAAGACAAAGGGCGAACTATACGACTACCTTCGTGAGGACAAAGGCACAGTATTCATCAACAATGACAACGAATACCTCAAGGGCATAAGCAACGATTTACGACTTATCCGTTACGGACAGAATGCAGATGACAAACTACTTGTCAAAGGTGAGTTCATTGAGTGTAATCCATTTCTCAAGTTCAGTTGGAATACCAACCCGTCTGCTTTCTCACCAATGGAAGTTCAGACCAAACTCATCGGTTCGTACAACCTTGACAATGCACTTGCGGCAGCTTGTATAGGTACATTATTCGCTGTACCTGCCGATGACATATCAGCAGCACTCAGTGAATACACACCATCAAATAATCGTTCACAGATGCAGAAGACAGCAGATAATAATCTTGTCATAGATGCTTACAATGCCAACCCAACAAGTATGGCAGCTGCACTCGATAACTTCCGTCTCATGAAGACCGAGCATAAGATGTGCATTCTCGGTGATATGAAGGAACTGGGTGACGCATCAGCAGAAGAACACAAGAAGGTTGTAGAGACACTTACAAAGTCCGATTTCGAGAAGGTATGGCTTGTAGGCGAAGAGTTCAAAAAAGCAGCAGAAAGCTACACACAACTCAGTTCACAATTCACTCTCTTTCCCTCTGTGGAAGAAGTGAAAGCAGAGATAGGTGTTAACAAACCAAAAGGCTACACCATCCTTATCAAAGGCTCAAACAGCACAAAACTCATCCAGACAGTTGAACTATTATAAGAAACAAAATAACAATATTCTAAGGAATAAGTTTATATATACAGGATATAATTATAAAAAAGGCAGGAGGTTCTACTCCTGCCTTTTTGTTTTATAGAACAAAACTCAAAATTAAGAGAGAAACGCCATCACAAAACTAATGGAAGTAATCCATAATTCTTAATTTTTCCTTTGTCCAGAGGCTGCCCCCTTCGGGTAACGGGGGCTGGTTGCACAAAAAAAGCCTACAGCATTTCTGCTGAAGGCTTCATTAAAAAGGCGGCGACCTACTCTCCCACATTGCGGTGCAGTACCATCGGCGCGCTCGGGCTTAACTTCTCTGTTCGGGATGGGAAGAGGTGGAACCCCGAGGCTAAAACCACCCAAGT
>JAFYAT010000133.1 GCA_017540585.1 Bacteroidaceae bacterium | reverse complement strand
TTTCGAGATACGCTCTGAGTGTGAGGAGATAATCAACAAGAACATGAGACGATTCGGAGCTCCTGGCATCAACATCCACATAGGCGATTTCCTTAGTACGGACATTTCAGGACTGCCTTCGCCAGATGCCGTGTTCATAGGCGGTCATGGAGGCAAACTCATGGAAATTGTAGGCAAAGTATTGCCACATACAAACAAGAATACACGATTTGTAATCAATTCCGTGTCATCAAACAGCCGTGATTTAGCTTACGAAAGTGTAAAAAAGTTTAATTTACGCATTATTTCCGACAACAGAGTAGCACTTGACGAGCACAATCCAATAAATATAATTACATTTGCAAGATGAACAGAGAACACTCCATATTATCCTCCACAGCCGTAATGGTAATGACATTCATCGGAATCATCGTGATGTTTGTCATCAACATTGCCATGGGTTCTGTTCCGATACCCGTAGAGGAAGCCATCCGTATCGTGATTGGGCAACCGACACAGGATACAGAGATGAGCGAGATATGGAGCAGCATCATATTCAAGACACGCATACCACAAGCGATGACAGCCATCATAGCAGGTGCTGGTCTCTCCGTGGCAGGTCTTGAGATGCAGACGGTATTCAGGAATCCTCTCGCAGGTCCTTCCGTACTTGGAGTGAGCAATGGAGCAAGTCTCGGAGTGGCACTTCTCATCCTCCTTTCTGGAGCGATAGGCGGAAAGGCAATGAGCAGCCTTGGCCTTTATGGCAACGTGGCAATAACCGTTGCTGCTGCCATAGGAGCAATAACTGTGATGGGCGTCATAGCCATGGTGGCAAGAGCCGTGAAGGGAAACGTGACACTTCTCATCGTAGGTGTGATGATTGGTTACATAGCAAATGCCATCATCAGCATACTCAAGTATTTCAGTCCTCCAGAGGACATACACGCCTACACCATCTGGGGATTAGGCTCGTTTGCAAGCGTATCTGCATCACAGATAGGGCTCTTTGCTGGTATAATGGTGGTACTTCTTGCTGCTGCCATGTTCCTCGTCAAGCCACTCAATATGCTTCTGCTTGGAGAGAACTACGCCCAGAACCTCGGACTTAACGTGGCACAGGCAAAGGTTTGCATCATCCTGTCTTCAGGATTCCTCGTGGCAATATGCACGGCTTTCTGTGGTCCTATATCATTCCTCGGACTTGCCGTACCGCACCTTGCAAGAGGGCTGTTCCGCACGGCTGACCACCGCATCATCATGCCTGCATCACTCCTCACAGGCGCGTTGCTTGCCTTGGCGTGCAACCTCATAGCACGAATACCAGGGGCAGAAGGTGCATTGCCCGTCAACTCCGTCACCTCGCTCATAGGCGCTCCTGTAGTCATCTGGGTAATATTCAGTAATCGCAGGAGGTAGGTTCTTCCCTTGCCCTGCACGACAAGGACATTTTTTAATTTTGAATTATAAATCACTCATACAATGATACTTGACATCGTATTATTCATAATAAGCCTTGCGGCAATAATAAAGGGTGCTGACTTAATGACGGATGGTGCAGCCGCCGTGGCACACAGATTCGGCATCCCGACAATGGTAATCGGTATGACCATTATCGCAATAGGTAGTTCTGCACCTGAATTTGTGGTAAGTGCCCTCGCATCTTTCCACGGCAACACAGACATGGCGATAGGAAACGTGGTGGGAAGCAACATCTTCAACATACTCACCATCATCGGCGTCACATCCTTCCTTGCGCCTATAACGGCAAGTCCGGGCAATATCCGTAACGACGTACCGTTCGTCGTACTGTCCTCACTCGTAGTAGCCATTACGGCACTTGACGGAGTGTTTGCATCAGGAGCAACAAACGAGATAAGCCGCTCAGAGGGAATGCTTCTCCTCTGTATGTTCGCCATCTTCCTGAGCTACACCTTTGCCATGGCTAAGGGCGACGGCGAAGATACAAACACATCATCGCTCAGCGACAAGGTGAAGAACATGAAGCTGTGGCTCTCCATAGTATTCATCGTCGGAGGACTTGCCGCACTCATCTTAGGCGGTAACCTCCTTGTCAACAGCGCATCAAGCATAGCCATCCAACTCGGAGTGAGCCAGTCAATCATCGCGCTTACGATTGTCAGTATCGGTACTTCGCTTCCCGAACTGGCTGCTTCGGCAATGGCAGCAAGAAAGGGAGACAATGCCATGGCACTCGGCAACGTAGTGGGAAGTGCCGTATTCAACGTATTCTTCGTACTCGGTGTTTCGGCTACCATTGCCCCACTCTCATTAGGAAACATTACAACAATAGACGTTGCGACTCTCGTATTGGCTTCCTGCCTCTTCTGGCTGTTCAGCCGAACACACTTTGAGGTCAAGAAGTGGGAAGGCGCAATTCTATTGATAGTCCAAATACTTTATTATATATACCTTGTAACAAATGCAACAACAGAAATCAATTGAAATAAATGACCTTTGCACAGGTTATATCGTAGATAAGAAGAACAAGATTATCTCAGACAAGCTTACTGCAAAGATTTTCCCTTACGAGCTCACATGCCTTCTCGGACCTAACGGAGCAGGTAAGTCAACACTCCTCCGCACACTTGCAGGATTCCAGCCTGCCCTCGGAGGAAGCATCACCATTGGCGGCGACAGCATCAAGAGTTTCAAGAGCAAGGACCTTGCCAGGCTCATAAGCGTTGTCCTTACCGACAATGCCGGCATCAAGAACATGACTGCCTACGATGTTGTGGCAATGGGACGTGCTCCTTACACAGGCTTCTGGGGCAAGCTCCGCGAGCAGGACAAGAAGACGATAGACAAGAGCTTCGAGTGGGTGAACATCGTGGAACTGAAGGAAAGGAAGATGCAGACACTCTCTGATGGTGAACGTCAGAAGGTGATGATTGCAAAGGCTATTGCACAGGAGACACCTATCATCTTCATGGATGAACCGACAGCCTTTCTCGACTACCCAAGCAAGATACAGATGATGCTTCTGCTTCATCGACTTGCCAAGTCACTCAAGAAGACCATCTTCCTCTCAACTCATGACCTTGAACATGCCCTTCAGGTGGCTGACCACATCTGGTTGCTCGACAAGGAGAACGGGCTTACCACAGGTTCACCAGAAGACCTCTCGGCACTCGGCATGATTGAGAAATACTTCAACCGTGACGGAATAACATACGACCGTAACCTATGCACATTCAACATCGAGCACGAGACATCGCGCGAAGTAGTGGTCAACGGAGACAAGCACAGTCTTGACTACAAGCTTTGTTGCAAGGCTCTCATCCGCAACGGCATCAAGCCTGTTGATGACCGTGACGATGCAGTCAAGCTCCTTGTTCCAGGCGACGGCACATTCCGTCTCGTAGAACGTGGCACAGAGATATATAATGTTGACCGCATAGAGCATCTTATTGCTACGGTGGTTCCAACAATCGTAAAAAACCAGATTTCCGACATTCGGGAAGCTGCAAACATGACTCAGTTTGAATGAAAAAGATACTATTCACATTCCTGCTCATAACAAGTTGTCTGTATTGCTTTGCAATACCGTCAAAGCGAGTACCCTTTACCGTCACACAGAGTGATGGTACAAGCCTCACGCTCATACTCATTGGTGACGAATCGTTTCATTACCTCTCAACTACCGACGGAGTACCTGTAGTAGAGAATGACGGGGCTTATTTCTATGCAACGGTTGCAGACGGCACAATATCTGCGTCATCCATCCTCGCACACAACGAAGCCTTGCGCTCTGCAAGTGAGAAAGAATACATTGCTTCTGCCAACACCAAGGAGGACATCAGTTCCATTTGGTCATCACGCATCCGTAAGCGTAATGCAGCAAGGGTAAGGAAGTCACCAGTCATGACTGGTAATGGTCGTCGAGGAGCGCCAAGCAAGGCTGCAAACATCTACGAGGGTAATAAGCGTGGTCTCGTCATCCTTGTGCAGTTTCCAGACAAGAAATTCAAAAACGGGCACACAAGGGCTGAGTATGATGACATGTTCAACAAAGAGGGCTATTCGGAGAACGACAACACAGGTTCCGTCCACGACTATTTCTATGCTCAGAGCTACGGTAAGTTCAACCTTGGATTTGATGTCATAGGTCCTTACACAGCTGCAAAGAGTTATTCATACTACGGTCAGAACGACAAGGACGGCAACGATATGCACGTATGCGAACTCGTAAAGGAGATTTGCAATGCAGCAAGCGAAGACATAGACTTTTCACGTTACGACTGGAATGGTGACTCAGAAGTAGAGCAGGTCTTCTTTGTCTATGCAGGTCCGGGCGAGCACACAGGTGCTGGTGCAAACTATATCTGGCCTCACGAATGGACACTTGAGGAAGGAGTTGAGTCAGGAGACGCAACAGGTCCGATATTCTTCGGCGACTACAAGATTAACACCTACGCTATGAGCTGCGAGCTTGTTAACAGAACGTCAGGCCTCATGGACGGCATAGGCACGGCATGTCACGAGTTTAGCCATTGCCTCGGATTACCAGACCTATACTGTACTAACAACGACGACTATGCCTTCGGCATGCACGTATATGACCTGATGTGTAACGGTGCATCCAACGGCCCTTATGCCTGCGGAGAATCACCATGTGGCTACACAGCCTACGAGCGATGGGTGGCAGGATGGCTTGAACCGATAGAGCTTAACGAGCCATGTACCGTGACTAATATGCCATGCCTTGGAGATGCTCCTATTGCATACATCATCTACAACGATGGCAACCGCAACGAATATTTCTTCTTGGAGAACCGTCAGGACACAGACCCATGGTACAAGTATGTATATAGAAGCACAGGCATCAGCGGACTCCTCATATACCATGTTGACTACGATGAGGATGCATGGGAATTCAACGAGGTGAACTTCAGCCACGACCATCAGCACATGGCTGTCGTTCCTGCAAGCGGTGGCTACGGCACACGCTCAAAGAATAGCTACGACGTGGAAAAAGCCACACTCGAAAAGCAACTGTTCCCTGGAAGCAACAACGCAACTAAATTCACAGACAACACGCATATTTACTATGGTGGCAAGCTCTTCAACAAGAATACAGACGGAACGTACTACCTCCATAAGCCTGTCACAGACATAAAGGAGAAGGACGGACTCATCTCCTTCAAGTTCATGGGCGGAGGCGTGGAAATAGACTGCACAGGTATCGCCGACGTAACAACAGACAACAACACAACAGAATACTTCACTCTCAGCGGAACAAAGACCACACCAAGCAACAAGGGTGTGTACCTCGTGCGCAAGAACGGAGTGACAAAGAAAGTAATTATCAAATAAAAGACCTTCCCCCTGCCCCTTCCTTTTAGGACGGGGAGTATGGGGAGGGGGTCCGTTATTAACATGAAACATCTAACCTCACTACTCCTGATGCTCCTGACCTTCACGAGCATCCATGCCCAGAACGAGGGCATAGAGAGCGACATGTTTGCCTCCATGAAAGGAAGCGACAAGGCAGCCGTCGTGGCAGTTCACTTCGGCACAACCAACGAGAATGCACGCATACAGAGCATCGAGCGATTCAACATGCGACTCCGTGAGGCTTTTCCACAGTACGAGTTCCGTGAGGCATGGACATCGCGCATCGTAATCAAAAAGATGCAGGAACACGATATCGTAAAACAGACACCCTCACAGCTACTTGAGGAACTCCGACAGGACGGATTCACGCACATACTCATTCAACCCTCAAATATCATCAATGGCACAGAGATGGATTTTCTGCGCCTTGAGGTTGACAAGTTCAGAAACGCGAAAGCCTTCAAGGACATAAGGATTGGCGACCCACTCCTCTCAAGCGTTGACGACTACTACAAAGTTGTCGAGGCTGAATGTGCCATATACAAGGACAGGAAGACCGTGAACGTACTTGTGTGCCACGGCTCTACCAAGGATAAGAACACCCACTACACTATGCTTGACTACGTCTTTCGCGACTCCAACCACGACAACTGGGCAGTTGCCACCATCGAGGGTTTCCCTACTCAGGCAAACCTCATCAAGAACCTAAAGGCAAACGGAGTGAAGAAAGTAAACCTCATACCATTCATGTTCGTAGCAGGCGAACACGTCCACAAGGATATTGCGGAAAACTGGAAGAAAGCCCTTGAGAGCGTAGGAATAAAGTCAAAGGTATTTACCAGGGGCATAGGAGAGTACGACAACATTCTCGACATCTACGTCAACCATGCCAAACACGCAAGCAAGCATCGCACATACTCCAGCATAGAGCGCAAGCTAATGTCATCTGGAGAATAGAGTTTTATATTATGGCGCTACCCATGTCGCATAGAGATGGAGTCCTGCAGTGAGGTTCACCTCCTGCCCATTAGCATAGGATGTTCCACTTCCATCTGCTTTGGTGTTCCAGCCACTAAATGTATAGTCACTGATTGGATGCGACCATGATGGTGCACTCAGGCGGTTTCGAGTTGCAGTCACTATGTTCTGTGATGACGTGGTTTCTGGTACAGAACCATCATTCATGTGATAAGTTACAACTACATGTGTCACATCACCTTTATTCAAAAGCACGAGACCACCATCATTAGCAACATCAGGATTGGCAACTAATGCAGATACGATGTTATTCTTAACTTTTCCACTGTTGATTGTGATTAAGGCCAATTCACCACTGGTATAAACACCACCTCCTCCATGTATGGCTTTGTTATTTGAAATATCAGGATTAGTGAGTCCATGGGAATCTGCACCCAGCGTCACGATGGCAGCATCATCACCTGGCATAACGCTGAGTCCTCCGCCATACCGACCACAAGAATTACCAGTGATAGAGCCACCTTCAATATTCACCGTAACAGCATCGGCTGTGGCTGACGCAACTGCTACTCCACCGCCATTGGTTGCCGCATAGTTATCTGTTATATCACCATCAGTCATTGTGAACGAGCCATCACTTACATAAACTCCACCGCCAGAATCTGAGCTTCTGTTCTTATCAATTGTACCATTGTTAATGGTAACATTTCCACCTTCCAAATACACGCAACCACCGTGTGAGGTAGAAGAACAGCTCTTAATCGTGGCACCTCCAGACATAATGAATGATGGCGAAGAGCTACAGTTTTTCCTAATAAACACCGCTCCGCCTTTTGTTGCAGAACAATTCTCTATCGTACCGCCACTCATTGTAAATGTTCCGTCTTCTATATATACAGCACCACCGTATGGTGTTATATTTTCATATTCACTATTGTCTGCAGCATGGCTGTTACGAATTCTGCCTCCTGTCATTGTGAAGCTTGGAGATGTACTTGCTCCAGCCTCCATAACAAACTGAGCTTGTATATCGCCACCAATGATGTTTATTTTGGCAGAACCGATATTGGCAAGGTCATCACCTGTAGCACCACCACCGATAGAGCCTGTCCACACATTACCTCCGCTTATTGTAATGTTTGCACTTCCTCCATGGTGGCTTCCCGAATGACCGCCACCACTACAACCTGTACCTCCACCGATACCACATCCTGCAGGAATGTGGCCCGATTCACCCGGAGTCAAATAGGCAATACTCTTGGCAATAACATTTCCACCAGAAATGTTCACTACAGCATTTCCTCCTCGTTTTGTTTGGCTACTTCCTCCACCAATAGCAGTACCAAGCGCAGTATAGGCATAGACATTACCTCCAGTAATCGTAACCTCTCCAGTCGCCCCTGTACTTGCTTGTGAACCTGCTCCGCCTATTGCTGCACTTGGAATGTTCCACCTGTTACGATGGTTGTAGGCATATATATTTCCACCAGTAATGGTAACTTTTCCTGTTCCTCCAGAACTATTAAAGCCAATACCACCACCAATAGCCGTTCCTGTAGTAGTGGCAACAGCAGTTATAGTGCCTCCATTTATTGTTATTTTCGCAGGATCATTACCGCCAGCTCCTATTGCAGTACATTGGTCAGCTGCGGTTGTTCCAACAAAAATATATCCACTATTAAAGACTAATCCATAAACGTGACCTTGACTATCATTTCCTCCGATTGCGGAATTCCAATAGTTACCACAATAACCTGCAGGTCTGGTGTTATTACCAGTCGCGTCATACGCTCCATTATCAGGATCGGCAACGGTTAAAGAACCTGGACCTTCTATAATTAACTGATTCGTTTCATTGGAGTTATAATAGTGTATATTACTTAGTCGATTGTCTCCTACAAAGGTAAGGGTCATTGTATTATTGCTACCTGCAGGAAGGTACGTAACACTTCCTTTTGTACGACTCGCACTGATATCCTGATAACGAGTATAAATATTATCTATAGTCAGGTCACATGTTCCTACAGCTCCTGTGACATCAATATGATGCTCAGAACCATAGTTTGATGCTGTATGTGCTACATTTCCAATGGTACTCTCCCTTCCTTGGACACTTGCAGCAACAGGCCAATTCGTAATGATATCCTCCACCACCTGATTGTTGGTGATGTATTGCTTCCAAGGTTTTCCATTGTAAGTCACTTCTGCATACGTAGGAATGGCGCAAGTTCCAGTGCCTACGGTTGTGGTACTCCAACCAGTAGAGAAACGATTTGTGCTGGAAGACTGATATACATAATATGCATTGGTTGCCTTGTGCGTACCAGATACAGTTGCAACACTTCCATCGCTCACTCTTATCTTTCCAGAGTAAGATGATGCATTAATGGTAACAGAACCCAACGCAAGGTCAAAGTAAATATAACTAACTCCCGACTTACTTAGTGTATAGGTAACACGTTTTCCTGGTTGCCATTCGTGTCCAGCTATGCTGGCTGTGAGCGTTTGCCAGTTTGCACCATCATCCGTGGAATACACTAATTGCACATTTGCCTCTGCTGGCACTGTCTGTGGCATCAGTATCAACGTATTATCGCTTCGGTTCAAGTAATCACTTGTTCCGAAGTATTGTCCGTCAACAGTAAAATAACTCTCACCAAAACCATAGTTATGCAGGTTGGTCTGATTAGACCATCCGCTACCATAAGTATATGTACCTATATTATATACGCCATTGACTGTAAGACTCTTAACCTTGCATGGAAAATCCACCTTAAAACGAATGGCAGTAAGTATATGATCGAAAGTAAGTGGTATGGAACGTCCAAAGTTAGCTTTTGCCACATCTGTATTTGCCACAATCAGGTCTATCTGATCGTCAGCATCATCAGGCACTGTGAAAGTAATCTTAGGCGTAGCCGTAGTATTATCAAGTGTTGCTTCTGGGGATTCTCCATGTACGACACTATATGGTGCATAAGCAAATAAGTGTAATGCAGTATTGACATTGTTTACACGACTCCAAGGTATTGGAGCGTTGGTAGCTCTCATTGCTTCGTTTTCGAAAGTATAACTTATGTCGTCAAATTCCGTCATAGGACTGGTTTCACTGTCTTTATAGCCAATGACTCCAGCCTCACCTAAAAGGTTTTTTGTAGGCATCACACGTGTAGCGCTATTAGTAGTTGTACCTACCAATTTCCATTCCTCGCTCTCCATCATCAGATGCTCTGCATGGCAGCGTGTTGATGCGTTGGCAGTAACATCCAAGATCTCTGTGTCAAAACAAATGTACTGGGAGCTATCTGTCCTGATGTTTTCCAGCCAATCGTCTTCACAACTAAAGAATGTGAGCGTTGCCGTTAGTAAAGCGGTCAGTATATATGGATTCAGTCTATATTTCATAACTATACATCAATTTTTTATCATTTTCCTTTTCCGTCAATGACCCTCTAAGACTCGGAATATTTCATCAAACGTTGTCAGCGTACAAGTAGCATCTACAGTTGAGATTGGCTTGAAGTTTAGAGTTATCACGAACATCTTGCCTGTAGCATAAGCGGCATCTGGAACTAATGTCGTTCCGTCGTCTTCTTTCAAGGCTATGCTACCCAGATTCTTTACACCGCCATTGACTGTTGTCACGGAAATATCATACGATGTAGCAGGGACGCAGAAGACAGAACCGAGCTGCTGGGAAGTAATCTTCAAAGCAGTTGAACCTTCAAAGGCTTTGATGTCAGTCGGTGTGCTGTTGCACGAAGCAGTTCCTGTGCTAAGGTCAACAGTTAGCTTGTTTCCCGGACTGGTGACAGTTATGTCCGTTATATTGCCCCATGCAGAAATGGCTCTGCTGTTTTCTGCTATAACGTTAATCTTTAGCCATGTCAGTTGGTGGGTGAAAGCCAATGTCTCGAATCGGTTTGCCCATGTTCCTTCTATCTCTGGAGCAAACATCAGGTCTTGCGTGCCATCAATAGCATGCGAGGCATGAGTGTTACTTGCCGCTCCCGAAGCATCGGTATTTGTCCATTCCGATGTCGAAAATGGATAAAGACCCACGCAATATACCGTTCCGCTTTCTGGATATTGCAGAACGTCACTATAAGGATAAGCCGTACCAGAACTATTAAACTGAATACGACTATGACGAGGAAAAGTAGCTTCATCACCTGTATTAGCATAGGTTCCAGATTCTTCGGAAAACCAGACGGAAGCTTCCAACACATTATCCATTGAAGGAGTTGTTCCCATATATGGATTGGCGGAGACCGCTGTTCGAGTGTTGCCTATAGGAGCTGTCAGACAGGCAGACACGCCAATTCGTCGGTCAGAGGGGCACACTTCCTCATCTTCCTGCCGATTTGTACATCCACAGGTGAGAAGCAATAGTGCCGTCAGGCTAATGATATATTGTCTATTCATATCTTGCATTATTCTGTAACATCAGTTTGTATATATCCACCCGTTATCCAATCAGTCACGCTGGCAGACGCTGAGACATATCCACTTTCTGTAAACCTAAGTGTTATGATGAATTGTCGCCCCATTGTGGAACCTTCAAACCAAGTTCCTTCTGCCGTCTTCAAATCAACATTCACCGTAATACCTGTTCGATGGGCAGTACTCAATTGAAGCACATATTCGTTGGTACGATTTCCATCCGTTCCAGCTGTCGCATTAACGGGTTGACAAAGTACGTACGCAATCTCTGTTGGCGAAGACGTGAGTCTATATGACTGCCCAGTGAATTCTGTATCATCATCTGTTGTCCAGAGATGTAAAGAAGATGGAGAACAGAAAGAGACCTTGCTGGCAATGTTGCCTTGTCGGGTAGCAAAATCTGCGCTACTTACATCGGGAACACTACTCACGTCAATCTCCAATGTAGTATTCATGCCGTGCAGCGTCATACTCTGAAGGTCTCCCCATGTATTTGCGACATCGTCGTTCTCAACATACACCTCAACACGTAACCATGTTAGCAGGTGGAAAAAGTGAAGTGATGGATGAGTAGGGGATCCTGAGGCGTTCCTATGTCCTGTCACCTGTGGCGCATACATCACATCTTCCTTGCCTGTATATGTGAAACTCGTGGAAACGTTGCTGCCTCCGTCATGGTCATCGACCCATCCACTGTTTGGATATAAGCCTATGAAATAGACATTGCTATTGTCAGAAGGATAATACAAATCATCTCTCGTCAACTGATAGGTGCCATTCTGGAAATTGACAGTTGAATGACAACCCACAATACCATTGCTTCCGTTATCAGGTGAATCGTGATCAAATGGGAAATTGCAACTGGTAGTGGAAGCCCATACCATTGCGTCAAATGGCTTGTCGAATGTCGGCACTCCCAGATTATATGCAGAACGTGTTAAAGTCGGCATATTAATACTTGCCGACACCCTTATTGGTTCTCCACTGGAAGGGGGAACTTCGGAAGAGTCATTCTGGCATGACAAGATGCCTATCGACAAAAATAGTAATATATAATGACTATTTTTCATGTTAATTTACGTCAATTGGTGTTTTGTAATTGCAAGTAGCCCACTCTTCAATGGTGGTTCTGACAAGAATAGCATTCTCATCCACACCAAGGTCGAGATAATAGGAATAAATCTTTCCAGGTTCCCAAGTGCCTGAAAGGGTGGCTGCTGGGGTGGATGAAATTCCATTGTAAGTTTGATTTACAATTAAATTGTCAGTCCCCGATAACGTCTGAGGTATAACCAAATACGGACCTCCTATAAGTGCATTGAAGTTAAGTTGAGCAGGCACGTGCTTGCCAACTGTTATCAAGAGATTGGCTTCCGTATCCAGACTACTCCATTCTGTGCCCGAAACACTGTTAGAATTGAATGTGCATGTTCCCCTTGTTTTCAATCCACCAAGAGTAACAGAGTTTATGGTTGTATTGCGCTTGGCTTTTCCCAAATAGAAATATACCAGTGCAAAAGGATGTTCGAATTGAAGATTCACGATACCAGAATTAGTTCTTCTGGTCTGGTTGTCTGTATAGGCATACATATATTCCTGTAGGGAAGACTGGTTTGTCTCATCGAAAGTGTTATGAGTGCCACTTGTGATTGGCAATGTGGCAACGAACGATGGATGACCAGCAGTATATGATTGGTTACTAATATACGAAGGTGTAGTGTATGGCACATAACCCACGAAGTCAACGGCACCAGTACCAGCCTCAGAATGTACAGAACCCTCGACAGGCCAATAGTAGTGCGTCCATGTGGCTTCATAGAACAGCCACGTACTATAAACCGTATTGTAGCTAACCTTTGCACCATCAAGAAAGTTGGTTGTTGTTCCATGGAAATAGGCATCAATACGAACATCCTGACCCTGTAAATCCGTATTGTCATTAATAATAGTGGCACGTGTGGCATCTGTAGTTGATGTACTGCTGACATGAATCTTTATCTCCTCTTGCGTTTCATTCGCCACGGGGAGTTCAGATGTATCAGCAGAACATCCTGCAAGCAGCCCGGCTGCCAGCATGAATAAACCAATATGCCAATTATTATTTATCATTTCGTATTAGTATTTCTTTTGGAACCAGACAAGGAGTCGAACCTCGTCTGGCTTTTATTCGGTGGAGTCACGGTCGAGCTAAACTCGACCATAAGCCCCACTTATTTTTTTAGATGTCAATATCAGTTGAACCACCTGCTGACCAGTTAACTACAGTAGGCTCAACAACAATCTCGTGAACTGTAAGAGTGATGTTATAAATGTACTTAGTAGCCTGTGCGAGGTCTGGTGAAGCAGGAGTATACTCATAGTTATAAGTATTACCACCGAGACTATAGTTGATAGTGAAGCTTGCCATACCCTGATCAGGAACAACCATAAGGCTACCAAAGTTCTGCTCAGAAGTAGAGAAAGTTGAATAGCCTGCGTCTTTGACAACAGGAACATTGCCAGCAGAAGTGCTATAAGCACCCCAAGTACCTGATACACTACCATTCAAAGTTGGATCAGCGTCACGAGCAGCCTTAGTCTGATTCCAGTTTGTATGAGTTACAGTATAAGTACCCTGACAAGATACGCTGTTGAGTGTAATGCTGTTGACAGTAATAGCAGATGCGGATGCATCATCTCCTGCCTTTACTGTGAACTTAACCCAAGCCTGTGCATGCTTGAATTGCATAGGGACTGAAGTTGGGTATCCAAGAACGTTACCTGTCTGAGTGACAGTACCAGTACCGCAAGCGTACATCAAGTCTTTCTGAGCAGAACTATTATCAGTCATGGTAAGTGTTACTGCACTTGCAGGATTAGTTCCATTCCACGAAGCAGAGCCCTCCAATTCCGCATAAGCCAAGAAGTTGATAGTGGCAGGTGTAAAAGGCCAATACTTTGCGCCTGTCCATGTTGTAGAAGTCACATTACTGAAAGTAGCAGGAGCAAAATAGTTTGCACCAGCCGTAGCATCATAAGCTGCAACCTCGATAGCAGAAGTCGTTGGGAATGCTGTTCCGTCAACAGCTGCACGAGTGCTTGGTGTAGTGATAGCCTGAAATGCAATCTCCTTAGGTTGGTTGATTGAATTGTTCTCCTCAACCACATTGTCGTTAGTACATGCACCTAAGGCAAGCACTGCAACAGAAATGAAAAATAAGTTCTTTTTCATAAGTGTAAAGTTTTAATTGTTAATAAAAAAGTTAATTGATATATATTCATATATATATATATGTTGTAACTATTATTGATTCAAGTTTCGCAAGTTCAGCTGACGCTTTTCTTGCAAGGAGTTAAAAAGGAGTTAAAGAGAAGTTAAAGTGGAGTAAAAAAGACAAATGTCCATCGCTAAATGGTTTTACAAGCTAATCAACAAACAATCAAACGTCTTTTTAACTTCCTATATAACTACATTTTAACTACAATTTAACTACAAAACAAAACTTGAATTGTTGATTATGAGTTTATCCGATTCCCACGTCATGTATCTCTTCCTGCCATTGTTCCACGGATGGAACGAGACCACCACCCTCTGCAGCTTCCGGCTTAGGAATTTCAACAGGTTCCTCGATAAGAATATGATGGTCCTTCTTTTCAAATTGATCGGTGATGTCGGTGGAGATGTGGTATTCTCTACCACTGACATCTCGTATCAGGATGTGAAGATAGCTGTGACTGTCGCCTGGCAATTTGCCGAAAGTGTTGAATGTGGTATAGAGGCAGCCCTTCTTCTTATCCACACCAACAGGGAAACAGATAGTGGCAGGTTCTGTATTCAACTCACCACGTCCGAAGAAACTGCTTCGGGCTTGGTTAGTGACGTATGCCTCACAACTTTCAATGTATTCGGTTCCAATGACGCTGTGTACTTCAAAGCTATAGGTCTCCACGATGGTGGCAGCACGAGCATAAATCCTTATCAACTTGTTCGTTCCATACCACTCTGGTATTATCACCCTCTCACGTGCCACCAGCAGGTGGTCTGGTGCATAGATGACAGGCCCCTGTGGTTCATCCTCATCTGTAGAGCCACGCGTTAAAGCCCTCAGCGTAGAGCGTTTTGTTGCTGTGATGTCTGAGGTGTATGCCTCAAGAGTATTGATGTTACCCTCACCGCGTATCTTCACATATTCCGTACCAAAGGAATAGACAACCATGTCATAGACACCAGGAGCCGTAGATAGAGGTCCACCATATCCTCTCACGAAATCCTTCGAGCTTAAGTTGCCACTTTCGGGCGAATAGAAGTTTGCACTCATGTACTCCGGTACGTCTATCTTGGTCTGTATGTCAATATCCACATCAAGGTCTTGCATCAATTCCAGTTCCAAATCGAGTTTCAAATCAAGCACTAACTGCAGATTCTCATCCTTTGAATGGTCATGGTCGTAGCACAGATCCTTATATTCGCAACTGACGAATGTCACGCCAGCAAGCATCAAAACAAGAAGTCGCTTAATCATAACTGACCTCCTTTCTTCTTATGCACATTGCCACGTCCGATGAGCCAAACGAGCGATACACCAGCCTTGGTTGGCCCCCACCAGTTGCGCTTGTGTGTTGACTGCCAGACATAATGACTGTCTATCGGATCATAGACCTTGTACTCTCCGTCCTGGAATCCCAGTCCGATGAAGAAGTCCAAATTCAGCCTACGCGCCAAAGCCATTGAATAGCCATACTCCACACCACCACCGAAACCATAACGGGATGCCTGATAGCCTCGTCCACCCCACTCTATATCATAGGTCAGGGCTGTGCCGTAAACGCCTATATGATGTCCTGTGAAAGGATGGTCATCCACAGTCTTTCCAAAATACTTTCGTACTCCGAGATAACCGCCATAGCCCTGCCAGTACCAGTGATGTCGATCAGACTTCCACCATGCATACATCCACTCTCCTGTAACGCTCCAGCGACGACCTAACGACAACTCTACGCCCACGTTGGGAATGGCTACAACATCGTAAAGCAAGTTGGTTTTCAACATCAGATAGAACGGACGACGTTCCTGTGCCGCAACCATTGTGGAATCCATCAGCTCCTGCGCAATGGCTTCATCAGCCATGTCAGGATTGATGTCCGTATTGATATCAATGGCAAAAGTATCTGCCAACGTTTCGTCACGGCCTATAACCACCAGCGTTTCGTCTGGACGCGCTACCAATGATTCGTCTGGACGTACATCTTTTTTATATTCAAGTCCCCATGCTGTTCGTCGCAAGGTTGGCATACAATGAACGAGCAGATAGCGGAAATCCTTTGGATAGGAGCTACGCAGAATACGCTCCTTCTCATCTGGTGCAATGTTACTTTGCGCCACTTCCAGAACTATCTCACGATGGGGCAACTGTGCAGTTGTGGCTTTCTCTGCGAAAGATGCCACACCTTTCCAGTCTTCAGACACATAGCGTGTAACAATACGCTCAGGTGACAACCCCTTGATGGCAGATATGTAATTCCTCATTTGTTCTGTACGAATACGAGCAAGAAAATCATTACGTTCAAATGAGCCTTCTGGCGAAGCATAGCCTATGATAAGCAGACGTTCCTTGCTGAGCGTGCTGTCGGTAGCCATGCGCCCCAATAGTGCATTTATCTTACTAAGCTCAACCTTGTTGAGTTTATAGTTTGGCATTATGTCTATCGAGCCTCCTGGGAAAACGATGTAATTAGTGTCCTTGAGAGATTCATTGCCAAGAGGTGCCATGGACTGTGCAGAACATGATGGCGATTCAATGAACATGAACGAAAGAGCCACTAATAGTACACAGAATAAACGATATCTACATATAAACATATACACGTGCGCATAACAATCGTTTGATGAAATCAAACAATTATTGTTTAGCAATGATATTAAACCTCTTTTCATCATACGCACGTGTTTTTAGTCTCTTGGTAGAATGAAACTCAAATTATATTATGCTTTCTAACCCAACTTTCACAATTTTCTGTTGCAAAAAAATTGAATTTATTAGATGTTATACTTTTGCTTTTAGAAACATATTCATGTGCAAAAGAAAATAAAATATTTCAAATAGCCAAAGGATTTTTAAAAAAAATTAACAAATATGCTTTTTTTTGTGTGTTTTCATGCTTATTTATTTTTCATTTCAATTACAAAATTAACAAACTTGCTAATTTATGAAAATAAAAAGGAGTAAAAAGGATTAAAAAGAAGTAAAAGGACGATAGTCTGTTCGCCATATCGTATTGGCACGGTAATGTCTCTTTACTTCTATTTAATCCTCTTTACTCCTTTTTACTTCAAGAGAAAATATCGACCTGTACGGTTGTAGTTTTGCACAAAGGTGCATATTAAAAAAACAGTCAAGAACTTTTCTCACTGACCAGCGGGAAGTAAACAGAACAAAAACAAGAAAAAACATGTTTTTTTTGATTTTATTTGGTTTTTACCATG
>JAFYAT010000132.1 GCA_017540585.1 Bacteroidaceae bacterium | reverse complement strand
TAATATTTGAAGATGAGATATTCAACTATCACCTTATGTGTGATATGTTGCAGAAGATATTGCCAAGTTGCAATATACTTGAACCGATAAGTACTGTGGCGGAAGGACGTAAGTTCTTTGCAGATGGCAAGGTACGTCCTGACATCATCATAGCCGACATTCAGTTGAATGACGGACTCAGTTTCTCTGCACTTGTCGATGCTCCTGCTGATATTCCTATAATATTCACAACGGCATACGATGAGTACGCACTCCGTGCATTTGAGTTCAACAGTCTGAGCTATCTACTCAAACCTGTTGATACTGACAGTCTCCAGAAAGCCATCAATAAAGCTTTGTCACGACTCATTACCGACGAGGAACGCAAAGAACTGCTTCGTCTCATGTCGCAACACTCGCAGTATCGTGAACGTTTCCTGTTGCATACTTCCACTGGCGAGATGGTTGTTCCGCTCTCGCTGGTGAGATACATCATGACGATGAACAAGAGTTCGTTCATTGTGCTCCACAATGGTACGATGTACAACACAGACTTGAGTCTCACCGATATAGATTCTCAGCTTGACCCTACTCGTTTTATGAGAGTTAATCGTCAGTTCATTATTCCTGCAAGTGAGGTTGTCGGTTTTGAACGTGATACCAATGGTAAGGAGCGTATGATTATCAAGGGTGATGATGTACCAGAAATCATAATCAGTCGTGACAAGAGGAATGCTGTCCACGAGTGGGTGCTGAAGGCGTAGAGGAGACCCACCCTATCCCTCCCTACAGGGAGGGGACTGAGTTACATTGTCCTCTATTAAGAACGATATACAGAATCCTCATAAAAAAGGCTGGCGTAGCGTCAATTTTTGGTTGACGCTACGTCAGTTTTTTATTGACGCAGCGTGAGCACTTTTCATCGACACGCGTCAATCTCTCCAAAGTCCTCGACTTTGTTGCTATTGATGCGCAACATTTGATTCAAAGTTCTCAACTTTTTTGCCAGTTTTCATAAAAGCTTCTAATGCATTGTGTAGAAGCTTCTGTCGAATCCGTTCAAAGCTTTGACGGAAGTGAACGAAAGCTTTAGTCATAATGCCCTAAAGCAATGGTGGCTCTTTGTTGCTTCTTATTACGAAGCGTTTAGCAGCCATTAAACAGTCGTTTAACAACTGTTTAATGGCTGTTATTGTTCTCGTTCTGCGTCACATCCAAAAGTGTGGTGTGCGGACGGAAAGACGATTCAGTACGTCATATTGACGTTTCGGTATTATATAATTACCTTTATTGCTTATAAAAGACTAAGTCGTAATACTTTTGTGCCGTGAAATAACGAACACAAATAATATGATAGAAAGATTTCTTGCAAAAACGGATTTTGACTCATACGAAGATTTCCTCGCAAACTATAAGGTAAACATTCCTGATGACTTCAACTTCGGATATGATGTTGTGGATAGATATGCAACAGAATATCCTGATAAGGAAGCCATCTTGTGGACTAACGACAAAGGGGAGGAAAGACATATCACATATAGCGCACTGAAGCATCTGAGCGACCAGTGTGCATCATTCCTTATGAGTATAGGTATAGATAAGGGTGATAGGGTTATGCTTATCCTCAAGCGTAGGGTTGAATGGTGGATTACGATGGTTGCACTCCATAAGATTGGTGCTGTGGCTATCCCTGCCACACACATGCTTACAGACAAGGATATCATCTACCGTTGCCACATGGCTGGTATATGTTGCATTATTGCTTGTGGTGACCAGATTGTACTCAAGCACATCCAAAGAGCACGACGATTCTCACCAATGTTGCGTCATTGTATCTCTGTTGGTCCTTCTGTTCCTAATGGATGGTACGACTATAATCGTGGACTGGCTGAGGCTGAGCCTTTCGTTGCTCCTAAGCGCAATAGCGTTACGGATAACTTCCTCCTCTACTTCACGAGTGGAACGACGGGCGAGCCAAAGATGGTGATGCACGACTATTCATATCCTCTTGCACATATCATCACAGCACGCTTCTGGCACAATCTGCATGATGGTGATGTACATCTTACTCTTGCCGACACAGGTTGGGGTAAGGCTGTATGGGGCAAGTTCTACGGACAGATGATTTGTGGTGCTACGGTCTTCGTATATGACTATGAGGGTAAGTTCGAGGCATCGGAGCTGCTTGATGTATTGCAGAATCATCGTATCACATCATTCTGTGCACCTCCTACCATCTACCGTATGCTTCTGCTTGAAGATGTGACTAAATACAATCTGTCTTCGCTCAGATGGTGTACAACGGCTGGCGAGGCTCTCTCTCCAAGCGTTTTTGATGAGTGGGAACAGAAGACAGGCATCAAGATATACGAGTCATACGGACAGACAGAGACCACACTTGTTGTGGGCACATATCCTTGGGTCAAGCCTAAGGCTGGAGCTATGGGAAGACGTAACGCTCAGTTCAATATCGACGTGGTGGATGAAGAGGGCAAGCACGTAGCACCAATGGTGCATGGCGAACTTGTAATCAAGGTTGGCGAGACAAAGCCTCTCGGTCTATTTAAGTGTTACTATCGTAATGAGGAGATGACGGAGAAACGCATACAGAATGGATTGTACTATACTGGCGATATCGTGTATTACGATGAGGATGGATATTTCTGGTATGTCAGCCGTTCGGACGATGTCATCAAGACTTCTGGTTATCGTGTCGGTCCTTTCGAGGTAGAGTCAGCCCTCATGACTCATCCATCCGTTGTGGAATGTGCCATCACAGCTGTGCCTGACCCAATACGTGGACAGATTATCAAGGCTACCATTGTGCTCACTCCTAAGTATCGTGACATGATTGCCGATTCTGATGCACAGCGTAAGCAACTCATCAAGGAACTTCAGGATCACGTGAAGCATGAGACAGCTCCATACAAGTATCCTCGTGTCGTAGAGTTCGTAACTGAACTGCCTAAGACCATCAGCGGTAAGATACGCAGGGCGGAAATCAGGGGAAAAGAAAAAAAATAAGATTTAAGAATTAAGATTTGAGAAATTAAGAATCTAAAATAAAGAGTTAAGAATTTGACCATTACGTGTTTGCTTTACAGTAAGCAAATGCGTAATGGTCAAACTTTTCTTCTCCCTTGGGGGAGTTAGAGGGGACCTATCGGTTCGGATAGACCACTTCGTTGGATGCTGTTCCGAGTCCTCCATACCAGTTGGCACAGCGGATAGAGAAGCATGCACCTTCTTCGGTGTCATCAGGAATAACATATTCGTTCTTGGTGGTGAAGGTAACCACATCGCCGTCTATGAGTATGGCATAGCAGTAAGCATCGGGAACATCCTTCCATTGCAGAGTCCTGCGTCCCTTGATTGTAAGTTCGGGAGCCAGAACAAGTTGGCAACTCTCCTGCGGATTCCAGTTGCCGAGAACCTTATCTATTGTGTAATTGTTGGCTTCCTTATCAGTTAGTGTTCCATTGAACTTAACTGTTACTTCCTTGTTCTTCGTGTTCTTGTACGTCTTCTTTCTGTTGCTTGTGTCTATCGTTGTGCCATCTGCTGTATGGCTATTATATTCGGCAAACAGTCGAGGAAGTGTTCCGTGCATATCTCGCCATGCTTGTTCGCATGGTACAATGTTCATGCGTGTATTGAGCCACACCACTTGCGGAGCATTCTTCCAAGGACGTCCAAGGAAGTATTTGTTGTTCTGCTCTTCTGATCCATTGATGGTGCAGTTATTGAACACATAACCAAACTTCAGTTTATTTTCTGTGGCTGCTGCTGTTATGATGTCCTTGCTTCCAGCCTTGCCACGTGATAGCATTGTGAGTTCACAGTCGTTGAAAAATACAGTTCCGCCACCACAGATGAAATCAACCGTACCGTTTATCTTGCAGTTTTCGAGGTAAGTCGTGCCCTCATTGTTCGTATAATATGTGTCCTGTGTACTTGTCAGCATCACGTTCTTAAGAATATTACCCCTGCAACGCTTCTCGTTGAGAGCCACTGAACGGTTGGCAAAAGCCTTGGCATCATTCTTGTAGTTGCACCACAGTTCAATATCTTGAATATATGTGCTGTCAGCACGGTTGAGATAAAGCGTTGATGTTATGCTGATACCTTCGTGTCGAGGAATGTTGACAATCTTTGTGTCTTTCCAGTTCTCGCCTATGATAGACGTGTTTGGAGCATTGAGTATAGTCATAGGACTTGGGAAGCGTACTGTATCGCCGTTCTCTACCGTTGTTATCGTATCGCCATCTCCCTTTACGATATAATAGTCCGACTTGATGAATATGCGGAAACGCCTCTGCATATCCTCCCTTGCGTTAGCTCTGTGAATGGCATCAGTGAAACTACCACTATCGGGAACTACGAAGTCATACACCCATCGTTCCCTCTGTGCATAAGTCCTTGCCATGCACATCATCATTATGATTATCACTGATATTATCCTTCCCATAATCCTGTAAGTTTATTCAGTTGCTACTAATTAAAGTTCGCTATGCGACTGTAAAAAAATGCCGTATCCACGTAAAAAAATCGTTACATCCGTATATAAAGTTTGCTGTAGCTCGATAAAAACTTTGCTACATCGTGATATAAAATTGTTCAGAAATCCTTGAACGTTCGTTCAGAGGCTCTGAATGAATATTCAAAGCCTTTGAACAATCGTTCAAGGGCTTTGAACAAATGTTCAAAGGCTTGTGAATAATTTTTTATCGGCTACTAACGAACTTTTTATCGTGGTATAGCGAACTTTTTATCCGTGTCTAACGAATTTTGTTTCCATTGCAAAAATAATTTATATTTGTGGAAACAGCAAGTGATTAAGCATGTTTTATTTATGTGCAGCTAAATAACTTACATCATCATCGGAAGTTAGTACTCAATTCCGAAGCGAAGAAGACCAATGATGCGTTGATTGCTTTCTTGAGAAATGAAGTGAATGGTAGGTTGCAGATAAGTGTGCTCTGTTAAAGGGAACTTGCATGTCAATTCTGTTGCCCATTCGTCTGCATCATTGAAGTGGGCATAGTCGCTGAAGAGTCCAAGTTCTGCTTTTCCAATGTCGAGTTTTCCACCAATGCCAGCAAAGTCACGGCAGTAGCTGCTTGAGTGGAATGCGTGTGAGTAGCCACCAATAAGTGTAAGTGTGTTTGACACTTTCTGCTCTGCGTAAGTCCAGAGTGAAGTGCGTGTCTTCTTGCCTTCTATGTCGTCAAGTTCGCCATAGTGGAGACAAGCACCGAGAAAGTAATGGCTACCGCGATATTTGTATTCGCCCTGTGTAATGGTGAAGATACCATCGCTGTTAGGGCAGAAGCGGAACGCATTTTCACGTCCCCAGAAGTGGTTGTAACCTACACCATTGTATAATGCTGCGACAAAGCCGAAGTGCTCATCGTCATGTTTGAAGTGTATTCCAAGTGACGCCACAGGATAGTTGGCAATAGGATAATTGCTCGAAAGAGTAGGGTAGATGCCACATGAACTATTGGTGAAGAGTGATGTGACATCACTTGCAAAGCAGTCCTCATTGACATGATGTACACCAGCAAGTATTGAGTTGTGCTCGTCAATGTCCCACTCTATGGCAGCAATGGATAGTCCGAGTGCGAGGTTATCTATCTCTATGTTGGAGAATGTCTGGATGTCATTGGCAATAGACTCTGGATTGCTCTTGGCAGAACTGATGGTTGATGCTCTGAGTCGTACCTTATCTGACAATGGCAGTTCTGCATTGAGACGTAGAAGATTGACGTAGTTGTTGTCACCCTTGAAGTTTGTCTGTAGTTCCGAAGTGTATTCTATACCCACTGTTTGGGCATAGACATTAAGGCTGCCACTCATGAGTGCAGCCATCAAAATGATTAGTAAATTTCTGTTCATCTGTTTATTTTTGTTGCAAATATATGTTGTTATATACATTATATATAAACATTGGTAGCAATAATACCTACTCAAAAGGTAAAAATACCCAGAAGTGAGTAATTGTTAATTGGTATATTGACACAGATGATGAATACGAATAACATGTTCTGAGTATGCCAAATGTTTCCAACGAATACTCATTCGTATGCAAGCAAAATGTGAACTTTTGATGTGCTTACCCACATAACTGACTAAAACACTCATTTTTAGGTATTGCGCCATCCGTTTTTTCGCCATACCTTTGCAGCGCAAATTCATAATACAAAGCACTATGACAAGAAACATTAAGATTATTATTTTATGGCTAACGACCGTTTGTGGCTTTGCTTGCCACTCCATTTGTGATGTTCTCCCTATGTTCTGGGGTAAGGACATGGCAGTAATGGACGCCAATGGCAATGTGGACCAGGGAATGATAGTATTCATGATGACACTCTCGTTCCTTGTCCCTTGCTGTGGTCTGTTGTGTATGATGTTCAGAAAGAATTGGACAAATTATGTAAATGTAGCGCTGGCTTGCATCATTGCTCTCTTCAATGTGGCTCATCTATGCATGGAGATACCTTCTGACAATGCTGGTCAGTACGTTATACTTCCATTGTTGGTTGTAGTGGGATTCATCCTTGCATACCAGAGTGTTAAAGCAATTAAGGAGGAATAGGTTATGGGATTATTAAGCAAATTGTTTACCAACTGTGCGCATCCAAAAGGACGCATGGGAAAACTGATGCTCCAGTTCATGAATACGTGCCATGCACCTCTGACAAACTGGGGACTTGACCTTGTGAATATTGAAGACCGTTGGACGATGCTTGACATAGGCTGTGGTGGCGGAGCAACGATAAAGCGACTGTTGAAGCGCAGCAAGGATTCTCATGTCTATGGTATTGACATCTCAGAGGAAAGTGTTGCTAAAGCCCGTAAGGTCAATGCGGATGTACTCGACAAGCAGGTGTTCGTGGTACAGGGTACGGCAGACAAGCTGCCATATAACGATGAACATTTCAATCTCGTGACAGCTGTTGAGACTGTATATTTCTGGCAAGACCTGCCTAAGTGTTTTAATGAAGTACATAGAGTCCTTAAAAAAGGCGGGCGATTTGCCATCATGCTTGAGGTGGTTGAGACTGATAGCAAGTGGACAAATGTGGTAGATGGTATGGTGGTCTATCCTCCTGAGGAACTCAAGTCAATGCTTGAGGATGCTGGTTTTGTCGATACCGAAGTACATTACAAGAAACCATCATACGCCACAATCATCGGAACAAAAAATTGATAATACGTAAACAATATATAAAGGATATGAACGCAACAATTGTAGTTTATGGTTCCTCAACAGGAACATGCGAGGCTATTGCCGACAAGATTGCCAAGAAGCTGGGATGTGAGGCTATCAATGTACAGAACCTCACTGCAGACGTGGTAGGTAACAACAAGAACCTCATACTCGGAACATCAACATGGGGTGCTGGCGAGATGCAGGATGACTGGTATGATGGTCTGAAGGTATTGCAGGGAGCAGACCTTTCAGGCAAGACCATTGCACTCTTCGGCTGTGGTGACTGTGGCTCTTATAGTGACACTTTCGTAGGTGGAATGGGAGAATTGTATAATGGAATCAAATCAAGTGGCGCACACTTTGTCGGTTCTGTCGGTACTGACGACTATTCCTTTGATGACTCAGAGGCACTTGTTGATGGTAAGTTCATTGGCTTGCCACTTGATGACGTGAACGAGGATGACAAGACAGACTCGCGTATTGATGCGTGGATAGCAGATATACTCCCAACACTATAATATTGCAATTGGACTATGTTACAGATGATGATGGATAATGGTGTGGGACAGATGGTTGTCCCATCAGAAATCAAGGTATTGATGAACCATATTTATGAATACAAGAAAGGAGTACGTAGGATGATTCTTTTCACTTGTCCACGACGCTTTGAACAACAAGCTTGCATTCGCCTAAAAAGTCAGTCAATAGACTACATTGCTCAACCAGCAGGTCGTGATAATGTTAACATTTATTTTGGTCGTCGTGAATGCCTTGATGCCATCCGTCTGTTTGTCACACGTCCTCTTCATGAGTTGACACCCGAAGAGGACTTTATTCTTGGAGCAATGCTTGGATACGACATCTGCGTGCAGTGTGAAAGATACTGCGAGAGAAAGAACAAATATGGCAAGTGCTAATTTTATTCAGAATAATATAGATTAATTTGGCAACAATAATCATTGGACTGCTCATTCCGCTGCTTGGCACGATGCTGGGTTCAGCCTTTGTTTTCTTCATTCGTGACAAGATACCAGAACTGGCACAGAAGACCATGCTGGGATTTGCGTCAGGTGTGATGGTGTCTGCATCTGTGTGGTCACTGCTTATTCCTGCCATTGACTCATGTAGCAATAGTGGCAAGTGGGCTGTCATGCCTGCTGCTGTTGGTTTCCTTGTAGGAATACTGTTTCTGCTTTCCATAGATAGCATCGTTCCTCATCTGCATATCGGTACGGACAAGCCTGAAGGTATGAAGATGCATCTGTCACGCACGTCGATGCTTACCTTTGCAGTCACCATACATCACCTGCCAGAGGGCATGGCTGTGGGTGTGGTACTTGCTGGAGTGAACAGTGGTGTGACCAATATTTCGTTTGCAAGTGCGATGGCAGTTGCTATTGGTATTGCCATTCAGAACATTCCCGAAGGTGCAATCGTGTCTATACCTATGCGCACTGCTGGCAAGAGTCGTTGGCGTTCGTTTGTCATTGGCACATTGAGTGGTGTGGTTGAACCAGTCGGTGCATTGGTTGTTATGTTACTCTTAGGAGTCACGTTGCCAATCCTTCCATATATGTTGAGTTTCGCTGCTGGTGCAATGTTGTATGTAGTAGTGGAGGAGATAATCCCAGAGGCTTCAAGTGGTCAACATTCTAATCTCAGTACCATTGGCTTTGCCATCGGTTTTGTACTGATGATGGTATTGGATGTGGTTATGGGATAGTTAATTTGAATCTTAAATCTTTAGTTTGTGCCTCTGGTACAAACAAAAATGGCTCCCGTCTTTCACAAGAAAGGAGCCATACTTTTGTAAAAACAATAATCATATAAACTATTCAAATGATCTACTATGAAAACATACCTAAACGATTTTAGGTTGTATATATTCCTTTACATTGTCCTTGAATGAGTCGCCTATCGGAAGTGTTGTTCCGTCATTGAGTCTGACGTTGTTCTTTGCCACTTCTGCCACCTTGCTCATGTTGACGATGAACGACCTATGGATGCGGACAAAGCCGTGATTGTCTATCATCGTTATTATCTTGCTTATCGGCATGAGCGTCATCAGTTTCTCACCTCCTTCAAGATAGATGCGCAGATACTCGCGCATTGACTCTATATACTTTATCTCAGGGATATTGATACGTGCCACCTTGTGGTCTGCCTTGAGGTAGAGCACATTATCGTCCGTTGGCTGTATGTTCTGCTCTGCCTGCAACAGCTGATACTGACGCTTTACCTTCTCTGCCGAATGTTGAAACTCAAGAAGTCCGAACGGCTTGAGCAGGTAGTCAACAGCATTGACCTTGTAACTGTCGAGTGCGTACTCGCTGTAGGCTGTGGTGAATACTACGAGTGGAGGATTGGTGAGTGATGCTACGAAGTCAAGACCATTAAGCTCAGGCATGTTGATATCCACAAAGATTGCATCCACACTCTGCTGTGCCAATACCTGTTGAGCCTGAATAGCATCGCTGCATGCCTCTACGAGGGTGAGGTATGGTGTGCGCTCTATCATCGACTTCAACTGTATAAGAGCCAGTGGCTCGTCATCGATGGCAAGGCATCTTATCATTGCTGTGTTATCGGAATCTGTAACCATACTTCAAAAGTCTTTTCTTCGTTTTCTTTTATCCTTAATATATAATCATCGCCATAGATGAGTTCGAGTCGCTTGCGTGCGTTCTCTATTCCTATGCCGTGGTGATTGTCTTTCTTTGTCTGTTCCACAATGCTGTTGACGCAGAGGAACGAGAGATGCTCATGAGAGTCATCGTAGCTGACGTATATGTTGATGAAACTCTGCTGACGGTTGCTCACTCCGTGCTTGAAAGCGTTCTCAACAAAGCAGATGAACAGGAGCGGTGGAACCATCACGCCACCCATGTTGTCGGGAGTGCTGACCTGTATGTCAACATTTGTCGAATAGCGAATCCTCATAAGTGAGATGTACAGCTGTATGAATTGTATTTCCTTGTCGAGCGGTACGAACTTCTCGCCACTGTCGTAGAGCACGTAACGCATCAGTTTTGAGAGGTCTATGATGGTACGCTTGGCAGTTTCCTGGTCAATATCTACGAGTGCGTGGATATTGTTGAGTGTGTTCATGAAGAAGTGGGGGTTAATCTGATACTTCAGATACTCCAGTTCCATCTTCAGTTTCTCCTTTTCCAGTGTCAGCAGTCTGCTTCGTGTCATACTTGCATTGATGAGTGAAACTATGCCGAGGTCAACACCCATCATCAGGAGTGCAATGACTATACGTCCCATGAGTGGAGCACGCAATAGTATGTACTTAGGACCTATCTTGTCATGATGGTGTGCCAACGGATGAAGTTGCTCATTGTGTCCATGTCTCATATCGAAGCCATCATGCTTTAGGCGTGGTGGCATACCTTTGCCATGGAATGGTGGTGCATTGAAGTGGCCGTGTGGTGCATCGAAAGGTGGATTATCAAATCCTTTACGAAATATTATCTCCTTGCGTGGCAGGTCAGGGCGGAATGTGATAAGGTACATGGTGTAGCATCCCATGACCATAAGCAGTGTCAGTCCATAGATGACATAGTGATGCTTGTGGTAGAGACGTAGCAACAGATAGTGATGTGTACAGAATATCACTGCGTATGGTAGGAGCAGTTTCCATGTCTGCCACAACTCGAAACTGTCGAACTCAGACTCGTCAGTTACAGAGACGTAGTAAAGATATAGGGCAGGCAGGATGAATATCACCGCCCACCCTATTGCGATGATTAAGTTTTCTGTCTTTTTGTATTGCGTCATTTTGCTGTTATTGTTGCTGTAGTACCCGATGTTGTTACAGTCGGATTTATCCAGAAGACTTCGCCCACACTGTCACTACATGCCGTCGGTTTGCTTGTACCATACTTTACTGTTACGTTTCCCTTGCCAAGGTTAGGTGCTGTAAGCAATGACAATGAGTTAGAACAGTTTGCTTCAAACTTATACGTACATATTGCCGTTCCGTCCGTTGAGCAAAGCGTATAATATCTACTAGAACTGTAACTTGATGGTGAAGAGCCGAGGTAGTAACCCTGTGAAGAAGAGCCGATACTGCTTGATGAACTTCCCATTCCACCACCTTGTGAGCCTCCTGCGCTTACGGCTATACCGCCAGTTACTACGATGTATGAGTTATTGTCACAGTCAAATCCTTCCTCTGGCGAACCCTTGGTAGAGTAAGAGAAGACATTGCCACCTGCAATGGTTATTGCGCCTCTTGTTCCTGCGTTGGAGTCAATGGCATCATTGCCGTTTGACCAACACACAGTAGTACCGCCATTGAAGAATATCTTGCCACCAGAGTTGATGCAGTCGTCATAACACTTGAGGTAAAGCTTGCCACCGTTGATGTTGACGCCTTGCTTGCCTTCCACACCTTCTGCACCATCAGTCTGTGTAGTCACTGTGAGGTCGCCACCGTTAATGTTGACTATATTCATTGCCTTTATTGCTTTGGAAGATGTTCCTGTGCTCTCGCCGAACATTCCGCCACCACCAGGACCGAATTGTCCGCCTCCTCCAGGACGATTTCCACCGCCTCCCCAAGGGAAAGTGCTTGTGCTGCTCGATGTGTCAGAGTATGAACTACCTGATGTTGATACTGTAAGTGCTGGACCAGTGCTGTCATCAGACAAACCAATATTGATGTTGTTATCAGCCTTCATACCCATGCTTCCCTTACCGCTCATAGCTATGTTTAGTGTTCCTGCGGCAATATTGATGTCGCTGTCAGCCTTGAGTCCCTTGATGGTATCGGCAGATGAAGTGATGGTAAACGTGCCAGCGTTGATGTTGAGGCTTCCATCCTCATATCCATCCTCGTTTGCTTCTCCGTCCAGTTCCACATCAATGCCGTCACCGCCTGCCTTGTCGATATTCACGTTGAAGCCGTTAGCAAGGAAATACTGTTTGCAGTGTATTCCGTCCTTAACGGCACCAAGGATATTGATTGTTCCGTCAGACTTCTTGAGTTTGATGTACTCCTTGGCAGAAATGGCGTGTGCAGTATTGCCTGTCACGTTAAGTGTTCCATCCTTGTCTATCTCAAGGTGTCCCTTGCAGTAGAGGGCTGCTTTCTGTTCGCCGTTCTTACCGTCCACGAGTGTATTGACAGTTCCTTTCTTAATGTCGAGAGCTATTCGTTTGCCGCATTGGATGTCTATTGCCGCACCGCGTGTGTTGGTAAGTGTCAAGCCATTAAGAACGATGGAAGTCTTGTATGTTCCGTTGTATTGGAACAGACCGTTGGTTGTTGTACCGCTTAGTACGGTCTTTATCTCGTCAGTGGTATTCTCGTTGTTGATGATCACGTCAGTTCCATTTACGCTCACGCTCACACCATCCAAGAAGAACGGATTGACGGCTCTTGCCTCCACATCGTTGTAGTTTACTGTTAGTTCGCTTTGCCTTGTTCCGTATGTCAGTTCTACTATGTCATCGAGGCTTACGCTCCATGTACCATTGACGATAAGTTTGTCGCCTGCCTCATTGAATGTTATCTCATTGATATTGTCAAGAGCAATAGTGTTTGTCACTCCATTGTTCATGACTATATATAGTGCATCCTGACTGTCCTGTGCTGAAGCTGATGTCGCAAGAAACATCATTGTAGCTGTAAGTATCTTGTTCATTTATCCTCTTGTTATCTGTATGAATGCTTGTTTCCTAAAACGATGAACATGGTTATCGTTCTTTATTTTATTATCACCTTTTTGCATTTGTCACCAACCTTGATGACAAACACACCTTTCATGTTAGCAGGAGTATCGACTTTGCCGTTCTCGTTGGTCATACCACTTGCGACTACCTTTCCGCTATCGTCAAATATAGTATATGGCACTGACGAATCATTACTCGTCATGGATTCTATAGCAGAAGTGATACTGCCAAAAATCATTGACTTGATGTCTGCCACGTTGAACGACTGTACACTTCCATTCTTGAGAGCGATAATCATTTTGCCATTCTCATACTTCACAGATGAGATGCTTGTCACGGAGTATTCGGCATCCGTGTGGTTAGTTGATGTAATCGTCATTGACTTGTCACCATCTGCGTATATATATAAATGTGACATCAACAGCGATGCTAATAGTATTCCCGTTTTATTCATAACTGTTTAACTCTTTTTTTATTACCTTCGTAAGACATGGCAAAAGTATGAATAATCATCCAATCACGCAACTTGATTTCATGTTCTAATCTACAAACAGCACGAAAATATCTACTTTTCGGACAATAAACTTTTATCTTGACTAATTTA
The DNA here is from genome assembly GCA_017540585.1 of Bacteroidaceae bacterium. Lineage (GTDB taxonomy): Bacteria > Bacteroidota > Bacteroidia > Bacteroidales > Bacteroidaceae > Minthosoma. The sequence goes on along the minus strand of JAFYAT010000132.1, from coordinate 24,481 downwards.
GACTATCATTTATTTGCAGTTCTCATTTATTTCTCCGACCTTTGCCACAGAGTTATTCGCAAACACAAATGTCACTCAATTATATAAATAAGCGTTTTCAGGCTAACGAATAAAAAGTCAAACTATATACTAAACTAAACGAACTACTTATGAAGAGAACAGTAACAACCTTATGTGCATTGGTGCTCATGGCACTTTGCGCAGTTCCGCTCCGTTCTTATGCACAAGTGAATGGTGAACTATGGCCCGACACGAAGGGTAAGCATATCAATGCACATGGTGGAAATATCATTAAGTACAAAGGTACATTCTATTGGTATGGAGAGAACCGTCCTTACCGTGGCTTCACCACTGAGGCTGGTGTTGGTGTGTATTCAAGTAAGGACCTGAAGATATGGAAGGACGAAGGTATTGCGCTTGCCGTATCAGAGCAGAAAGGACATGATATAGAGCGTGGTTGTATCATGGAACGTCCAAAGGTTATCTACAACCGTAAAACCAATAAGTTCATTATGCTTTTCCATCTCGAACTGAAGGGTAAGGGCTATGAAGCTGCGCGAGTTGCATTTGCTGAGAGTGACTCACCAACAGGTCCATTCCGTTATCTCCGTTCTACACGTATTCATGCTGGCAGATGGCCTTTCAACATGACTGAGCAGGAGATTGCATACGCCAAGACTACCAAGGCAAATGACTGGAAAGACTGGTGGACACCTGAGTGGAGACAGGAGACAGAAAGAGGTATGTATCTCTGGCGTGACTTTGAAGGTGGACAGATGAGCCGTGATATGACTGTATATATTGATGATGACGGCAAGGCCTATCACATCACATCATCACAGGAGAACCTCACACTTCTCATCAGTGAACTTAATGACGATTATAGTGACTTCACTGGCAAGTATGTCATGGTTGCACCTGGTGGTCAGAACGAGGCACCAACTATTCTCAAGCACAATGGTACTTATTGGATGATATGCTCTGGTTGTACTGGTTGGGCACCTAACGAGGCACGTATGTTCCATAGTAAGAGCATCTGGGGACCTTGGACTCAAGTCGCATCTCCATTTACGGGAGCAAATGCTACATATAAGAATTTCCCTGCCAGCAAGACATTCGGCGCACAGGGTACATATATCCTCGACACCAAGTCACTTGGTATCAAGGGCACCAAGTCACGCTTCATATTCATGGCTGACATTTGGAATCCTGAGCATCTTAGCCAGTCCCTTCATCTATGGTTACCAATCGAGTTTGGAAAGGATGGCAAGCCAGTAATTAAGTGGACTCCTAACTTTTGATTAATGGTATTGAATTTTCACGGTGATTAAACTGTGTTTTAATACTGACTAAATGGTGTTTAATCGCCGTTAAAATACACAATCATTTATATGGGTTAAAAATGACTGACGTAGCGTCAATAAAAAGTTGACGCTACGTCAGCCTTTTTTTTGCGTGTATAGATTTTTGTGCTCGAAAGCTGTTCGGACATCATTCATCATCGTCTTCTTGTGAACGTGTGAAAGGCATACCTTTGAGTTTGCCAGCAAGTGAGAGTGTGAGTATTGAGAAACGTACATCGCCTGCAGACATGATTGTGTTGGCAAGGGAACAAATTGTTGCACCTGTGGTGAGAACATCATCTACAATAAGAATATGTTTGCCACGTACAAGTTCGGGACGGACAAGACTGAATACTCCTGTCACGTTGTTGAGACGCTCGAGATGGTTGAAGTTTGTCTGTGAAGCTGTATCTTTTGTTTTTCGTACTGCATTAGTTATGACAGGTATGCCCGTTTCGATGCTTATTCCTTTTGCAATATAATTTGACTGGTTATATCCTCGTTTGAGAGTCTTACGCCATGTGAGAGGTACAGGTATGATGATGTCTATTCCGTCGAAGAAACCTGATGACTTTATCTCATGAGCGTACATCTGTGCAAGGTACTTGCCCAATTTTGGTTGCGAGTTGTACTTCATCGCCCATATTATCTGCTTGGTATTGTCGCTTTCATGGAAGAAGAAGCTGACAGCTTTCTCCACGGGTATGCGTCCCCAGAATGCTTGTTCCAGTATTGTTCGTTGATATTGGTGTGCATGGGTTCGTGGAAGTGTTGCTATACAAGTCATACATAGATATTGTTCCTGTGTGGAGAGACGTTCACCACATGATACGCAATAAGCTGGGAAGAAGAAATTTACTATGTCTTTCAATATAGGAACCATAAGGTCAAGTGTTTTTGTTTGGTTAGTTTGAACGAAAATTTAGAAAATAATGTATCACTTTGATTTTCTAAATTTTCGTTTTAACATCTTACAGAGTGATGCGTTCTGCCATGACTTGTTCACGGAGGAAAATGCTTGCGCTCTCCGCAAATTTGGTGCTTGATTCAGTAGTAAAGTATTGACAAGTACCGTTTTTGGATATTCGTGCTTCCATCTCTGGATGACGTACAAAATAATCCTCAAGGCTCTTGGCAATGTATTTGCCCTGTGGTACGAGAGTGATACCTGATGGACAGTATTTCTTTATCTTGTCAAGTAGGAGAGGATAGTGTGTGCAACCGAGGATGATGGTGTCAATCTTTGGGTCTTTAGCAAGCAACTTGTTGAGGCTGTCATTGACAAAGTAGTCTGCTCCTGGCTTGTCAAACTCGTTGTTTTCTACAAGTGGAACCCACATAGGACATGCTTGTCCTACGATGGTAGAACCTGGGTATAACTTTTCTATTTCAAGTTTGTAGGACTCAGAACGGATTGTTCCTTCGGTAGCAAGAACACCAATATGCATAGTGTTGGACAACTGACCTACCACTTCTGCTGTTGGACGTATAACGCCCAGCACACGTCTGTCGGGAGCATTGTCTGGAAGATATGTCTGCTGGATGGTGCGTAATGCCTTTGCTGAGGCTGTGTTACATCCAAGGATGACGAGCGGACATCCCATTTCAAATAGTTTCTTTACAGCCTGAAGCGTGAACTCATATACGATATCAAACGAACGGGTACCGTAGGGCGTTCTCGCATTATCTCCCAAATAGACATAATCCATCTGTGGCATAAGCTGTCTTATGCCGTCAAGAATAGTCAAGCCTCCATAGCCTGAATCGAACACTCCTATTGGTCCCATTGTTTATTTGTTTTTTAAGAAGTAAAGGGAAGTAAAATGGAGTAAATAGGACTAAAGAGACGAATGAGATACAAATTAAAGTGTATTACTATTGAAGAACAGAGTATCGTCTTTTTACTTCTATTAACTCCTTCTTACTACCTTTTACTACCAGATAATATTAAAACTTGTTAAGTTCTGTCTTTACAATCTCGGTGATATCCTCACCATCGCCAGCTGCTGTATTGATGAAGGGATATGTGTTGCCGTCTGTATTGAGAATGTATGAGTAGCCACGGCTTGTACCTACTGCCTTTATGACGCTGTTGAGACGCTTGTAGAGTGGTTCCATTGCCTCTTTCTGAGCCTTGGCAAGTGTCTCTTTTGCCTCGTTCTTGAAAGCCAGACTCTGGTCCATCAACTGCTGAAGTTCCTTTTGGCGCTTGAGCATGATGTTCTCAGGGAATGTACGCTGACCATCAATATACTCCGAATACTTCTTTGTGAACTCCTGCTCAGCACGAGCCATCTCTTCGTTGTACTTTGCCTTCAACTCTTCCATAGTCTGCTCCACGATAGTGTATTCTGGCATGGACTTGAGAGCCTCGTCATAACTGAGGAAACCGAAATGTGCTTTAGTGGCAACTGTGGTTTCAACCGCAGAAGAGGCAGCGGATGCGTTTGTTGCATCTGCCACCTCCTGCGCTGATACCATAGTTGTTAGCGCAAGCAATGCTGCTGTTACTATGGTTCTATTCATGATTTTCTTACTTTATACCGAGTTTAGCCATTACCTGTGAGGTAACATCTGTAGAGATTGTTTCGTTGATGAATGGGATTCCAGCAGTTACATCCATGATGTAAACATATCCGCCAGATACACCAACTTCCTTGATAGCGTCAGTTACCTTCTTCTGGATAGCCTGCATCTTAGTCTGCTGAGCCTTCTGAAGTTCCTCCTGTGAAGTCTGATAGTACTGCTGAATACGCTGGTTGAGTTCCTGAAGTTCAGTCTCACGGCGCTGCTTAACTGCATCTGGGAGAGTTGCACCATTCTTCTGGTAGTCCTCAGCCTTAGTCTTGAGTTCGTCCTGCATACGAGTCAACTCATCTTCATAAGTTTTAGTAAGAGTCTGCATCTCTGTCTGAGCAGTAGTATATTCTGGCATTGCCTGAATGATAGTAGCAGAGTTTACGTGAGCAAACTTCTGTGCAAATACACTCATTGGAAGAGCAATAAGTGCTGCTAAAATTAATTTCTTCATTTTGTTTATTTTTTATTGGTTTTAATTAATATTTACTTTTTAGTCGGGATAGAGGTTCTATTGAAACTTTTATTATATATTTCTATAGCTTATATCTCCATCCATAACTCACTACTCTTTAATACTTATATCCGAGCTTAGTGAGTACCTCGTCGCTGATATCAATCTTTGGTGATGCGTAGATGATGCTGCCACCTGATGCACGGTCGAGGACAAGCTGATAGCCTTTCTGGTCACAGATATCCTTTACGGCATTGTAGATTTCATCATTGATAGGGGACATAAGACTCTGACGCTTCTTGTAGAGTTCACCGTCGTTACCAAAGTACTTCTTCTTGAGTTCACTTGCTTTCTTCTCAAGATTCATAATCTCTTCCTCAGCCTTTGCCTTCTGTGCATCAGAGAGGAAAACGGATTCTGACTGGTACTTCTTATATCGAGTCTCTACCTTGAGTAGTAGGTCATTTACTTCTGCTTCCCACTTCTTTGAAATCTGGTTCAACTGTTCGTTTGCTCTTTCGTAAGCAGGAACATTCTTGAGGATATATTCCATATCAACGAGTGCAAACTTTTGTGCGTTGGCTGCTACTGAAGCAACAATCACCATAAGTGTCAAAACTAATCTTTTCATATCTTTCGATTTTTAAGTGTGACGCAAAGGTACACAAGTTTATTTTTATTGTCTTGCGGAAAATATCTATTAGTGTAAGTAATTTCCCTAAATGAATTTATAATTGTTAGTTCTAACTCGCCAGATATAATCCTGAATTCTGAATTATTTAGAATTCCTGTCCGAGAATGAAATGGAACTGGCTTCCTGCCTGTGACTTAGAGCCAAAGACGTTATCAAATCCGTATGCCCAGTCAATACCCATCAATCCGACCATTGGAAGGAAGATACGTACACCTGCACCAGCAGAACGCTTCATGTCGAAGATGTTGAACTTCTTGATATCTGTCCAAGCATTACCTGCATCGACGAAAGCAAGAGCGTAGATGTTGGTAGAGTTCTGGAGCATGAGTGGATAACGAAGTTCAAGTGACATACGTGAGTATGCGTAACCTTCATATCCGTATGGAGTGAGAGCACCATTGTCGTAACCTCGAAGTCCGATAGTCTCTTGATAGTAGCTTGTAGAATATCCTGACATACCGTCACCACCTACATAGAATGTCTCGAATGGTGACTTCTTGTACTTGGTATAGTGACCGAGGAATCCGAAGTCGAAGCGTGTCATGAGTACGAAACACTTCTTAGCACTTGAGAGTGGAGTATAGAACTTAGAGTTGAATTTCCACTTGTGGTACTCAATCCACTTGTACTTCTTCTGCATATCTGACTGATAAGAAGCACTTGAAGAGTTATTTGTCAAGCCCTCATAGTCGATGCCATCAAAGAGAGAATATGGAGGTGTGAATGCTACGGATGCACTGATTGTAGAACCATGACGTGGATAAATAAGGTTGTCAATCGAACTACGTGAAAGAGTAAACTGGAGGTTGATGTTGTTACAGTTACCGTTCTTGATAAGGAAGTAATCCCAGTCCTTCAACATATAGCGAGTATAACCCAATGCCACCTGGAACATAAAGTTCTTGTCTGGCCAGTTGAGACGCTTACCCAAACCTAATGACAAACCGAACAACTGGATGTATTTGTCAGGGTCATAGTATGATGAAGCATTGCTATAGTAATTGTTATAATAGCCACCATAACCGTACATATTAGCCATGTAACTATTCATATAGCTGTTGTTGTAGTACTGGCTGCTGATATCTGTCTGACGAGAGAAGAATGCAGATACAGACAATGAGTTAGGACGCTTGCCTCCAAACCATGGATCGAAGAACGAAACGCTGTATGACTGGTAGTAAGAACCGTTGGTAGAACCGCTGATACTGAACTCCTGACCGTCACCCTGTGGAAGGATTCCACGGCGGTTCTTATCCTTACCAAGGAGGTTACGCATTGAGAAGTTAGTGAACTTGAGACCAATCTTACCGATGATACCTGTCTGTCCCCATCCGAGTGAGAACTCAACCTGGTCACTTGCCTTTGGAGTAAGTCCGAGGTTAAGGTCAACTGTACCTGTCGTTCTGTCAGGTACAGGCTTGAAGTCAATAGCCTCTGGGTCAAAGTGTCCCATCTGTCCTATTCGCTGATATGTCTGCTTGAAGGCATCCATGTTGAAGAGGTCACCTGGCTTGAGATCAAGTTCACGTCTGATTACTTCTTCATACACACGAGTGTTACCATAAATCTTAATCTTGTTGATATAAGCTTGTGGACCTTCTGTGATACGAATCTCAAGGTCGATAGAGTCGCCGTCAATGTTTATTTCTGTTGGAGTAACCTGACTGAACACATATCCCTGATTGTAGTAGTAGTTACCGACAGCATCTTCATCTGAATTAAGACGTGACGTGATATGTTTCATATTATATACGTCGCCCTTATTCATACGAAGTACCTTGTTAAGACCTTCTGTAGGATAAACGGTGTTACCTACCCATGTGATATTACGTACATAATACTTCTGTCCTTCATCAATATGTATATACACATCCACGAGGTTGTCGCCTGAATCTACAACGCTGTCTGCCACAATCATGGCATCGCGGAATCCAAGCTCGTTGTACTTCTCGATTACACGGTTCTTGTCTTCCTCGTACTTCTCAGCAATGAACTTCTTAGCCTTGAAGAGACTCTTGAAGCCCTTCTCATTGGTTTTCTTGAGGAGACCGCCAGAGAAGAATCCACCATCGAATTTCTTGCGTGCTATATGTTCGTTACCTGTAATGTGAATCTTGCGAACCTTGACCTTTTCGTTCTTGTTGATGTTTACATCTACGATAATCTCATCTTTCTTGACAGAGTCGTCGCGCTGTACGATTTCGACTTCTGCATTCTTGAATCCCTTGTCGTCAAAGTAACGCTTGATGACAATCTTTGCTTTGTCCACCATATTAGGTGTTATCTGGTTTCCCTTGATGAGTCCCATCTTGGATTCAAGGTCTTCACGTTCACCCTTCTTCACACCATTGATGTTAACCTGTGAAACACGTGGACGCATGGCAAGGACAATCTTGAGGAACACCTTGTCGTCAGCGATGCTGTCTGCCTCTATGCGGACAGAAGAGAATAGACCATGTCTCCAGTATCTTTTGATAGCTTGAGTGATTTCGTCACCTGGTACAGAAATCTGTTCACCTACTGTGAGACCTGAAATACCTATAAGGATATAATCTTCATAGTTAGTAACACCTTCAACCTTGATGCCACCAATCTCAAGCTTATGTGATTGACCATAAACGATGCTTGGTTTGTTCTGCGCTGCCGCAAACTGACAGCCAGCCATCACAAGTGAAAGCAGGAATAGTCTAATATTCTTCATTTATTATTGAGTATCTTTTTCTAATTCGTAATGATTGTTTTAAAAGGTAACACTCCTTTACTTTGTCTCTACCTGTTCGCCTGTCTTGCCGAATCGACGCTGGCGACCTTGATAATCCACAATGGCCTTGCAGAGAGACTCTTCGTTGAAGTCTGGCCAGTACTCATCTGTGAAGTAGAATTCAGAGTAAGCACTCTGCCAAAGGAGGTAATTGCTGAGACGCTGCTCGCCTCCAGTACGTATAAGGAGTTCTGGGTCTGGCATGAAAGATGTTGCGAGATGTTCGTCTATTGTTTTCTCATTGATGTCTTCAGGGTTAAGTTCTCCCTTCTTTACTTTGTCTGCAATGTTCTTTACAGCATTTGTTATCTCCCACTTTGAAGAGTAACTGAGTGCAAGAACCATACATGATGCAGAATTGTTCTTTGTTCTCTCTTCAAGTTGTTCGCAAGCCTCACGAACGTTTTTAGGAAGTCTTTCTTTCTCTCCGATGATTCTGAAGCGCACGTTCTGCTTCATGAATAGTTCTTCCTCAAGATGCTTGAGGAGGAGAGCCATAAGAGCAGAGACTTCAGCCTCTGGTCTGTTCCAGTTCTCAGTGGAGAATGTATATAATGTGAGATATTTGATTCCGAGTTTTACAGCCGCTGCCATAATGTCGTGAACGGTTTCTGCGCCTGCCTGATGTCCCATAGTACGTTCCATACCACGAGCCTGGGCCCAGCGACCGTTGCCGTCCATGATTATTGCCACGTGCTGTGGCACTCGATTCATATCTACTTGTTCTTTGTACATATTGTTGTTAGTTTCTTTCTATTTCTATTATTAAAAGTCAGGACTGAAGTCCTATCGAAAGCAGCAAGAACTCAAAAACTTAAGAACTTACAAACTTAAAAACTTAAGCACTCTAAATCCGCGAGAACTAAAAAACTTAAAAACTCACGAACTTAAAAACTTACAAACTCATCAGTCATTGTTGCACTTGCGGAGTTTAGGACAGATATCGTAAGTGAGGTAAAGAAGTGTGTTACAATAAGTGTCTTTGTTCTTCAGGAATCCGCTTTTGATGTAGTATGGGTCGGATATTCCGTCCAGTTTGTCTGATGTGGCAAAGTGCATTGCCCAGTCAAGTCCTACGTTGACCCTGTCTGCAATCTTGTATTTTACGCCTACTCCTAATGGGAAGTTGAGGCATAGCTCATTGCTGTATGTGAATCCGAGACCCAACTGTATGTAAGGAGTGAAACGCTTAGTTCCCTTGAATCCCCTTCCTGTGCCATAGCCCCAGAAGCTTATTTCGTACTGACAGCCGATGTCCCATACTGTATTCTTGAATGACTGGCTCATTCCGCTACGTTCAGGGATATAGTTGCCTGTTGTCTTTACATCGCCTGAGATGCCGCTTGCACAGATGTCGAACTTCAAAGCCATACGTGGATTGATGTTGTAGCGGAGCATCGCACCTCCAGCCAGTCTGTTGTTCTTGTACAGCTTGTTCGTGTTGGCATCGCCAAGATAGAAGGATGTGCCCAAGAGACCGCCAATCTCATACTTGTATTCAAGCTCCTGTGCCATAGTGTTGGTTGCTATGGCTAACAGACAAGTAATTGATGTTATAAGGCTTTTGAGTCTCATGATTCCTTTTGTTGTAAATCTCAATCTATATATTATGGATTATAGACTTCACATCCGTTTGTTATTGTATCTTACCTTTCCAGATATTGCCACCCTTGACAATCCACAACTCGTTGCCTACGGTCATTATTGATGCCTTGGCTGTGTCGTCGTTGATTCCTTCAGGAAGAGGATACTTGCTTGTCAATGGATGCCATGATATTCCGTTGTCGTCTGAACGATAAATGTAGTCATACTTACCATCGTTCTTTCCGATTGCGAATATAGCATTGTCATATACCGTAGTACTAAGGTCCTCAAGGTATGGGAACTTGTACTTGTTGTTGTCGAGTTGTATTATATACTGTATTGGACTTTGTGCTGAACCTGCAAGATATACATAGTAGTTGTCATCTACCTTGATGTTTTCTGTGTATGTCCACTTCTGGTCGATGTTCTTGTCCTCAGCACTTACCTTGAACCAGCTTACTGCGTTGTCGGTATTGTTGCTTGAGAGACCAACCATTGTTACAAGCTCGATGTTCTTGTTTGTTCTTGATGTTATGCTCTGGATAGATATGCAAGTCTCAGGAAGCATATCCATTTTCTCATCACCATATACTTCCCATGTCTGGAGGTCTGATGAACCGATAATCTTTGCTCCGTCATAAGCGTACAGACGTAACTTGTCGGCTGCAAGGATTCTTTCTACTGTAACGGATGATGCCTTGTCCCAGTTGTCACCGTCTGCTGATGAGTAGATGTATGAGTCTTCGCCAAGGGCGTATAATTTATCTTCAAATGCAGTTACAGTCTCGTAGTTGATTCCGCTTGTATTCTTGACTGTCCACTCAGTTCCGTTAGTTGTTGATGATACGAACAGTTCGCCATTGTTCTCATAGAACATGTAGAGCTTGTTGCCTGCAACGGCAAATCTGTTGTTCTCGCCGAATGTGGTATTGATATTGTCAAGCTTCCACTCAAGAGTATCAGTGTTTGCCTCTCTCTTGTACATCTCGATAGTGTAGTGCTTCTTTGACACACCGTCAGTTGCAATGACGTAAATGTCAAATGGCTTACTGAGGTCCAATGAGTCTTTACTGCTTGTGATATAGTAGTATAATGAGTCTTTTGCGTTGATATTCCTCTGTCCGAACACATTGCCATAGGCACTGAATGTCGGTACTACGGCAGTGAGGTCAGTCCAGTTAGGAAGTGAATCGACTGTATATATCTTTCCACCTACCTGGTCTATGTTGAATTTAATCTCGCTACCACCGATGGTCTTGTAAACCACAGTGTCTTTTCCACTTGCGTTCTTTACGGTTACAGCACTCTTGATATCGCCGACGCTGAAGCTTACTATGGCACATTCGGATGATGTGACAACCTCTTCGTCAGAGATACAACTTGTAAAAGAAAGCACGGCAATACTTAGCGGTGCGAGAATAGCATATATTTTTTTCATTATCTTTAATGTGCAATATGACAATTATTTCGCAAAATTACAAACAATTTCCTCATTAAGAAAGAGTATGCCTCTCTTTTTAATGTTTTTTATAATTAGCACAGTCACTTTTATGATTTATTAGCACTTTTCTGACTTGTTAGAGCACCATTTTGTACCAAACTCATAACACGGAGGAAGTTGCCTCCCCAGATGAGTTTTATCTGCTCTTCAGTGTATCGTTCACGAAGAAGTCGTCGGGTGAAATTGATGAGTTCACTTGCACTTGCAAGTCCTGGTACGCCTCCGTCTCCGTCGAAGTCAGTACCGATGCCGACGTGCTCTATACCCATCACGTTGACCATGTGGTTAAGGTGTTCGATTGCATCGAGTATTGTTGCCTGACCGTTCTCCCTGAGGAAACCGTGATAGAAGGTTACCTGTGCAACGCCTCCTGCCTTAGCGAGAGACCGCATCTGGTCGTCACTGAGGTTGCGTGGATGATTGCACAGTGCCTTGGCTGACGAGTGACTGCACACGATTGGGAACTTACTTATCTCCAGTGCGTCATAGAAACTGTCTTCGCTTGCATGACTCAGGTCAACCATCATTCCCACGCGGTTCATCTCCGCAATGACCTTTGCACCGAAGTCCGAAACGCCGCCATGTTCTCCCCTGACTCCTGTCGGGTCGATACTGCTGTCGAGTGGCTGGCAGGAGTTGACTATGTGTCTCGCTGAGTCGCAGATGTCGTTGTCACCATTGTGGCAAAGGGTCATATATACCACACCGCGGTTACGGAAAGCTTCTACGTTGCGGATGTCCTTACCGATGGCGTAACCGTTCTCTATGCCCATCATTATCGCCTTCTTACCTTGTGACTTAAGCCGTGCTATATCGAGCGGCGTTTGTGCGATATCTACTGCGGTGCAGTTCCTTGCAACCATGTCTTCAATCTGGTTGAGTATCTGGTTGGCTTTGGCTGTAGCGTTGAGCAGACTCTCCTCGTCACGGTTCTGCTGCTGGAGATAAGCTACCATGATGGTTGCGTCAAGGTGACCTTCCGTCATCTTGTGCAGGTCAACGAGGATGCGTTGGTCACGTGAACTGAAGTCGATGTTCTGGTTGAAGAACATCGGTGTGTCACAATGAGAGTCAAGCGTTATGATATTGTCATGCACTTTCCTGGCTAACTTGAACTCGGCTGACTCGCCAACTAACCACTCGAAGATTGGTAGCATCTCGGTGTCGTTCCTGAGTACGTAAGTCTCTGGGTGCCACTGTACTCCGAGTATGCTCTTGTGCTCGTTGCTCTCTATTGCTTCTATCACTCCATCGGCGGCTGTGGCTGTAACTCTGAGGCATGGCGCTGCCTCCTTGCAAGCCTGATGGTGGAAAGAGTTGACGTGCAACGTCGTTCCGTATATCTTGCCAAGTATGCTCTGCTCTTCAATGTGTATGGTGTGCGAAGGATAGCGACGGTCTTCATCCTGCGAGTGCTTGATGAGTCTAACTGTGTTTCCGTTGTCATCCCTTATCTGCGTGTGAATGTCCTGGTACAGCGTGCCGCCGAGCGCTGCGTTGATTATCTGAATGCCTTTGCATATTCCGAGCATCGGTATCTGACGGTCGTAGGCAAGGCGAGCCAGTAGCAGTTCCTGCATGTCTCTCTCTGGAGTGATGCTGTGCAGCTCCTTAACAGGCTCTTCGCCCAACAGTAGCGGATTGATGTCGCCTCCACCTGAGAAGATGATACCATCCACCCTGTCCAGCAGTTCGCCGAGTCGGTCTGTCTCGTAGAACGGTGGTATTATCATCGGGATACCTCCTGCCTTGAGCACTGATTGGTAATAACCTTCTGCCAGCATGCATGTCTCCTTGTCATAGTTGCCGCTTATAGCTATGACAGGACGTGCTTCCTTACTGCTGAAGCCTGTGTTTATAGTGGCATATTCGCCTTTCCAGTCATAATTCATCGCTTGATTGTTTATGGTTCTGTTTGCAGATTTTTACATTGATGTGCAAAGTTAATCTAAATTACTGAGATAAGGAAATCATAACTACCAAAATCCTATTATATAAGGTAATATTCATTGTTTGTCCAATATAACTAACAGCGATTAAACAGTTATGCAACCGTCTAATCGCTGTTACGTATGTAAGACTTGTTTACCTGTTACTTAATCTGTTCCACTATTCCTGCCAACCTTTCGAGGTCACGGGCGTCAGCATTGATTTCGAGTATGTTACCGTCGCGGTCAATAAGCTTGTATGTGGGGAATGAGTGTACATCAAGGAAGCTCTGTATTGCATTCTGCTGATCCTTCGGCAAGTTGTAGTGCACTACGTTGTCGCCCAGTACGTTGTATTCCTTGATAACATTCTTCCATGACTCCTCCGGACTTTCGTTCGCAAGGTACATGAATATCATGTCGTAGTCCTTCAAACGTTCATACTCTTCGTCAGAGTGCGACAGAGCCTTCTTGCAACCTCCGCACCATGTGCCCCATATATCGATGAGAATAATCTTGCCCTTGTATGGTTCAATCAACTTGCGAATTATTTTCTCTCCATCGCTCATCTCACTGACATCCACTGCTCTCTTCAGGCTCTTGATTTTTGTGATGTCCCTTCGTTGCAGGGCGAGATACTTGTCATTCTCCGTTTTGACGAACGCTTTGGCAGCTGGCATTCTCACGTTGTCTTCGAGATAGCGCATAGCTATTTCGCTAAGTGGTTTGCAGTCGTGGTCCAGTTCTTTGAATAAGTATTTTGCGATTATTATGTCACGCAAGTCCTGGTCGCAGCCTATTGAGTCAAGAATCATTAGCCTATTATATATCGTAAGCATACTCTTTTCTTCTTCCAATATCTTTTTAATGTCTTCCCGCTCCATCAGCCTGTTGTATTGCTTAACGTATTCCTGTTCATTGAACTCTTTAACAATCAGTCGAAGCTCTTCTATGTTTTCATCGTCAATCTTATTCATCTTCTCCTTATATCCGTCTGCATATCTCAGCATCAAAGCTAAATCATCATCAGTTATTGACAGCTTTCCTTCCTCACTATACTTCTTCAGTATGTATCGCTTTGCATATTCGTCTGTAATAAAGAAATACTCTCCTCTATCTACACTGAATCTTTTTAGGACAAGCTGTTCAATGTAGTCTCTGATGAACGTTGTGAAATCACCATACACCGTGTATGGCTTTGAACGCTTCTTCCAGTGTGTATCGCCCACATATTCAAGGTAATCATCAGGCACATTCCTGTTCTTGATGCAGTACCTTCCCTGCATCAGGTCGCGTCCCTCTGTTACTCGCATCCTGTCCTTCATGTAGTTGATGTATCGCTCCGACACGGTAGGATGTTCAGCAACTATCCTGTTAATCTCCTCTATTTTCTTCTGCTTGTCGCTTTTTAATCCTTCAAGTAGTTCGTGGGCATCTAAAGTCTTTTCGAGCAATCTGTTACTTGACCACCTGATGTTGTGTGCAATAATTTCATTCTGCAATCGACTGCTACTGCCCATGAAGAGCTTCTTTCCTTGCTTGAAGTCATAGAGTAAGTAGTATGTCTCTCCTGGTTCCAATACTACCTTCTCATAAATGTGAATCCAGTCAAACATCACTTCCGTGGTATTGATGAAAGGACATTTCAGTTCGAAACGGCCCAATGAATCCATTTTGCACCTGATCGACTTATGCTTATCTGTAAAGATGTCATCGTATAGAACGGCAAACTCGTTTCCCTTTGCCTTTACATCCTCTGGCATATTCTTTAACCAACCTCTGAACGTTATTGTGTCTATCACATAGTGACTATCCTTCAGACTTGCATTCCATTCCTTGTCAGGGTAGTCTCCAACTGTGCTGCCATTAATCAGCGAGTATTCATTCTTTCGGTTTCCAATTGTTATTGTGCGCTTTCCTCCATTGTTCTTGCCCACGCTCACAGTTAGTTCCGTGTCGCCGTTCACCATAACAATCGAATACTTGTCACCTGACTTCACCTTCTTCTTATAGTTCCAGTACTTGCAGTCGTATATCGCAAAGTCTTCATAGAAGCCAATTTCCCAGTCACCCGTCTTCTCGTTTCTCCAGTTTGACGTAATCAGTTCATTCTTTGCCTTCTTGCTGTTATGCACACCATAGATGTTATAGAAGTTGTCGCCGTCTCCTTCAATAAAGTCGAAAGTCGTTGTGTTACTTGGCAGCGGTTCGAAGCTTAATACGATGTCGTCCTTCCAGTTAGTTTCCCTGAAATACTTCTCCTTACCAAGCTCCATCTTGTCAATCCGCTTTATAGGGTAACGCTTATCACCTGTTCGCAGTTCCATTGATGTCTCTATTCTGAACCAGTACTCAGGTAGCGTCTCGACGTGCAGCCAGATGCGAGTCTCATCATCAGCCAACTCCACACGAGTTATCTCAATCCTACTTCCGTTACTTACGTCCCAGTACTTATTTGTTTCGACCTCAACTTCGTTCCAAACCACTGTCCTGTTCTTTGCATATCCAACGACGGATAGCATAGCAATTAGTAGAGTTATAATCACTTTACTTTTCATACCGTTATTTGTTTTATTTGTAGTTAGTTGAATTATTATCTTTCTTCCTATATGATATTAGCTTGTATTTTCATACTGCATGGCAAAGATACATAGTTTCATTCTTATTTCATTCATTATTATCGATTATTTTCATTATTTACTCAATTTATTTTGTGCGTCTCACCAATAAAAAGTACATTTGCAACTGAAACAAATTTGTTTGATAGTCAACAATACTTCGCCAATCAACGAAGAATACTTATCAGACAAGTTTTGGGCAGTAGCCCACAACTTGCGAACCAAGGTTCACAAGTTCCGAACCTTCGTTCGCAAGTTGTGAACGATGGTTCACAACTTGCCGAACAAGTAATATCAACTACCGCAGAACTTTCTATTGGTTATGTCAGTAACTTACATTAGTTACACGACGAGTTAATGATAGCAGAATGTCTAACTAAATCTATATGATTATGATAAAGTACATCAAGCAGGAGATGCCAGACATCCACCACAAGGGAGAGAAGAAGTGTTACTATCGCATCGAGACACGAGGCAATATGACACACAAGGACCTGTTAAGGCAGATGGCTTTGCGTGGTCTGTCGGAAGGCGTTGCGGCAATGACCATACATCGCATGACCGAAGCTATTGTGGAGCTGATGCGTCAGGGATTCAGTGTCACAATTGATGGTCTCGGATGTTTCAGCATGTCATTAGGTGTGGACAAGGACAAGACCGTGGAGGACATGGAAGGCACGACCAAGAGGAACGCGACAAGCATCATAATACGAGACGTGAACTACCGTGCGGACAAGAAGCTCGTCAGTGCACTTAATCACGAATGCAAGCTTGTACGAGGATACACTTCGCGCATCAACCGATGCCGTCTCACCCTTCCGCAGCGTCTCAATGCAGCTCGTGACTATCTGTCCTCTCACCAGATAATGCGCATATCCGACTATGTCCGCCTGACTGGTCTCTCACGCACTACTGCATCAGTCGAGCTTCGTCGGTTTGCTGCAAGCGTCTCCACAACTGGCATAGACTCCAGCGGCAGCGGACCATCGCTTGTGTACTTCCTTAAACATAATGAGTAATATGTAATGACTAATGAGCAATGAGTAATTAGTAATATGTTTGATTGGTAATTATTCGTTTATTAGCTTTACTATTATACAACTATTGAATATTCAGTTATGCTTTGTCTGGATAGGTAATAGCGTATTGTTTAATGATATAGTATAACGATTCAGGGCGCATCAACCACACAGTTGATGCGCCCTGAACGTCTATATGTATTATGTCCTTGTATTGTCCGAATGTGTATCTTAGTTGTTTCAGTAAGTTCTTGTTAACTGAGATGTGTTCACAAGTTCAGTAGCCAATAGCTTTAAAGCTCAATAGCCAATAGCTTTAAAACTTAAAAACTAATAACTTAAAAACTCAAAAACTCACGAACTCAAAAACTCACAAACTTACAAACTCACAACTTACACTCTTAACTTTTAACTCTTAACTGTTACCTCTCTGGCACGCCAGTGCCAGAGCTATCCCATTTCTCCTATCCACTTGCTGAACCACTGCGTTATGCGTGTGTTGGCAGTGCTCGATGTAGTGGTGTAGTGAGGATCGGAGAAGGTGTACGTCTCGTTGTTCTCCTCCTGCTGGTCAGGGAATACCACCATGATGTTGCTGTCAGTGAAGTCGTGTTCCAGTTGATAACCGAGCTTGTTGAAGGAGTTCTGGTAAGAGATACTTCCCTTACGTGCTGTGACCACGATGAGGAGGTCGTCACGCTTCACCTCATGGCGCAGTGCAGGGAAGTCGTCCCAGGAGTCGAGAACCGAGTATTCAGCCCGTACCGACTTGTGTCGCTCCTTCATGTAGCGCATGATGAGACTGCCAGTGTTCTCAGGCGAGAAGAACTCTATGCTTGCACCCAGATCGGCACTCATACGCGCCAGACGGTTAATCCAGCGGTAGAAGCCCTTCTCGTACTGCGCCTTGTCGGGCACAGCTACATATATATTATGTAGAGTGTGGGCTGGTTGCTTGAGATTAACTATGATGAGCTGACGTGACATATTCTCGATGAGTCCCTGTGCAAATTGTCCGAAGTAGTCGTCCCCCTCATTGGCCTTGCGGTGGAGACCTATGATCATTTCCGATGCGTGGTTCTCGTTGAACGAGTGGATAGTTGCAGTCACGAAGTTGACAGCAAGGCGACTCTGCGTCTGTACAGGTACATCGCTTGCCGCTGCTATCTTAGCCGCCATATCGAGACACTCCTGACTGTTGGCACGCGTCTTATCGTTGAGGTCAGCGTCATTGATGATGTTGAGGCAGATGAGTCCTCGTTTCAACTTAGGGTTGCGCATCATTATGGCGGAGAGCATGAGCTGCTGGATGGTACCTTTATAATTAATAGGGATGAGAATCTTCTCGTCGTCGAGTGACGTACTGTCGTGTCGCACAGACTTCTCTTCCTTCTCGTAGAGCTTAATCTTCTTTGCCGCCTGATCAGTGGCTATGGAACTGATTATGCACGAGATGAGAATCATCATGACGACACCGTCGAGCACAGCACTGTTCATGAGCGGAACGCCGGGGGCAATCTCCAGCCTCGTTCCTACGAGTACCATCGCCAGTGCACCAGCCGCGTGCGCCTCAGTAAGTCCGAACATCATCAGTCCCTCACCTGAAGTGAAATGGAAAACCTTTCTCGCACAAAGCGCTGCGATGTACTTTGACAGCGTGCCGGCAATTACCATCGTGATGACAACCAGTACCGCTTCAATCTCATGGAACATTGGAGATATGTTGATAAGCATACCGACACCGATAAGGAAGTACGGTACGAAGAGAGCGTTGCCCACAAACTCAAGGCGATTCATGAGTGGTGACGTGTGCGGTATGAATCTGTTGAGCACAAGTCCAGAGAGGAACGCACCGAGTATTCCCTCAAGACCACACACCTCAGCCAGTGCTGCACTGAAGAACACAATGGCGAGCGTATATGTGAACTGCATCACAGGTTCTATGAACTTACGGAAGAAGAAACGGGTGAGCCTTGGCACGACAAGGAACTCAACCAATGCAAACCCAGCGCACTTGCCGATGAACAGCAACCAGAACCACACATCGGTGCTTCCATTGAGCACGCCTCCCATTGCAGCGAGGAAGATGAGCGAAGCCAGTAGTGCAATCATCGTAGCCACAACTGAGATTGTGACCGCTGGATTACGGGTCACGCCGTAACGTCCAACTATGGTGTAAGCCACCAGAGTATGGGACGCCATTATGCACGACAGTAGCAGCGACGCCGGTATGCTGTAGCCGAGAAGATAGTAGCCAGTTGCAAATCCAAACCCGAAAGGAATGAGCGTCGTAAGGCTTCCGAATATGATACCCCTTGTCCTGTTCAGTTTCAGGTTCTGCATATCCATCTCAAGACCTGCAAGGAACATAATGAAGTATATTCCCACCTGTCCGAACAACTCGAAACTGCGGTCACGCTGAAGTATGTTGAGTCCGTTCTCTCCTATTATCACGCCCGCAAGTATCATTCCGATCAGGTGCGGAATGTGTAGCTTGCTAAGTATCATAGGAGCAAACAGAATGATGCACAATACAAGAAAGAATATCCACGTAGGATTTGTAATTGGCAGATTGAGATATGTGCTAATCAGGTCCAATTTAAGTGTCAATTATTTAAATAGTACTTTTGTTAGTGATTTATTGATTAAATTTCGGGCAAAGATACTAACTTTTTGCTATAAATATTTATCGTTTCGTTTAAAAGTTGTAATTTTGTCCCCGATTTTATGAATAATTTGTTATCGAACTATCTTTTTAATAACATAATAATATGAAAGTAGCTATCGTTGGCGCATCTGGCGCAGTAGGTCAGGAGTTTCTCCGCGTTCTTGATGAGAGAAACTTCCCAATGGATGACCTTGTTCTCTTCGGTTCCACTCGTAGTGCAGGAACAAAGTACACGTTCAGAGGTAAGGAGTATGAAGTGAAACTCCTTAAGCACGGTGATGACTTCAAGGATGTAGATATCGCATTCACAAGTGCAGGTGCAGGTACTTCAAAGGAATTTGCAGAGGACATTACTAAGTACGGTGCTGTGATGATTGACAACTCAAGTGCTTTCCGTATGGACAATGACGTTCCATTGGTAGTTCCTGAGTGCAACGCAGAGGATGCTCTTAATCGTCCACGCGGTATCATCGCTAACCCTAACTGTACAACTATCATGATGGTTGTAGTTCTCAAACCTATTGAGAAGCTTTCACATATAAAACGCATCCACGTTGCTTCCTACCAGTCAGCTTCAGGTGCTGGTGCTGCTGCAATGGCAGAACTTCAGGAGCAGTACAAGCAGCTCGCTAACTCTGAGGATCCAACTGTCAGCAAGTTCGCTTATCAGCTTGCCTACAACGTGATTCCACAGATTGACGTCTTCACAGACACTGGTTACACTAAGGAAGAGATGAAGATGTTCAACGAGACAAAGAAGATTATGCACACAGATGCTGACTGCTCTGCCATGTGCGTACGTATCTCTTCACTCCGTGCTCACTCAGAAGCAGTATGGGTTGAGACAGAGAAGCCAATCGCAGTAGAGGATGCCCAGAAGGCTATTGCTGCTGCTGATGGTGTAACACTCATCGACAATCCTGCACTCGTAGGTGCAAAGGCAAACAAGGACGCTAATGCTGAGACAATGGAAGGACTCCCTTACCCAATGCCACTCTTCGCAGCAGGCAAGGACGACGTATATGTAGGTCGTGTACGTAAGGACCTTTCTAATCCAAACGGTCTCACTTTCTGGCTCACAGGTGACCAGATTAAGAAGGGTGCTGCACTCAATGCCGTTCAGATTGCTGAGTACCTCATCAAGGTTGGCAATGTAAAGTAAAGCAAAAATAATTTTGAATTCTGAATTTTGAATTCTTAATTCTTCATAGGTTCCGGTATTCCGTAATGGTTTACCTGAACCTTTTTTATTCATACTATTATTTTGTACTTAAATGTCGATGTTGTATCTTTGCGTAGTAATAACTAATGCAGGCGTAAAATGCAAGTAAATTTCTTAGACCTTAAATCCGTCACTGAGTTGCATGGCGACGAGATTAAGGCGGCAATAAATAATGTAGTTGATTCAGGTTGGTATCTGCATGGCGAGGCTACTCGTCAGTTTGAAGAGAACTTTGCCAGATATATTGGTACTAAGTATTGTGTGGGAGTGGGCAACGGACTTGAAGCGCTCTCACTCATTCTTCGTGCTTATAAGGAACTGGGTAAACTGAAGGATGGTGATGAAGTCATTGTTCCTGCAAATACGTTTATTGCCTCAGTACTTGCCATTACAGAAAATAATCTTGTACCTGTATTTGCAGAACCACGCTTTGACACTCTCCTCATTGACGACTCACGTCTTGAGTCTCTCATTACAGAGCGTACACGTGCCATAATGATTGTTCATCTTTATGGCAGATGCGCCTATACTGACAGAATAGGTGAACTTTGCAATAAGTACAACCTTCTTCTTATTGAGGATAATGCACAGGCTCATGGCTGTTGCTTTGGTGTGGATGGTAATCCGTCAGATGTTCATACTGCAGACATCTGTCAGAATGATTCTTCATTCTTCATTCCTCATTCTTCATTTCCCCGCACTGGTTCTCTCGGTCATGCCGCTGGTCATTCTTTCTACCCTGGCAAGAACCTTGGTGCAATGGGTGATGGCGGAGCAGTAACTACAGATGACAAGGAACTTGCTGAAGTTATCCGTTCTCTTGGCAATTATGGCTCTTCTGCCAAATATGTATATAAGTACAAAGGTGAAAACTCCCGACTTGACGAGTTACAGGCAGCAGTTCTTGATGTTAAGTTGAAGCATTTGGACGAAGATAATGCTCATCGTCAGCATATTGCCGCATATTATTATGATAATATAAGCAATCCTAATGTGGCTCTCCCAGTTCGTCTATCAGATGCAAACAACGTCTATCACATCTTCCCCGTTCTTTGCGAACGACGTGATGCTTTGCAGTCTTACCTCAAGGAGCATGGCATTCAGACCTTGATTCATTATCCTGTTGCCCCTCATCAGCAGGAATGTTACAAGGAATACTCCCACCTTTCCTTACCTATAACAGAAAGAATACATCGTGAGGAGTTGAGTCTTCCTATGTCTCCTTCCCTTACAATGGATGAGGCAAGGTATGTTGTTGATTGCATAAATGATTTTGAGTTATAATGCAGAAAAGCATTATTCTTTAATCCTTTTGTCTTTTCTCTTGTTCAAAAGGCATTATATGATGTCAAAAACATTATATTAAGCACTCAAATATGTGGCATATCTCCCCTTTTGTTATGGTTTTTTATGTGTTTTTTATACGGAATTTTGGATATAAAGGATTACTTTTATACCTTTGCACGTGATTAACAAAACAGATTGCCATATAAAGTGTTTTAAAGATATGAGAGAACTTAATAAATGTTTGAAAATGGAAAATAACGGTCACATTGTTTGGCTGTTATCGTTTATTTTTTTTTTCTCTCTCTCTCGAATAACACTTATATAATCCGAAATGTACAAGTCCTTCAAGATGCGCTCAGCACATCCTGAAGGACTTGTGTCGTTTGTAAATGTACTAACTTTTTCAATATATAAATACAGATAATATAATGAAAATAAAAACGTATTTTGCCTTTTATGTGAGGTACGCAAGACAAGGGTGCGTATGAACATTCTTGCCGATAGTTCCCTTACAACGAAGCATCTAACGATACAATAAACGGAAATGTGACTGTTCCCGACATGCCTTTTGAGATTCGTGTACGACAGTCCATAGACTAACATCCCATAACCAACATAAATATGAAGAAAACTATCTTTTTGTCTTTTGTAACTGCTGCCATGATGGTTTCATGTTCCGACGATGAACACCCAGACTATGATATGTTCAGCGGCAACGTTACTCTTACAGTCGAGCCATACACATTTGATGATGGCGATACTCTTGCTATTCCAACCAATGCGGAAAACATGATTCCCTTCTCTTGGGACAACGACGAGGCAATAGGCATATTCCAGATTGCCCCTACTACCAATAATCAGGAAAAACAGGTGTTGAAAAACGGTAGTGGTAACAGCACAAGATCATTATTCGATGGTACAGATTGGTCACTTATTCGTGGCAATACTTATGCTGCATACTATCCATATTGGAACATGCTTTCGGAGATAACTTATACGGATGTTCCTATAGATATGACAAGACAGGTGCAGAGCGGCAATAACAGCTTTGCTCATATCAACGAAAGTTATGACTATATGTATGCAGTTGCCAATGTTCCGACTGGCGATAGTGTGAACTTTGATTTCAATCATGTTGCTTCCGTCTTGATGCTTGAACTCACCGTGCCTGATGCTGCCTCTTGGGAGAGCGTTACGCTTACAAACGATTCGGACGACAATGTGTTTATCACACTTGCAACCATGAACGTGGCAACAGGTGAAGTCACCACAAAGGTAACATCATCAGAGATTAAACTCTCGCTCAGTAATGTAGGCACAGCAGTATCTCAAAATGTTCTCACTCTCTACCTTGCTGTTCTCCCAACAACTACTGGTGACCTTACAGTCACAGCTGAAACTTATGGCAAGAGGTCGTATTCCGCCACTATCGCAAGCAAGACACTCGTGGCAGGTAAAGCTTACCATATCGCAGCTGATTTGAAACAAAACCAATCTACTGGAACAGAGAATGGTTACACATGGATTGATCTCGGTTTGCCATCAGGATTGAAGTGGGCAAGCATGAACGTTGGTGCAACAAGTGTTACTGATTATGGAAATTACTATGCTTGGGGCGAGACAAAGGCATACGGAGAGGAAGATGAAAGTAATGCAAGAAACTACGACTATTCTCGTAGTTATACGAAGACATATTATGACGAGGCAACATACAAGTGGTCAAGTGATGACATTGGCAACTTATTCTACAAATATACGGCTGATACAAAGACTGCTCTCGACCCAGAGGATGATGCTGCCACACAGAATTGGGGTGGTAGATGGCGTATGCCAACTCATGTTGAACAGATGGAACTCCTATTCAAGTGTTACTGGGAATGGACATCAAACTATGACGGTTCTGGCGTAGCTGGCTATATCGTATATTCTGCAATTTCTGCATCAAGCCACCATTCACTCTCCGATACACATATTTTCCTTCCTGCTGCTGGCTATCGTCGCTATGGCTCGCTTAACTATGCGGGCAAGTGTGGCAATTACTGGGCATCTTCGCTCGTTGGTGGCTACAGCTACTACGCACGCGAATTCTACTTCGATTGGAGAATACGTGACAGCAACGGCTTTGACTGCCGCCGTAGCATGGGTCAAAGTGTGCGAGCTGTCTGCGATGTGAGTAAGGATTGAGAATTTTTCCCCTTGAGAAATGGAATGAACAACCTTACAACAGTATTTGACAACCATGTTAGGAATATAAAGGTGATGCGTAAAACAACTTGGTTCTAACAAACAGAACTGTCAACTAATTCAGTACACTACAAGATATTCATAACTGTTTTTTAATCATGGAGTGATTATATCTGTGTTTGCTGGAATTATTGTCTGTGCTTGTTCAATGTCAATTATTCCTCCTGTATTGGCTATAGCGTGGTTGCGGAAACCATATCTTTGTGGCTGTATAAATACGATAAGCCTGCCATTTATGAATACGCATCCATTTGTCCTTTAAAATCGCTCAGGAATGGGCGATTTTTTTGTGCGCGTAGAAAAAAAATTTTGTACGCGTACAAAATAATTCTCTTTCGCGATGCAGATAATTTTTCTTCGAGACCAAATTTTGATTATCTCATGAAACAACTTCTTTTTTGTGTGCAGGAATTACGATAAGCCCGATTTACCGTTTTGTACAAATAGGACAAACATCAGTTGGTGAGCATGTCTATATTCGACCTGTACTGTTGAAATTGTATGCTTTTTTTGCCGCAGTGCGGCCAGTTAAAAAAACATGGTAAAAACAAAAGAAAACATGTTTTTTCTTGTTTTTGTTC
>JAFYAT010000131.1 GCA_017540585.1 Bacteroidaceae bacterium | reverse complement strand
GGTAACTTCTCCCTCCCCATAGAGGGGGAGGGCTGGGGAGAGGGTCTTTACTCCCTATGGGGAGGGCTGGGGAGAGGGTCTTTTTTTGATGGACAATATTATTTTTCGCATCACATTTGTGACAATAAATCATGTTTTTTCCCTATATTTGCCCAGCCATTAAAACAGAAAAGAAACTAACATAATTAATTAATCAACACATTTCCTATGAGAAAACTTTACAAATACTTGACATTCGCCGCATTGGCGATAGTTTCTGTTGCTGCAAAAGCAGCAGATTTCAATCTTCCTACGGACAACACCGTACTCATGAGCGAAAAGTACAATATGCGACTTTTCAAGACTTGGGACTTCATCGGACTTACGATGAATGGCAAACCAATCACACCTGACGTACTCAATTTAGGTGAACAAGATGCCACAATGATGGTTTGTGACAACACCTACAAGCCTACAGTCGTTACCAACGAGGGCATGAACGGCTGGTACATTGGTATCGGTAACATCGAGTTCAACAAGGATAAGGGTCTCTACTGCAACAAGAACGGAGTCCGTTATGCCATCCTTACTGGACTCAAGGAAGGACAGATTATCTGTATCCAGAACACCAAAGCAAATGAAAAGATTCAGGAGCGTATCTACAATGAGGACGGCACTTACGAGGACATAAAGGAAAACGACTATGCCGTAAATGCCTGCCGCATCCAATCTGAAAGCCCTGACGGAAAATACCCAAAATGGTACGCATCTTACCTCGAGAACCAGAATGTGGAAGGATGGTACAACACTGTAGTTGAGATTACGGCTGATGTACACGAAGAGCAGGCGAAGCTTGACCCACCTGCAACTGAGCAGACAGGAAACACAGAGGAAGGCAGCGAAGGTGGAGAAGCAACAGAAGAGACTCCATCCAACGTTGACAATTTCCGCTACTTCCGAGTAGTCAAGGACGGTCCTCTCTATATCGCAATGGGTAAGTACTCTGCTATCCAGGGACTTCAGATTTGGCTTGATGCCAACGCAGAAGAAAGCGTGTCAATGCCTACATTCGAGCTTGTCGGAGCAGGTGGCGAGTCACGTGACATTACCATCACTTGCGGTGAATCAACATTAGGTGCTGACTGTCACATCGAAATCGGTTTCCCTGAAGAGGATGGTTACGAAGGTGCAAGCGAACTATACGAGGAGGAATCTCTTAACGTATCATACACAGACGACTACAACGAGGACGGCAAGGTAACTATCGAGGCTGTAACTGTATCATCAACAGGTGCTAAGTCAGAGCCTGCAAGATTCGAGGTTGAGGTTGGCGAAATCCAGCTCAACGCACCAGTCCTCACACTTGTAGGATTCAAGGACGAGTTCCGTTCATACAAGATTGAGTGGACAGACAACACAATCAAGAACGCACCTGTACAGTTCATCGTCAGCGCAGACAACGATGCTCTCTACATTGAGGATGCTAAGGTAGGTGATGTAATTGATGTAAAGGAAAACCTTAAGGTTGAAGTTAAATGTGGCGGTTACACAGAGAACTCAACATCTATCGAGGCAGACCTCGCCGGTATCACAGTAGCCCACAAGGGCGAGGCAGAAGGTCACAGCATCGACTTCACAAAGCCAACAGAAGAACTCTATGAACTCATTCAGGGCAAGACTGTAGAGTCATGCTACCTTGAGGCTGAGGACGGAACTAAGACTTACTACACATACGACGAATACGTAATCGGCGAAGCTGCAGACGGAACAAGCCTTGCTGACGCAAAGCCAGTATATACAGTAAGCGGATGGACATGGGACAGCGACACCAAACACATGCGTGCTACTCTCAACGTCGTTAAGGACTCTGTCCTCGAAGGTGATACATACACTTACACATACAGCTATACTGACGGATTGAAGTTCATACTTCCAGAGGGAATCTCCATAGACTGTCCACCTAACGCAAAGAACGCATCACAGATTCTTTACTATGCAGGTAACTTCAACCTCGGACTCACATTTATGGCACGTCCAACATTGACATTCGACCGTGCAGCTCTCAAGGCTGGTGAAATCGTAATTTTAACTATCGCTGATGGTGGTGGTTCTAACTACATGACATACGACTCAGAGAACAATGCACTCGTAAGAAAATTCCTTTACATAGCTCCAACTGACGAGCCATTGACTGTCAAGCTTCCTAACCCAGCTACTGGTTTCTGCCATCTTCTCAACATCGACATCTACACTTACGACAATCTCCCAACTGACCAGTACGACCCAACAAGCGTAAATGCAATCGCAACAGACGCAACAGCAACTCCAGTTGCCATCTACAGCGTTTCAGGTGCAAAGGTTGACGCACTCCAGAAGGGTATCAACATCATCAAGATGTCTGACGGAAGCGTGAAGAAGATTATGAAGTAAGACAAATACAAATCACACATTTCTCCAAAATGTGTGTACAAAAAACTTACAAATACAAGAGTTCAAAGGTAAAAGAGTCAGGAAGGCTCTTGCCTTTGAACTCTTTCTTTATCTATTAAAAAGACGAAAAAATTAAATTTTCCACATAATACTTTGCTCATATACTTATTTTTTTTTACATTTGCAATCAATAACCTGTATTATTCATACAGGAGTTACAAATTAACAGTTAACAGTTATAAGTTGAGTTTATAAGTTTAAAGTTAAAAAAGAACACAAGTAATCTCTAACGTTTAACTCTTAATTTTTAACTTTTAACTCTTGTATTATGAAGAATGAATAATGCAAGTTAGCCGAGCGTGTCAATCTATTGGGGGACTCGCTTGAAATGTAAAAAAGGACAGAATCAGAAAGAATATGGCAAAGAAAAGTTATAAGGATTCACCACATAAATGGACATACATCTGGCTGGGTATAAAGCATCTTACCCATCCACAACGAATTTATGACCTTGCTCACGGAATACTTGAGATGCACAAGCGTGACCGAAAAATCATGCATGACTTGAAAGAGTATGACATTATACATAAAAAGCAAAGGAAACCATTATCATGAGGATGAAATTACTGGCAGGAACACTTGTTCTTGCAATTTCTATCATTTCGTGTAACAATAATAACAGTTCGTCTGAATCAACACAGGATGTTGACTCAGACGATATTTGTGAATACGAGTACATTCCCGACAGCATAGGCGACCATGCCGTTAGCCACGACTGTGCCATTGCATACGCCACTCTCAACGAGATAGTATGGAAATGGGAGGACGTGAAGTCGCCAAGCATGCTCGCAAGGGCAAGGGCTGCATGGAAGGAAGACAACGAACGCATGAAAGGCGTCTGCAACGACTTCGGAGGAGAAGACAAACGCCTCCTCGACTCTGTGTGTCAGGTGATAAAGACAACACGGGAGGAAAAGATTAAGGGATTCTCCATTCCTGCGTCAAGCGTCATAGAGAACCTCAACAACTGCATCAGACGTGTGGAAAAGATGAGGAACAAGGACGACATGAGACGTTTCACCGACGTGCGACTTGCCATGCTTGACGACCTCGACATTATTCATCTTTGCGTTGAACCAAATTCACACGAAATTGACAAAGTCAAGCATCTTGCACACACTTTGAAGGACAAATACAAAGAAAAATGCAAGGAATTTGGCTTGCAATGATATTTTTTTGCTATTTTTGCAGCGAATTTTACTAATAATAGTTCAGACACAAAAGTCAGGTGACTAACCAATATACAAACCAATTATGTTTTCAAAGCAGATATACATTGAAAGAAGACAGGAACTGAAAGCTAAGGTAGGCTCAGGATTGTTGCTTTTCTTTGGCAACAACGACGCTCCTTGCAATTATCCTGCCAATACATATCGTCATCGTCAGGACAGCACATTCCTCTACTACTTCGGACAGAAGCGTGAAGGACTTGTTGGCGTAATAGACGTTGACAACGACCGTGAGTACCTCATCGGTGATGACATCGACATCGACGACATCATCTGGTACGGATTCGTTCCTTCTGTCAAGGACCTTGCCGAGCAGGTAGGCGTAAGCAATTCAGCACCTATGGCTCAGCTCGAGGTACTTATCAAGGCTGCTCAGCAGAAAGGACAGGAAGTAATGTTCCTCCCTCCTTACCGCCACGACCACGTCATACAGATAGGAGAACTCCTCGGTGTCGCTCCTGTCAAGGTAAAGGAGATGGCAAGCGTCAAGTTCATCAAGGCAGTAGTCGATATGCGTGCCGTGAAGAAGGACATCGAGATAGAGGAAATAGAGCGTGCCATGGAGATTGGCTACGAGATGCACACAACAGCCATGAAACTCTGTGCTCCTGGAGTTACGGAGAAGCACATCGCTGGTGTCATCGAGGGCATTGCCATGAGCAAGGGCGAGAAATATTCTTTCCAGTCAATCGTAACCATGCACGGAGAGATTCAGCATGGCTACCCTTCTACTGCTCCACTCGAAGCAGGACGACTCTTGCTTTGTGATGCAGGTGCCGAAAGCATGGAGCACTATTGTTCCGACAATACACGTGTCACTCCTATCTCAGGCAAGTTCACACAGCGTCAGCGTGAGATTTATTCTATCGTAGAGGCTTGTCACGACCTCGTCATTGAGAAGGCTATGCCGGGACTCAAGTGGAAGGACATGCACCTTGATGTATGCCGTATGATGACTGACCGTCTCAAGGAACTCGGACTCATGAAGGGCAACACAGAGGACGCTGTACAGGCAGGAGCTCACGCCATGTTCCTCCCTCACGGACTTGGTCACATGATGGGTATGGACGTTCACGATATGGAAGGTCTCGGTCAGAACTACGTAGGATTTGATGACGAGGTAAAGCCATCCACACAGTTTGGACTCAACTGTCTCCGTTGTGGTCGTCGTCTCCAGCCGGGCTTCGTGATGACTGACGAACCAGGAATATATTTCATTCCACACCTCATCGACCTCTGGAAGGGTCAGGGACTCCACAAGGACTTCATCAACTACGATGCAGTCGAGAGCTACAAGGACTTCGGTGGCATCCGTCTTGAAGACGACATCCTCATCACAGAGACAGGTTGTCGTGTTCTCGGAAAGAACATCATCCCTTACCACATTGATGATGTAGAGGCTTTCATTGCGAAATAGGAGACCAAGCCCCCGAACTACGGACCCACCCCAGCCCTCCCTATAGGGAGGGAGCGGACCCTCTCCCCTACCCTCCCCCTTTCAAGGGGAGGGAGGAGTTACTCTGAACGCGGAGAGCGGTCGGTATTGGAGCATCAGCTTTGAGCAAAGATTTCAACTCCTTGCACTCTGTGCAGATAACTTAAGTAATTAGTTCCCGCAAAAACTTAAGAACTTAAAAACTAAAAAACTTAAGAACTCATTTTCCGCGAGAACTAAAAAACTTAAAAACTCACAAACTTAAAAACTCACAAACTTAAAAACTCACAAACTCAAATATCTTAAAAGAATATGAACAAATTATTATTAACTACAGCAATCCTCGCACTCGGACTCTCAACTGCATCAGCACAGGACAAGAAGGACGAGAAGAAAGAGGAAGGATTCAAGTTTACTACAATCAAGTCAAACCCCATCACTTCTGTTAAGAACCAGAATCGTTCAGGAACATGCTGGGCATACTCTTCACTCGGATTCTTCGAGTCTGAGCTCCTCCGTATGGGTAAGGGTGAGTACGACTTCGCCGAGATGTTCCTTGCACACAAGACTTATCAGGATCGTGCCGTAGCAGCAGTACGTATGCACGGCGACGTCAGCTTCAGCCAGGGCGGTAGCTTCTACGATGCCGTTTACTGTATGAAGAACTACGGAATGGTTCCTCAGTCAGCAATGCCAGAGCCAGGAACACTCTACGGAGATTCACTTCCTAACTTCACAGAGCTCTTCAATATCGCTGAGGGTTATGTAAATGGTATCGCAAAGAGCGAGACACTCAAGAAGCTTTCTCCAATCTGGAAGAAGAGCCTCGTATCTACTCTCGACAACTACCTCGGAGAGTGTCCAACAGAGTTCACATACAAGGGCAAGAAATACACTCCACAGTCTTACATGGCAAGCACAGGACTTAACATGGACGACTACGTATCACTCACTTCATTCACACACCACCCATTCTACACTAAGTTCATCATTGAGGTGCAGGACAACTGGCGTTGGGGCGAGTCATACAACCTTCCACTCGACGAGTTCATGGAGGTAATGGATTCTGCCGTTAAGAATGGTTACACATTTGCATGGGGTGCAGACGTATCTGAGACAGGCTTCACTCGCAACGGTATTGCAGTATGCCCAGACGTAAAGAAGCAGCAGGACGAGCTTGGCTCTGACTTCGCTCACTGGTTCGGTAAGACAAAGTCTGACCAGGCAAACGCACTCACATCAAAGCCACTCCCAGAGATTACAGTCACTCAGGAGATGCGTCAGGAAGCATACGACAATTGGGAGACAACTGACGACCACGGCATGATTATCTATGGTATTGCCAAGGATCAGAACGGCAAGGAGTACTTCATGGTCAAGAACTCATGGGGTAAGTCAGGCAAGTACGATGGTATCTGGTACGCTTCTAAGGCTTTCGTTGCCTACAAGACTATGAACATCCTTATCCACAAGGACGCTCTTCCAAAGGCAATCGCAAAGAAGCTCGGAATCAAATAATCATTTTCAATTCATAATTCATGATTCATAATTCATAATTACAGGCACATCCTTGTCATAACAAGAGCATGCCAACATTATTGTGAAAAAACTATGAATTGTGAATTATGAATTATGAATTAAATCAGATGTTTCGTTTCAAACAATTCACAATACAGGACTCCGTCTGTGCCATGAAGGTTGGCACAGACGGAGTTATTCTTGGTGCATGGGCAGATATAAACTCACCAGTAGCATCACCACGCATCCTCGACATAGGTACAGGCTCAGGACTCATTGCCATCATGCTTGCACAACGCTTTGCCGATGCGCATATTGATGCCATAGACATCGACGCAGATGCCATAGCTCAGACAAAGGAGAACGTGTCACAGAGTCCGTTTTGCAATCGTATAGAAGCATGGCAGACAGACCTTGCAGACATGGAGAATGAGCCACGCTACGACCTTATTGTGTCCAATCCTCCCTTCTATCAAGAGGACACATCATGTCCTGACGCCAAGCGAGACACAGCACGTCACACCACCTCATTACCATTCGACACGCTCCTACACAAGGCAAGCACCCTCCTACGTGATGGTGGCACCTTCTGCGTCATCATACCTACATCAGCAGTTACCGAACTGATTGGCTCATCTGCCATTCATTCTCTTTATCTATCAGATAGGACAGACATTCACACCACCATCCGCAAACCAGCCAAGCGTACCCTACTCGCATTCACCCACAACCGTAATGTCAACACCCATTTCGACAAACTCTATCTACGAGATGCCAACAACAACATCTCTGATGAATACAAAGCCCTAACAAATGACTTCTACTTGAATATGTGAAAAGGAAAACTTCCAACGACAATTATGACTATTCAAGACAATTAGGCTTTCATGCTCTTGTAAGATTTATGGTATAGCAAAACCATTTGCAACTTTTGTATCAAAAATAAGTATGCCACTTTACACCTCGTAAACATGATAGTTACAAAGCGGGAAGTGGCATCTATTGAAAGGATAACACTATGGTTATTAATAACGAATCATATGACGAAGTGCAATACTCAAACAATCATTACATATCCACCTTTTCAAACTCCAGACCTGTAAGATTATTCGATAATACCATATCAAAGAATCTTTCACTCACATACCAAGAAAAATCAAACCTATCCAACTTGAACATATCCAGACCTAAGTCATAAAAGGAATCCAACATTTTTATTCGCTTTGCTCTAATATTGTAGTTCCATTTATCAACAAAATTAGTATTATCATATTTTTCCCGAAACTCTTCCAAAGAACGAATAGTCACGGGATTTATTATAACATCATCGAAGTCTTCCCCATCTTTTATTTCTTCATACAACTCAGAATTAGAAAAATCCACAAATTCCCATTTCCTAGAAATTATCTTCATCATATAATAATCCCTTGATGTCTTCTTTCTAAGACTTGTTACTTTGGCAGGATATATTCGATGCATATCAAGATTCAGATTTTCAAGAAGCCCTTTAGCTTTTTCGCTAAACAAATATAAGCAAGAATCAAATCCGTTGCTCATGAAATCTGTATACTGAGCACCACTTGCTAATTTCAAGCCAGACAAATCAGGCTCTTTGTCTGGAAACAATTTGTCATCGTCATACAATGTAAACAAACCATTATCTTCAGGTTTTGGAGAATATCCTTTAAGGAAATCCCAAACTTGTGGATATTGATTGCCGACAATCTCATTGTCACAACCAAATTTCAATTTATAAAACTTCATAATATTTTTTTTACAAAAATACATAAAATACAATATATTACATTCTTAAATTTAAAAAAGATAGCATCAATCATTTTTTTTATTATGAAATAAAATAATCTAAGAATAATTCATTTTACGAACCAAAATCAAAGGAATGCTATCCAATTAAACTCCATTAATGGTTTTCTCTAACATTTATTGTAGATGTACGTAATTTAATATCATTTATTCCTAATTCGGTTGTTTTCCAATACAAAGAAACGAGATTAAAAAAGTAAACCTTATTTATCTTCAACATATTACCCTTTGTTTTACCTCCTTCCCGTACAGACAAAATTCTAACAACCTTATGTTCATCTTGATGATTTACATCTAAGGAATCATCCGTCTTTTCTGCAAATATCATATACAAAGAACTCTTATCTCTTGATTTAAGTCCGTCACAAAAGGACTCTTTATATTTAGAGCTACGGACCTTATCTATTTTAAGGATTTTATAGTATCCCTGTGGGCAGAAAAACAAAGAATCCTCATCTTTGCCTTGTGCCCTACATGTTTCTCCACAAAGGAATATCAACAAAAGAAATAGTCTTCCAAGATTCATCTTATTATTTTTTCAGTTAGTTTACGGATTCGAAGGTACAACATATTTCCATTCAAACACGCATATTTGACAGAATAATCATTTATCACGCCGCCATATAGGATAGTCCTTCCAGCCGTCCGTAAAACCTAACAGGTAAATAGGAACATTTGGATGCCTGTCAAACAATTGAATTATGTTATCCTTGATTCTGTTATCAGGAGTTAAAGCATTACATAGATATAAAAGACATGAAATTACACCAAAAGCACGCTTTCTCATGTTTTCAGTCATATCAACATTAAGCCACACATCACGATGTCTTTTTATATTGACTGACTTTTTTGAAAAAATTCTATACCATAATCTTGAATGATGAGCAATAATATTGCGAAGAACCGAAATTGCTTCAAGCCAACTGGAGAACTCTTTTGTAGAGTACATTCCGAATTCATTTGCTATGGCAGATTGTAATGGTGACTGTGCCTTCAGATTCTTATACATCTTGGAAAGCGTTCCAAAAGTTGCAGTCTCAAATATCATCCACGCATCCGGATTATCACCGTACAGACTATCCTCATCCCAATCATCATGATTACGGATATAATCTCTCGCAAAAGGGTCTGTGCTTCTTCCAAATTCATACTTCAAATCAAGTACGAAGTCCCTATGATACTCTTCATCCTCAAACAAGTCACGATTCAGATACCATAACCCCGTTCCCATAGCCAAAGAAATCTTTGTAATGATTTTAGATCGAAGACCAACCTCAAGCAACTCTATAGCATTAAACAAAATAAGTCGCAGTTCTTTGTCGAGTTCATACCTTTCGATAACATCCTCAAAGATTGAACCGTCCTTAAAATCATCCGTTTCAGGGTCAACCAAGTCAATCCAATAGTATTTCATGCGGAAATAGCTCACCCTTCCAAGAAATTGCTTTGCTAACTCCATATCACCAAACTCCATTCCTCTATTACGAAGGATGGATACCTGTTCTTCTATCGTTCTTGGTTTTTGTTTGCTCATAGTCTTACAAAAAAATGACTCGCCTGCAGTTCTTATGGGATGCAAGCGAGTTCTGTTATCTTTGATTCAGCACTTGCTGTATTCTTCTTAAAGAAACAAAATCCGAATGTGTTAATGCACTTTTCAAGTGCAGCAAAGATACGGACATTTTATCTTACAACAAAGAAAATCACAACCTTTCTTCATATTCCAACGAAAAATATTACGATATTTACATAAACATCAATAATATTTATTGTTTAACCTTAGCAAAAAGACTCAATATAAATTGACAACATAATGCAAAGGCAAAAACTCCCACATCCTCAATCATCATTATTTACGACTTAGAGCATACAAGGGAGGGAGGGGTAGTTAAAGTATGTTAATCCTTTAATATTATTATCCAAATAATTACAAGAGACACGACTTCGTAATTTTCTTTTGATAACGCAAGTGACAAAAAGAAAGTGGATATTCGTCAGCTAATAGCATTATGACAAAACGTATATACGAAGCAGAAAAATCTGCATCACGTAGAAAAAATATTTTGTACGCGTACAAAAATTTTTTTCTGCGCGTACAAAAAAATCGCCCACTATATACGATGACAATAGGCAATAGACGCAATGAAAGCAGATTACCACAAAAAGTAGCATTTTGTCACAACGAAGTAAACACGGAAGTATCTTTCTGTCA
Organism: Bacteroidaceae bacterium; assembly: GCA_017540585.1. Taxonomy (GTDB): domain Bacteria; phylum Bacteroidota; class Bacteroidia; order Bacteroidales; family Bacteroidaceae; genus Minthosoma. Next base: position 1,088 of record JAFYAT010000131.1, on the reverse strand, counting down.
AAAAGCACGACTCGAAGGAATCCCGAACCATTCCCGAACTATTCCCGATATATTCCCGAAGTATCATAATGTAAGTATTTCATGCTTCAAAAAATTTATACTTGCTCACTTATGGAAGTAAAATGGAGTAAGAAGAAGTGCGAGTATCTATTGCACAAGTCATAAACATGTTGTATCTTTGCACAATAACTTAATCAAACAGAAAATATCTCTCACAAGATGAAAAAGAACACATTCTTCGTGGCTCTCCTCACATTGATTGCCACAACAGTTTTCACTTCATGCGAAAAAGAAAAAGTTTTCGTTGCTCCAGTAGCTGATTACCTCGCATTCATGCCAAACCCATGCTACGAGGGTGACACTGTAGTCACATTCATCCAGTACAAGGAAATAGGCGCATACTGGTACTACACCAAGCAGAACTATACTCTCGATGGCAAGCCAATAGTGAGCCTCACCAAGCCTGACGGTGGCAAACTCAATGACCATGCAGAGACTAAATTCGTTGCCCCTGCACCAGGTAACTACACCGTAACATTCACTTCGCAGATTTCCATCTATACAGGCAAGAATAATCCTTTTGCCGAAGGACCTACAGCCACATCCATACTCAGGGTTATTCCGAAGGAAAACATCGAAGATCAAGACAATAACGAATAACTTAACTTCCAGAGGTACTTCTCTGGTAGTAAAGAGGAATAAATAGAAGTAAAGAGTAGTAAAAAGGAGTAAAGAGACATTACATTGTCAGTACAGATTTTGCGAACAGGCTATCGTCCTTTTACTTCTTTTTACTCCTCTTTACTCCCTTTTACTTCAAAAAATTAGCAAGTTGAAAACTTACAAAAATTGGTTCTACAAGATTTTGTGTGGGTATTTCTTTAACCACGAACCTTTAGCTCGGCGTAGCCAATTACACTAATTTGCACGAAATTGGTGGTTCCTCAGCTGTTTCCATTACACGAAGAATTGCTCGTGCAATTACGAATGTCACGAATCAGGTACAACGATTAGAATCCGAACGGCATTCGTGTTATTCGTTGACAACACATGTTGTCTTAGTGTAATGAAACAAGAGGATTTGAAAG
>JAFYAT010000130.1 GCA_017540585.1 Bacteroidaceae bacterium | reverse complement strand
TATACAACAAAGGTAAGCATAAACTGTTATATCTTAACGTTATTTCAACGTGTTATCTAACATTAAAATTTAAGAGATTTTAACTCTTAGAATATTTACTGCAAAGTTAAAGTGGGAGATAAAAAATATTATTGGATTAAGATTGGTAATTATTGTCCTTTCAAGCGTGCAAAGCACGCCTAAAACATACTTCGCGTTCTGCGCATCGTGCTAAGCACGAAGCGATGTGGACAATAATTACCAACTTTTCTCACTGACCAACGTGAAGTAATAATTACCAACAATTGTTCCAATAAATATTTTGTCACCAAATATTTTACTTCTTTTTACTCCATTTTACTACCATAAATGAGCAAGTTGAAAACTTGCGGAAGTTGAATAAGAATACCTTCTTACGCCTCCAGTATAATCGCTCTTTGTGACATATTGAAAACAAAAAAGATAACCTATTCCTTTGCGCATATAACGCAAAATGTATATCTTTGCAGACGTGAAATAATAATTTAAAGGCAATATGAGTACAACTACATGTTTCAGTCAAGGTCAATTACATATTCTTGAACTGTTGAAATATTGTAAATCAGAAGGTGCTGTTGAAGAACTCGACTCTGTGCTATCAAAGTACTATGAAGAGAAACTTCAGACAGAAGCAGACCGTTTGTGGGATGAAGGTGTTCTCGATGGTGAAGCCATAGAAAATATACTTTCAGAACACTTACGTACTCCTTATAATGCAAGATGAGGTGAGAAGAATTGTTCTTGACACGAATTGTCTTTTGGCAATATTGCCAAGCCGTAGTCCATATCACATGGTGTGGACAGATTTTCTTGACTATAAGATTGAATTATGTGTTTCGCCAGAGATTCTTTTAGAGTATGAGGAAATATTGTCTCAGAAAGCATCTTTGCAGATTGCAGAAATTGTCCTTAAAATCTTGGCTACAAGAAGGAATGTAAAGAAGATTGAACCTTCCTGGCGATTCAACATGATTAAGTCTGACCCTGATGACAACAAGTTCGTAGATTGTGCAATCTGTGGAAATGCTGAGTTTATTGTATCAAATGACTCTCATTTCAATTCTGTAAAGGAAATTGATTTCCCAATAATTGCAGTCCTTAAGATACAAGAATTTGTTGAATTGCTTTTGCGTCAATAATATAATTCAAGTTTCGGAAGTAATTCTCTTGAAGTAAAGAGAAGTTAAATGGAGTAAAGAAACATTACCCTGTCAGTACAATATGGCGAACAGACTATCGTCTTTTTACTTCCTTTTACTTCTTTTTACTCCCTTTTACTACCATAAATGAGCAAGTTAAAAACTTGCGAAACTTAAATTAATAACGTGTGGATGAAGCGAAAAATGAAAGGACAGGTGGTATAATTGCAGATTATTTTCTATCTTTGCCAACAGAATTAATAAATATTTTGACTTTAGCATTTGAAGAAGTTTTGCGTCAAGGAGTTCTATAAGTTATGACGAATGTCAATCAATGAGTAATTAGCTATTAGTAATGAGTAATAGCCATTCGGGACAGAATATCCAACGGTGGTGCTTGCCATTACTTCCCTGCGGTCAGTGAGAACGCTTCGCTTAGTTCCTAATTTCTAATTTCTCATTCCTAATTATGAAACGTCTTAACTACTTAACTTCTTAACTGCACAAATCAAAGGATAAAGTCAAGTAAAGATGCTTTAATTACTAACTTAACCAATACAAACAAATGAAATTAACCAGACTATTTGCGTTGGCTGTTGCCATGTTGTTATGCGTACCAGGGACGACATACGCACAGCGCAATATGAGATTGCGCACCATACCCATTGACAGTATGGTGATGAGTGACCCATGTATCCTTGCAGATGATGCAACACAGATGTACTACATGACAGGTACGGGCGGAATGTTGTGGAAGAGTCCTGACCTCAGGATGTGGACAGGTCCTTATCGTGTAGCCGTTACGGATGGCATCAAATGGGCAGGAGAGCGTCCTGAGATCTGGGCAGCAGAACTGCACAAGTATAATGGCAAATATTATTACTTTGCCACATTCACTAACAACAGCATCCGTATAGGCGAGTTCAAGGGTAATGTCATTCCCCGTCGTGCAAGTCATATCCTTGTGAGCGATAAGGCTGAAGGTCCTTACCGTCCTGTGGGCAAGAGTGATTACCTCCCAGCAGACCGCCCAACACTCGACGGTACTTTCTGGGTTGACAAGGACAATAATCCATATATGGTATTCTGTGGCGAGTGGTTGGAGAACTGGAACGGTACTATCGAGAAGATTCGCCTCAAGAAAGACCTTAGTGCTCCTGTGGGCAAGAGTAAGGTGCTGTTTCGTGCATTCGACTCACCTTGGAGCCGTGAGAAGGATATAAAGGGCAACGACATACCTAACAAGGTGACGGACGGACCTTGGCTCTTCCGCACTCAGACAGGTAAGCTCGGAATGTTGTGGACAAGCTGGGTGTTCGGCGACTACACTCAGGGTGTGGCATATAGCGAGAGTGGTACTCTTGACGGACCTTGGATTCAGGAGAAGGAACCTATCACTCCTCCAAACTACGGTCATGGTATGCTTTTCCGTACTTTTGACGGACGTCTGATGATGTCGGTACATAGCCATGAAAAGGTGAATGGCAGGACACGCCGCGTACCACACCTTTTCCCAGTGAACGACTCAGGCGACAAGATAAAGGTCATAGCACAAGAAGAGAAGATGGATGCTTACCTCATGGTGTATCACAAGGACCAGGACCACGGCTTGCACATGGCATATTCGGAGGACGGATATACATGGACAGCCTTTAATGATGACAAGCCTATCATAGCTGGAGACACTATTGCCGAGCAGCACGGAATACGCGACCCTCATATCTATCGCGGAAAGGACGGTGCTTATTTCCTTGCCATGACCGACCTCCATGTGTTTGGAGTACGTGACGGCTTCCGCAAGACGGAGTGGGAGCGTGACGGCAAGAAATATGGATGGGGCAATAACCGTGGTATGGTGTTCATGAAGTCATACGACCTCATCCACTGGACACACAAGGTTATTGACTTTACCAAGTTCCCTAAACAGCAGTATGTCGTTGACGGAGACACTCTCACCATGAACTGGAGTGAGGTGGGATGTGTATGGGCACCAGAAACCGTATTCGATGAGGAAGCTGGAAAGATGATGGTTCACTTCACCACAAGAGAAGGTGTAGGAATGAACACAATATGGTATGTCTATATGAACGACTCCTTTGACAAGGTAATCGGCGAACCGCATTTCCTGCTCTCTGCACCAAAGTTGAAGTATAACATTATTGACTCAGACATCATCAAGGTTGCCGACACATACCACATGTTCTATGTGAGTCACGAGAGCGGAGCAACACCAAGACATGCTACGTCTCAGAAGATTACAGGCCCATACAGGTTAGATGATTATTACTATGACGGCGAAAGACAGGGACATGAAGCTCCTAACTGTTGGAGACGACTTGATAAGGATGCCTCAGATCCTACTTATGTCGTTATGTTCGACAACTACCACATACGTCCGATGAACTTCGGATTTGTTGAGACAAAGGACTTCTTCACATACAAGCCTATCGGCTATTTTGACGGCAAGGGTAGCAAGATGAAGCGTACCAACTTCGCCGAGCAGAAGCATGGTGCCGTAACCTACATCACGAAGGAAGAACTTGAACGCCTCAAGAAGTATTGGAGCAAGTAATCTTATCCAATAATATAGGCTTGTACGGTTGATCCTTTTTGAAACACAGAGGAGCACAGAGGAGGTAATTTTTTTGAAAACACGAATTACCATTAATTTGCCATAAATTATCAAAAAAACATTTATGATAATTCGTGGTCAATTACATGATAATTCGTGCAAAAAATGGTTTGAACAACTCTGTGCCCTCAGTGTCCTCTGTGTTAAAATCTTTATAGTTCTATAAATCTGCTTTTGTATTATCCTTTGAAGAGTCAATAGACGAAATTACATATATGCCTCAAACTATTGTCCTAAAGTTCATAGTCCGTTATTCGTCCGTAATTCGACCGTTATTCGTCCGTACTTAGTCCGTACTTAATCCGAGCTATTCCCACGCCAATATTTCCCATGAATTACACAATAATCAGAACTGGCACATTCACTATCCTCCCAACTCGTAGAACCTGTCGAAGTATTCCTTGAGTTTCTGAAGTACCGTAGCTTTCTTAATGGCACGCTTATTGCCCTTGCCAAACAGTCCCATAGGTGGGAGAACCTCGGTAATGGCTGTACCTGTCTCGGTGATGTATCCTTCGGAGAAGGCACGTGACATAAACTCATAGGCAGCTTCCTTGCGCAGGTTCTCCTCGGTGATGATGGCATCCAGTTCCTCTGCCTTGCGCTGGGCAATGAATGTCTCCCATTGTGAGTATATGTCGTTGCCGTCGCCACTTGCCTGAGGAGTGATACTCTCGATGAAACGCTCGATGAGGTCTTTCTTGTTACGCATGTCAGGGCTTGCACCTATTGCCTTCTGTATCTTCACGACGATGGATTTGTTCTTGCAGTTGCCAGTGTGATACTCATTCACGAGGTTGAGGATGAAGTCTATGTTTATCTGCACCTGCTTCACCAGTTCCATCTCAAACTCTATGTCGTCGTTGATGTTCTCGGCATCGCCACCCTGGTTCTGCTTACGATATTCGTCATGAAGGTCGTTGTACCATGATGTGTAATCCTGCATATCTGCCTCTGACACCAACTGTTCCTGTTGGCGTTCAGCCTCATCCTCCGGGTTGAACTCGTCGAACGTAGATAACAGGTTACGCATCTTCAGAATGTTACCGAATAGCACCACAAAATTCTTCTTCAACTCCTCGCCCACGATATGAGGCAAGGCAATGGTTGGGTATTCATCTTTCAGGCGCTCCACCAGCTCCTTGTATCCTGGGTGAGCCTTACCCTTGTCATCCACATATCCCTCGTAGTAGTCCTTGTACGGACGCATGAGGATGATACCCTTGGCGTTCTTGTCGCCAAAGAGTGCGAAACTCTCATTTGTACGTTCCTCAAGATTGCGGAAACAGACGATATTACCACAGTCCTTCACGGCATTGAGAATACGGTTGGTACGGCTGTATGCTTGGAGCAAGCCGTGAAGCCTGAGATTCTTATCCACCCAAAGCGTGTTGACCGTCTGCGAGTCGAAGCCTGTCAGGAACATACCCACGACTATCAGTATGTCTATCTCCTTGTTCTTCATGCGGAGCGACACATCCTTGTAATAGTTCTGGAACTTCTCGCCACTCGTATCGTAGCTTGTGCCAAACATCTTGTTGTAATCCATGATGGCTGACTCAAGTGCATCACGGCTCACGGCATCCATCTGTTCCGTACCCTCCGGGTTCTCATCGTCTATCGTTCCATATTCATCTTCTGCCTCGTTGGCTGCAAAGGTGAATATGGTGGCTATGCGCAGACGTTCGTCATCCGTCATGTCCTCCTGCTGACGCTTGAACTCACGGTAATAGGCAATGGCACTCGGTACGCTGTCCACGGCAAAGATGCTGTTGAAGCCTGTCATCGACTGCCTTCCCTTCTGTTCCTTTGCCCCCTTGCGTCCTTTTGCCACCTCCGCTATGTTCTGCAGCTTGCTCATCATGTAACGCTCGTTCTGCTTGGTCTTGATGTCGAAGTTGTGGAGGATGTAACCCACATTGTTGGCTATGCGCTGTGGAGAGTGGAGAGCCTCATCAGTATCTATACCCCACACCTTCTTGTCCTTCACATCGCCCTTCATCTTCATGGTGCTCACATAATCCACCTTGAACTTCAATACGTTCTTATCATTGATGGCGTTGATGATTGTATATGTATGCAGACGTTCGCCAAAGGCATCCTCCGTGGTACATAGTGCCGACCGCCTGCCTGTCGAAGCATTGGCTGCAAAGATTGGAGTACCCGTGAAGCCAAACATATAGTAGTTGGTAAACTTGCGGGTGATGAGCGTGTGCATATCGCCGAACTGTCCACGATGACACTCGTCGAATATCATCACCACATTCTTCTTCAACACACTCAGTTCGAGGTCTTTCTTGCGGAGCAAGGTCGAAAGCTTCTGTATGGTGGTGATGATAATCCTGCACCTTGGGTCCTCCAGCTGTCGGCGCAGTATGTTTGAGTTGCTATTGCTGTTTGCGCTGTCCTTCTCAAACTTGTCATACTCCTTCATCGTCTGATAGTCGAGGTCTTTCCTATCAACCACGAACAACACCTTATCTACCTCTGGCATACGACTTGCCAACTGGGCTGTCTTGAACGATGTGAGCGTCTTACCGCTACCCGTCGTGTGCCAGATGTAGCCACCAGCCTTTATCGTTCCCTGCCATTTGTTGTTTGAAGCCGTGGCTATGCGGAGCAGTATCTTCTCTGCTGCCGCAATCTGATAAGGGCGCATCACCATGAGCATCTTGTCTGCCGTGAACACACAGTAGCGTGTGAGCACCTTCAGCAGAGTGTTCTTGGCAAGGAACGTGGCAGCAAAGTCCGTCAAGTCTGTAAGCACATTATTCTGCGCATCACTCCAGTAACTTGTAAACTCAAACGAGTTTGATTGTTTCAGCACCTTCTTGCCAGCCTTCTGTATCTCCTTCTCCTGAGCATAGCGTGTGGTGTTGGAGTAATACTTCGTCTGTGTTCCGTTACTTATGACAAACACCTGTACATACTCAAACAGAGCCTTGCCTGCGCCGAAGGAGTCACGCTGATAGCGGTTTATCTGGTTGAAAGCCTCCTTGATGCTCACCCCTCTGCGCTTCAGCTCTACGTGAACCATAGGCAATCCGTTCACGAGTATCGTCACGTCATAGCGGTTCTTGCGCACTCCACCCGATGCCGTAGGTGCATCCACCTTATACTGGTTGATGACCTGCACACTGTTGTTATGTATATCCTTCTTGTCTATGAGACGTATGTTCTTCATGGAGCCGTCGTCACGCTTGAGACATAGGATGTGCGAATCCTTGTATTGCAGCCTCTCGGTCTTATCCTCTATGGTCATGTTGTCGCCAGCTATCTGCTCATTCAGCAGTCGCTTCCATTCGCCATCGGTCAGCGTCACGCCATTCAGGCGTTCCAACTCATGACGCAGGTTAGCCACCAGTTCCTCTTCCGTATGAATCTGGGGCGCACCATATCCCTGTCTGACAAGTTGTTCGATGAGTGCCTCCTCCAGTTGTGCTTCCGACTGGTAAACCGTACTATCCCTCTGTTGTGGCACATACTCTGACACAACAGTGGATTCCTCCATCTGTGCAATAATATTAAGGTAAATAGATTGTTCCATATCTTGTTTTCAAATTCATTTAGTTTCACTATCATTCACAAAACACTAAATGACATATTGAAAACAAAAAAAGGGTGTCCCCCTCCCGACCTCCCACGAGGGGAGGTGACTAACGCAAAATCCTACAGTTCATTACTTGCGTAATAAGTCACAAAACATTAGTCGAGTCCTAAGACGACGAGGATTACGAATGCGTTGTTCCTTCTCTTCAGCGCTACCTACTGGCTTTGTGTATAAATCCTCATCTATTTCTCGCGGAAATAGAAAACGAAATCCGTTTTTCTCATAAAAATGAAGAACAGGTTCTTCGTTCTTCGCATCCACAATTATCAATCTACAAGCCGTTTTATTAGCAGGGTCACGAAACCACATCTTAATAAAATCGAGAACTTGAGAACCTAACCCTTGCCCTTTCAATTTTTCTGAAACAGCCAAACGACCTATCAAAACACCAGGATAGCGACTGAGCATCTTCTCCCTATTTGTTATATCCTTCCACATAGCATTCTTCCTTGAAGAAGGCAAATCATAGATTCTTATGCTATCATTGGATATAGTAAAACAGGCAGATATTTCCTCGGGATGCTCCAAAGAACGGAAGCAATAAGACTTACCCAAAGCATAATGAGTATAAGTCAAAGCGTCCTCTCTAAAGAATTCATCCATATCCGAATCCTGTCCACACGTAAATGGATTGCACTCTGCAAGAATATCTTCCGTAAGAACGTGTAGATTGTGTGTCTCAAGAAGGTTCATAGGCTATTAATTCAAACCAGAGCGTTGTAACATCTTCTTCATTGCAACATAGAGAGCATCCTTTGTGATGTCCTCCTTTGGACGTGCGTCATATTCCCTTTCCACACGTTCAGCCTCTTCTCTAAATTGTGTTGCTTCCTTGCCATAGAGAGTAGGAATTGATTTTATTGCTAATGCCATAATATTATCCTTTCTGTTACGATTCTGCAAAATAAAGTAAATGATTCATGCTTCAACAGTTCAAGAATATGTAATTGACCTTGACTGAAACATGTAGTTGTACTCATATTGTCTTTCAATTATTATTCACGCCACAAAGATACGCATTTTACTAAATACGAGCACAATGTTTCTTTTTCTTTTTTGTTTTCAATATGTCAAAGAGCGATTATACTGGAGGCGTAAGAAGATATTTTTACACTGTCTCAGTACGTCCCGAACGTACTGTCAGTACGTGGGGAACGAACTACCAGTACGTTCGGGACGTACTCGGAGTACGCACGCGACGTACTTTTTACGTACGTCAGAACGAGAGCAACGCCTCACGATAATATTCATATTGCTTCTTCCTCAATTCTATCTCCTCCTTCAACTTATCAATCAACGACGACATCGTATCAAGTGTCGATACTATCTCTTGTTGACGAGAGAGAGAGGGAACTGGAATAATAAGTTTCTCAAACAACTTCTTTGAAACATTAAAACGTGTTACTCCATTGGCTGTTTTTGCAATTTCACGTCTTATAGAATCTGTTCTAAACAAATAAGCACAAAAAGAAGGCTCTATCAAAGAAAGGTTATTAAAACGATATCCAAAGCAAAAACTATTTAAATATAAGTTCTCTTCTGTTCTTTCTGTTAAAACAGAAGACATACCACATTCATCTAGTGTTTCAGAAGATGTAGTAAACAAGACATCACCATATTTAATAAGGTTTTGCTTTTCCCCTTCTGCAATTCTAATTCTATCATCTACATTTATCTTTAATTTCGGATTAGTAAAAATGTTCATATAAGTTATGAACTTTGCATTACCATCAACGAAGTCCTCTTTGTTCTTACCTGTAACGCCATTATAGAAAGAACCTATTTCTCCCAGCTTCATCCACTTCACGCTATTGTCATCTTTATCGAATGTGAGAAGTTTTTCTCGGTAGAACTCCATCTGCTTCTGACGCACAGAAAGTTCTTCCTCAAGCTTTGACTGAAGAGACGAGAATGAATCCAATATCGAAACTATCTCTTGCTGAATGGCAAGTGGGGGAAGGGGAATCTCAATAGTTTTAAATTGTGTCTTATTAAATTTAGGCATTGCACCTGGTGACACAAACCTTAACATGGACTCTTGACCCGATTTACTTTTTAACCAATAATACAAATAATCCTGATACTTACTCTTAACCATTATCGTATTTGGAGCAAGACTCATTTTGGTATTCAGCTTTGGGCATCGAAATAACAACCCGCATGAGCCCACATTACTTATAATAATCTCTCCACCAAACAATTTTGATTTGTTCAAAAAATTATAAGCATGTTCATCTATGTATACAAATTTGGAAGCGTCAAAATTATTACTATAATCTGCGAACCTCAACAAAACAGCATAATTTGGTTCGGACAGATATTTTACATTTGCTTTCAAAGTGGCAAAACTACCATTAGACACATAGTCTGATACCTCACATACCTCTCCCAGCTTCACCCTCTTCACGCCCTCTGGGCATAGCTCACGAATCATTTCGTCTATCTTATTCATAAGCGAGTGGGATTAGAGATTAGCAATAATAGCATCTACACGTGAACGGAGGGCATTGACCTCCGCCACAATATCTACGAGTGAGGCGTTAACGGCATCAATATCTATGACTTCACGAGTGTCTTCCTGCTCTACGTATGACGATACGGATAGGTTAAAATCGTTTGCCTCTATCTCTGACTTATGAACAAGACGGCAGAAGTATTGCACGTCCTTACGCTCTGCGTACGCACGGACGATGGCATCCTGATTCTTCTGAGTGAGCTTGTTCTTATTGCCCGACTTGACAAACTGGTTGCTCGCATCCACAAAGAGGATGCAGTTGTCACGCTTGCAACTCTTCTTCAGCACGATGATACATGTAGCAATACCCACTCCGAAGAAGAGGTTCTGTGGCAACTGAATGACGGTATCAACATAGTTGTTGTTGACAAGATACTTGCGTATCTTCTGTTCGTCACCTCCACGATAGAGTACACCAGGGAACTCGACGATGGCAGCCGTACCAGACTCGGAGAGATGATAGAGCATGTGCATGGTGAAGGCAAGGTCGGCAGCCGACTTAGGAGCAAGGACGCCTGCAGGAGCATAGCGGTCATCGTTGATAAGGATTGGATTATCCTTACCGTCCCACTTGAGTGAGTAAGGTGGATTACTCACGATGGCATCGAAAGGTGCTTCGTCAAGATGGAGAGGCTCGTGGAGAGTGTCACCCAGCTGGATGTCGAAGTTGTCATAATTGATGTCGTGGAGGAACATATTGATACGGCAAAGGTTATAGGTCGTAGGATTAACCTCCTGTCCATAGTACTTGAGGCTCTTCTGTCCCTTGCCCACAATCTTGGCAAACTTCATAAGCAGAGAACCCGAACCACATGCCGGGTCATACACCTTCTGTATGTCACGATTGCCATAAGACGCTATACGTGCAAGTACCTCACTCACCTCCTGTGGCGTGAAGAACTCGCCACCGCTCTTACCGGCATTGGCAGCATACATCTGCATCAGATACTCGTAGGCATCGCCAAAGGTGTCAATCTGCGACTCACCAAACTCACGACCAAGATTCATGTCACGCACAGCCACAAGAACATTGGCGATAAGTGCATTACGCATACTGACTGAGTTGCCCAACTGGGAGTTATCTACCACGAAGTCGCTGAACAGTCCCTTGAGGTCTGGCTCGCTCGGTGTGCCTATGGCACTTGCCTCGATGGAATGAAAGATGTTGGAAAGAGTCTCGTTGAGGTTCTCATCTGTCTCTGGATGCTTAGCCACGTTCTGGAACAACTGCGAAGGGAGAATAAAGAAACCCTTCTCCTCCACCATCAGCTCACGTGCATACTCAGCCTCAGCATCCGAGAGGGTGGTATAGTCAAAGTCTGCATCACCGGCATCATGCTGTGCCTTGTTGATGTAATTGGTTATGTTCTCCGAAATGAAACGGTAGAAGATGGAGCCAAGCACATAAGCCTTGAACTCCCAGCCGCCTACAGGTCCTCGCAACTGGTCGGCGATAGCCCAGATGGTCTTGTGGAGTTCCTCACGCTCCTGATTAGTATTTGCCATACGCTTTTTAGGTATTAAGCGAACTGTCCAGCTGTTTCAGCTATTTCATGCCGCAAAGCGGCCAGTTAGAAAAACATGGGGAAAACAAAAGAAAACAGAAATCTGTTTTTTCTTGTTTTTGTTCTGTTTACTTCCCGCTGGTCAGTGAGAAAAGTTCTTGACTGTTTTTCTAATTGGCACCATAGTGCAAAAAGCCGTACAGGTCGCAAAAATTGAGCGGAAGCTTCTTATCGGTGCGATATGGACAAAAACATAAGACCTCGGGACAAAGAAAAAGCGCAGATGAACGCTTATCTTTGTCGCGAGGCCGTAGGATTGCCCATAAATGCAGATAAGTTCCACCCACGCTTAAGCGCAGGCGTAACTATTATCTTCGCATTTACTTGTCATGAAATTTCCTACGTTTCGCGACAATCCGAAAATAGCTAACGCTATAAAAACCATAATTTCATGCCATCATGTAGCCGTAGTCATAAGACAAGCCACACAATGACCTTGCAAAAATAGCACATTTTTCATGAATACAGAAAGAAATGGCAACTTTTTTATGTTTCGCAAGTTTTCAACTTACTCATTAATGGGAGTAAAAGGGAGTAAAAAGAAGTAAAAGGAAGTCAAAAAACGATAGTCTGTTCGCCAAATTATGATATCTTTGCCATATTGTCATGCTGATACTGACAAATTTACACCAACGAAATTTTACATGAATGTTTAACAAAGTTTAAATTTGAGGGCGAATGTTTAAAATTATGGGAGGAAAGATTAAAAAGTCTTTACAAAGTTTAAAAACAGATGGACATTTTGACATATTGGTATCATTGTTGCAATTATATAGGCGTAAGTCGAAAGACATACAGGAGCAAGTTCAGTAAATGAGGTTAAGCCTCCAGCCCACAAAGGGGCTGCTACTCTGAGCAAACTCAAATTTAGAAATGTTTAACTTAAATTATAGGAGGTTTTATTATGTTACCATCTGTTTACACTCGTAATCAAGGTTGGATTCCAACCATCTTTAATGATTTCTTCGATGACAATACATGGATGCCTACTAAAGCCTACGGCACTACACCAGCCATCAACGTATCTGAGGACGACAACAAGTACACTGTTGAAGTTGCTGCTCCAGGAATGACCAAGGAAGACTTCAACGTACATGTTACTCAGGACGGCGACCTCGTCATCTCCATGGAGAAGAAGACAGACGTCAAGACTGATGCAAACGGCAACAAGGTGAGTGACGACAAGAAGTACTTGCGCCGCGAGTTCTCTTACTCTAAGTTCGAGCAGATTCTTACTTTGCCAGAGCACGTGGAGAAGAACAATATCTCTGCATGCGTAGATAACGGTATTCTTACCATCAACATCCCTAAGATGACTGAGGAGGAGAAGGAAAAAGAGAATACCATCATCGAAATCAAGTAGTTTACACTACTGACATAATTAATAATAGCCGTCCAGAATACAACAATTCTGAACGGCTATTTTGGTTTTAGAAGTCAAGCGTTACTCCTACACCGATGACACGGTTGGTACGGTCAAACTGTTCGCTACCTGGGAAGTTCTGTCCCATGATAGAAACATAGTCATCCTTCTGACGTTCGTATGTCTTATAGAATGTCTGGAAATAAGCACCTTCAACGGCTACGCAATCAGTAATCTGACACTTGATACCCAGGCCGATAGTGTTGGAGTTGGTTGTGAAGGAAATGTCCTTCATGTAGGCATCCGTATTAGGATAATTGGTTGTCTGCCATCCTGCACTTGCCGTCCAACGGTCGCAGAAATCGTACTCAGCACCAGCCGTCATCTCCCATGTGCCTCCAGAGAGCTTGCGGTTCACATTGTTAACCTTTGTTGCCTGCTTGTCCCAGTAATAATGATAACCTGCATTGATGCGTATGAACTTGACTGGCGAATACATGGCTCCCACGGTAAGGATAGAAGGGATGTCCTCTGCCACGCTCTTGCCATGCTCGTAAGCTGCAAGGGCTTCCACATTCTCTGTATTGATATTGACACTCTCATTCTGAAGACGGAGACGAGTCTTAACCTCAAACTTGGCAGCAAGGTTGAGCTGTTCGTTCACCTTCCAGTCAACACCAAACACAGGTGTGACGGCAAAGCCTGTCTGGTTACAGTTAAGCTCTATGTCCTGAGTCATCGTAGAGAGAGCATTGAGAGCGGCACCTGTCGCCTGCAACTGCTGTACGGCTGCTGATGCTTCCTCTTGAGTCATCACATTAGCCATTACTGCTTTGTTTATCTGCTCTATCGTAGCCTGAGCATTTGCCTTAGCTCCTTCGACAAGTGTCTTAACAGGAGTATAAGCACCATTGTACTTTAGCTTGATGTCCTTGACGAATCCGAAATAATTGTTTGTGGCATAGATAAGTCGTGCACCTGCATAGAGACTAAGGTTATCTGCCAACTTATAGCTCACACCACCCTGAAAACCGTACTGGTAAGAACGACCACGCATATAAGTGGTGAAGTCATAACCCGTAACTGGCAAGCCCTTTGACTGTGCAATGTCAGGTATGACAGAGATAGGTGACTCGAAAGAAGGGAGTCCTTCCTCGTAAACACACTTTCCGCCACCGCCAACAAGTCCGAAGTCGAAACTTACGCTCCACCTGTCGCCCCAGCCATAAACAGCCTGTAGGGATGGGAGTACAGGTGCAACAGCCTTACCCTGGAACTTCTTGCCTATGCAGCTCTCTGAGTTCTTTGCACCATACTTATATCCACCGAAAATGCTTGTCACATCACGATTCTGATGAACATTCTGTATTCCGATTGCAAAATGGAAACCAGGGGTGAGGAAAGCTGTTCCCGCAGGATTACTGTAGAGTGCACCAACATTGATTGCAGCATCCTGACTTGGGTTACGAAGAAACGAAATACTCTGATTTGTATTAGTCAAATATCCACCTGCCATCATTGGAAGTGAAACCATTGACATGAGTCCTAAAATTATTCTTTTCATCCTTTAAATTCTTCCTTTTTTAATTTGCGGCTGCAAAGATAAAGGATTATTTCCAAATAATTGCACACTTTTGGAGAAAAATGTGCAACATCCGTTTCAAAGACTCATTCCCCACCCTTTCTGCCTAATAAAAAAGTACTACAAGAATTCGTATGGACAACAATTTACTTCAACCACGAATTACACGCACTATTGACCGACAACACCTTAGCGATTGCACTCTGTGTTGAACATCTCCACCGCGAGACAGGTATCAAACCTAAGAGCGTAGCGACCCGATAACCTTAAACCTAATACCCTTAACAAGTTGAGCACTTGCGAAACTTGAATAAAATAAGAAGAATTGAAGTTCGTGTCCATTCATGTCATTCGTGGTAAAAAAAACAAGTCTAAAAAATTGGTGTTTCAAAATATTATTTACATATTTGCACAGTTTTTGACTCAACATAAAACACAGAACTAACCAATTTTATGTTACGAAAGATTAGAATCATACTTGCAATAGTGTTCTTCACGCTGATAACACTACTGTTCCTCGACTTTACAGGCACATTCCACACCTACCTCGGATGGATGGCAAAGATTCAGTTCCTACCAGCGGCACTGGCTCTCAATGTGGTCGTGGTCGTTGCCCTCGTGGCACTCACTCTCATCTTCGGCAGAATATACTGCTCCATCATCTGTCCGCTCGGAGTCATGCAGGACGTGATTGCCAAGGTATTTTGCCACAGAAAGAATCCATACACGTATTCTCCAGCTAAGAACATACTGCGCTACACGGTGTTGGCTTTCTTCATCGTTGCCATGGTTGCTGGCATCGGCTCTATAGCGGCTCTCGTGGCTCCTTACAGCAGCTATGGACGTATTGCACAGAATCTGTTGCAACCTATATATATAGGTGCAAACAATCTGCTTGCCATGGCAGCAGAACACTACGAGAGTTACGCCTTCTATGAGCGTGACATCTGGATTCGTTCCATGCCTACGTTCATCATAGCCATCGTAAGTTTCGTGACTATCAGTGTACTTGCATGGAGAAACGGACGCACATACTGCAACACAATATGTCCTGTTGGTACTATCCTTGGACAACTTGCACGCTTCTCCCTGTTCAAGGTGAAGATTGATACAGACAAGTGCAAAAACTGCCGTAAGTGCGAGCGCAACTGCAAGGCTTCGTGCATCGACATCAAGAACCATACAGTGGATTACAGCCGTTGCGTAACCTGTGGCAACTGTCTCGGCGATTGTAAGTTTGATGCCCTTCACTATGTCGTTGCACCCGGACTTGTAAAGACAAAGACAGAAGCAAAAGATACGAATAACATAGAGGGACGACGTGAGTTTCTCGTAGGTACAGGTCTTGCACTTGCCTCAGCAACCCTTGCGCAGGAGAAGAAGAAGGTGGACGGCGGTCTTGCCGTCATCGAGGATAAGGTACAACCAAAGCGTCTCACTCCTATCACTCCTCCAGGGTCTATCTCTGCCAAGAACATGGCACAACGTTGTACGGCTTGTCAGTTGTGTGTGAGCGAGTGCCCTAACGACGTGCTCCGTCCAAGCAGCGACCTCAAGACACTCATGCAACCAGTCATGAGCTACGAGCGAGGCTATTGTCGCCCTGAGTGCAACCGTTGTTCAAGCGTGTGTCCTGCAGGAGCAATAAAGCCAATAAGTCTTGACGTCAAGTCATCCACACAGATTGGTCATGCCGTATGGGTACGCAAGAACTGTATTGCCGTGACTGGCGAAGTAGAATGTGGCAACTGTGAGCGCCATTGTCCTACGGGAGCCATCCAGATGGTTTACCTTGACGACAATGAGGACAACCCACTCGTTCCTGCTGTCAATGAGGAGCGTTGTATTGGCTGTGGTGCCTGCGAGTACGTTTGCCCTTCACGTCCTTTCTCTGCAATATACGTAGAAGGACATGAGGTGCACAAAGAAAACTAAAAACAGACCCACCCCAGCCCTCCCTACAGGGAGGGAGCGGACCCTCTCCCCTGCCCTCCCCCTTTCAAGGGGAGGGAGATGTTACTCTGAACGCGGAGAGTGGTCGTTATTGGAGCGTCAGATTCAAACAAACAATTCCACTCCGCACTCTGTACAGATAACTTAAGAACTCAAAAACTTAAGAACTTAAAAACTTAAAAACTTAAGAACTCACGTTCTCACAATAAATGGACAGACGAAATTTCTTCAAGATACTCGGTGGAGCAACAGTCGCTTCATCAGCCGTGCTTACCGCTTGCAAAGGTAAGAACGCACAACAGACGACGGCAGACATGCAAGAGCCGCCTAAGGACAAGATGACCATGCGCAAGAACCCGGGCAACGGAGACATGGTGTCAATCCTCGGCTACGGCATGATGCGTCTGCCCGTACTACCTAAAAAGGTGGACACAGATCCTGATGTCATTGACCAAGAGATGGTCAATAAGCAGATTGACTATGCCTTGGAGCATGGTGTGAACTACTACGACACAAGCCCTGCCTACTGTCAGGGTAAGTCGGAGGCTGCCACAGGCATCGCACTCAGTCGTCACCCACGTAATAAATTCTTCGTGGCAACTAAGTTGAGTAACTTTGCACCTGAGACATGGTCAAAGGAAGTGTCGCAGGAGATGTTCAACGAGTCGCTCAAGAACCTCAAGGTAGATTACATCGACTATCTCCTACTTCATGCCATCGGTGGCACAAGCCGTAACCTTGATGGCGAGAACCTTGACTCGGAGGAGACATTCAATGCCCGTTACATGGATAACGGCATCCTTGACTGGCTCGTGGAACAGAAGAAGGCTGGTAAGATTCGTAACCTCGGTTTCTCATATCATGGTGATGTGGAGATATTCGACATGCTTCTCCAGTGGCACGACGAAGGTCGTTACCATTGGGACTTTGTACAGATAGAACTTAACTACCTCGACTGGGATTATGCCAACGAGATAAACTCATTCAACACGGATGCTTCTTATCTCTACGCAGAACTGGAGAAACGTGGTATCCCTGCTGTCATCATGGAACCGCTCCTCGGAGGACGACTCGCCAAGGTTCCTGACCCTGTGGTAGCCAAGATGAAGTCAAAGCGTCCAGAAGATAGCGTTGCATCGTGGGCTTTCCGCTTTGCAGGAACACCAAAAGGTGTGCTCTGCGTACTCTCAGGAATGACCTACATGGAGCACTTGCGTGACAACATACGCACATACGCACCACTCCAACCTATCACGAAGGAAGAGAATGACTTCCTCATGAAGGTAGCAAAGGACATCTATGACCTCAAGACCATTCCGTGCAACGAGTGCAACTACTGTATGCCTTGCCCATACGGAATAAATATACCTGCCATCTTTGCGCATTACAACAAGATGATACAGGAAGGAAACATGCCTCACGACAGGGAGGATGAGGAATACAAGCGACAGCGCCGTAACTACCTCATCGGCTATGACCGTTCAGTACCTAAGATTCGACAAGCCGACCACTGCGTGGGATGCGGAGAATGTGTGAGCCATTGTCCTCAGCGCATCAACATACCTAACGAGATGCAACGCCTCGACCAGTTCGTGGAGGAGCTGAAAAAGACCCACCCCTAACCCTCCCTATAGGGAG
>JAFYAT010000129.1 GCA_017540585.1 Bacteroidaceae bacterium | reverse complement strand
TTTTTGACGTAATGACACTTACGTGTTCACTTTGTTGTGACAGAATGCTGCTTTCAAGGACATTTTACTTTCTTTGCAGCAACAGGCCATTGTCATCGTTTTGTCATCTTTAAAGCAGATTTTTTAGCGGACAGTAATAAATTTATATACATCCAACAATTACATCGTTCTTTTGCAACATGTCAATAGTTCCTTTGAAAAAGTTATGGAAAATATTGAGACTCCAGGCTCGTCATTTATTGTCAAGGTAAAATTCTTTGACTGGGACGGCAACTACATCAAGTCATTCTTTATCAAGGAATCATTGTTCAACATCGCCTTTGATGATAGAACAAATACACTCATTGCACAAGACAACAACAATTATCTTTACAAATACAAGGTTAAGGGACTGAAGTAAGACCAGCTTCTTACGTTATTCGTTATTATTTTATCATATTATTTGGTATATTGGAATAATAGGCTTATTTTTGCCACAAAATAATAAAAGCCTTATGCATCTGATAACAGAAAGAACCATAAAGGAGTTTTACGAGACTCCAGGAAATGAGGATTCAAAAGACTCTCTCGTCAACTGGGCTGGACGTGTAAAGAAAGCCAGTTGGCATTCTTTGGCAGATATCAAAAAGGATTATTCTACTGTAGATTACGTTGGAAACAACCGTTATGTTTTCAACATAATGGGAAACCACTATAGGTTAGTTGTCTTGATACAGCTATTGCGCCAAAAGGTGTACGTCAGATGGATAGGCAGACACAAAGATTATGACAAGATAGATTGTTCCACAATATAAAAATGTAATAATATGAGTGACAATGAAAAATGTAAATATGAGTATGCGCTCAGAAGGATTGAGGAATTATTGCCATTGGTAAATGATGATACTCCATTGGATGACCCTAATTCTATTGAACTCGATATCGTAAGTGATATTGTGGAAAAATACGAAAAGGAACATTATCCTGTGGATGCACCAACGATAGGTAGTCTGATTCGTGAGGCATTGGATAACGCAGGAATGACTGCCAAGGAACTTGCTACCCGTATCGGAGTCAGCGCAAGCCGTGTCAGCGAATATATTCATGGAAAGACTCAACCATCACTTCATGTAGCAAAGCTCTTGTGTGAGACATTGGGACTTTCCCCTAACGACATTATCTCGGCTGCATAAAAAAAGAATCTGGAATACATGACAAGTCATGTGCTCCAGATTCTTTTTATGCACAAGCCCAAGACCCATCCTTACATCGGATCTACGTCATAGTGTATGGTGAGGCCGTGGGCAACAGTCTGCTCAAGCATCTGTAACTGTATGGTAGTGAGGACATCCCTCACTTTTTCGATGGATGCACTATGCTCAATCTTAATCATTATCTTGCGGATATAGAGTGACTGTATTCGTGACACAGGAGGACAGTCAGGACCAAGAACCCGTGCACCAAACACCTGACGGAGACGATCTGCCATGTCGTCGGCAAGATGTCCGAGAAGCTGGTTGTCGCGATGACGCAGATACACGTCTATGAGTCGATAGAAAGGAGGGTAGTGAAAATCCTTTCTCTCCGTCATCTGCTGGAAGAACATACCCCAGTAGTCATTATTCACAATCTGCTGTATGATGTCACTATCTGCGTTACGTGTCTGAAGAAACACCTTGCCTTGGCGATGCTTTCTACCTGCACGACCTGCCACCTGCGAGAGCGTATGGAACGTACGTTCATAACTGCGGAAATCAGGCTGATGAAGCAGATGGTCAGCATCAAGTATTCCGACGATACTCACGTTGTCAAAGTCAAGTCCTTTGGTCACCATCTGAGTACCAATAAGTATGTCTGCCTTATGCTCTGCAAAGTCGTTGATGATATTCTCGTACGATGTGCGTGAACGTGTGGTGTCAAGGTCCATACGGAGAGTCGTTGCCTCTGGGAAGATGTCCCTTATCTGGTCTTCTACCTTCTCCGTTCCAAGACCTTTGCTTGCAAAATTCTTCTCTTCACACGCAGGACACTTGTCTGGGAGACGGTAGGTGTAGCCACAGTAGTGGCAAGTGAGTTGATTGGTCTTCTTGTGGTATGTGAGACTCACGTCACAATGTTCGCAACGTGGCACCCAACCACAGTTCTTACACTCTATGAAGTTGGAGTAGCCACGACGGTTCTGGAACAGGATGACCTGTTCTTTCCTTTCAAGAGCATCTTGAATGGCATCTATAAGTTCAAAGGAGAAAGCCCCCTTCATCTTCCTCTTGCTACGTGCTTCCTTCATATCCACTATCTGTATCTCAGGCAACTGTATATCCTTATATCGCTGGGTCAGCTGCACATAGCCGTAGCGACCCTTGCGTGCTGCATGATACACCTCGAAACTCGGAGTGGCTGTACCGAGGAGAGTCTTCGCACCATACATATTGGCAAGCACAAGTGCTGCATTACGTGCATGATAACGTGGAGCTGGGTCCTGTTGCTTGTATGATGTCTCGTGTTCCTCATCCACGATGATGAGACCGAGATTGTTGAATGGTAAGAATATAGATGAGCGTACTCCGAGAATGAGTTGGAACGGCTCATCGCTCAACTGTTTCTGATAGACTGCCACTCGTTGCGCATCGGTAAACTTGGAGTGATATACACCCATATGGTCGCTGAACACCCTTTCGAGGCGGTCAGTTATCTGTGTAGTAAGGGCAATCTCAGGAAGGAGGTAGAGAACCTGCTTTCCTTCCTTTATATACTTGTCAATAAGATGAATGTATATTTCCGTCTTTCCACTCGATGTGACACCATGAAGGAGAGTGGTAGGATGGCTGTCAAATGAGTCAATAATCTCTCCGTATGCCTTGTTCTGCGCATCAGAGAGGGGCGATAGGATGGATATGTCTGAGAGTGTCCCATTGTTAAGCGACAAACGCCTGCGCTTATTCTTCTCACGTATGGCATCCTTGTCCTTAGGTTTGAGACCTGCTGGGAGAGCTGCCTTATAGACATCACCCATAGAACAGATGTAATACTTGGCTATCCACTCCCAAAACTGCAACTGCCGTTCGGTCACGACAGGAGTCGTCTCCAACAACTCTTTTATCGGCTTGATATTGTCAAAGTCGGGACGTACATCATGCACCCTTATGACTATAGCCGTATATATCTTCTTGGCACCAAAGGGTACAACAACGCGACACCCTCGCTTGATGCCTTCCTCCATCTCTGGCGGAACGGCGTAAGTGAAGGTGTCGTGTAGTGGAAGTGGAAGTATTACGTCAACGTACTTCATTATCGTAGATTAAAGTTTAGAGTTTTACGTTTAGAGATGTTTGTATAATTCATAATTGAAATTACGCCTAAAGTTTCTCACGATAAACCCTAAACATTAAAATATTCCTAATCTTTCCCTTAGAACAAATAAGTCAAGTGGAACTGGTGAGTACGATTCTTGAAATTCACATTAGAGATGCTTGCCTCAGCTGTATCGCCACATGGGATGTTGTAAGTGTAACCCACACGAATCTTGCTGAGAACAGTAACACCAGCACCTACGTTCCAGTAGAACTGTGAAGACTTGAGGCTGTAAGAGTTCTCGAAGATTGTGTTGTCACCAAGGTTCCAAGAGAACTGAGGACCTGTAGCGAGATAAACGCTTGCGAGTGAGCTGAAACCGATTGTGTACTTAACGTTGATTGGAAGGTCAACATAGTTGAGAGTCTCATCTGTCTCACCATTGCTGATGCTCTTGTTCTCATAGAGGAGAGCGGCATCAAAGCCAAGACCTACAAGAGGAATAGTGATATCCATCTGTGGACCTACGAAGTAGCCACAACGATTATTCTTACTGAAAGTCTCAGAGCTGACACTTACATTTGTAACATTCATACCTGCCTTAAGACCCCAATTGATTTGAGCAGAAGATGGCAACGCAAATGTGAGTGCTGCCACGATTGCAACGATAATTTTCTTCATAATCTGTAGTTTGTTTTTTAGTTCGGATGCAAAGGAACGCATTTTTTGTGAAACAAAAAAAAATAATGCAAAAAAAGTGACACAAAAGAGAAAGTCAAATGACTCTGATAAACGTTTAATATGTAATCTCAAATATAAGCCATCACACTTATTTGTCTTGAAAACATAAATCTTGTTTCGCCATACAAGCAACACGAGTTTTGACATTATGTCTAAAAAAAGCAACATCACGCTTACATCTTGGCAAAATTTAGAGTGAGAAAAACATGAGACTAATTAGAGACTCATATGAGAGGTATATGAGACTATTATGAGAGATAGCACTATGAAAGCAAAAAGGTGTGAATGGTTACAAAATGCAAGTTTGGCATTTTCTTCATAAAAAGACAAAACGCTATCCTCAAAGTTTCATGTTTTGCTAATTCCTTATTATCCCAAAATGCAACAAAACCGAGCCTCAAAAGAGACCCGATTTTTTTTTAATCACTTTCAAAAGCAACATTATTTCTTCATCTTGATTACCTTGTCACCCTGACGGATGATGTAGATACCCTTTGTATCAGGAAGCGTTACGTTGCCGTTAGCACAAGTCTTGACCTGCTTGCCCTGTACATCATAAACCGTTGCTGGTATCTGCTGAGCATCATTTACAATTTCTCCAATGGCTGTTACGTTTTGCCTTGGCTCAAGAGTACCGTCCTCACTTGAATAATAGAAAATCGAATAAAATGTACCGGGATGCCAGTCAGAATTGGATTTGCCCCATATTATTGGACAAGGTGCATCGGAACCCTTTACGTCCTGGTAGTTAACGTCACGAACACATCCTTCGGAACCACCACCCTCATAACCAAATCCTATCGTACCAGTATAAGTGCAACCCACATTTAA
>JAFYAT010000128.1 GCA_017540585.1 Bacteroidaceae bacterium | reverse complement strand
GTAGCCGAGGTGGCGCTGTTGACGGAACGAGTTAACCTTGAGCACGATGCCGTCAGTGGCAACAGGGAGGTTCTTGCGCTCCTTGTCCCAGTAGTCGATGAACTCAAGTATCTCCTCCACCGTCTTGCACTTGCGCATTCCCTGTGTCACCTTGAAGCCCCACGACTCAGCCAGCTTGATGGAGTCATAGTGATTGCCGTCGGCAGGGATGTCGTCGCCAAGGAGATAGTAGAGGTAGGCATCGAGCTTGCGACTTGCCACGAGCGACGACTTCTGCGACTTGAGCGTACCCGAAGCCGCATTACGGGGATTGGCAAAGAGCGGTTCCTCCTTTGCCTCACGCTCCGCATTGAGCGCCTCGAACGATGTCCAAGGCATGAGTATCTCGCCACGTATCTCGAACTCGTGAGGATAGCCAAGCCCCTCACGGAGAGTGAGAGGGATGCTCCTGATGGTGCGCACGTTGGCTGTCACGTCATCGCCCTGCACGCCGTCGCCACGCGTCACCGCCTGCACGAGCTTGCCGTCAACGTAGGTGAGCGAAATACTGAGGCCGTCGTACTTCATCTCGCAGCACACCTCGAACTCCTCGCCTTCCAAGCCCTGGCTCACACGTTCGTAGAACTCGCGTATGTCCGCCTCGTTGTACGTGTTAGCCAACGACAGCATCGGGTACTTGTGAGGCACCGTCCTGAACGACTGGTTAAGGTCCGAACCTACCCTCTGCGTAGGAGAGTTAGGGTCAGCATACTGTGGATAGAACATCTCCAGATCCTGAAGCTTGTTCATCATCTGGTCAAAGTCATAGTCAGAGATAGTCGGCTGATTCAGCACATAGTAGTTGTAGTTGTGCTGATTCAGCTCCTTTCTCAATGATAGTATTTCTTCTTCGATTGACATAAAGCCCGAGATAAGTGAAAAGTGAATAGTGAAAAGTGAAAAATATATCTTACTCCGCTCGCCCGAAAGACGGATTTTTTCAACGCAGAGGACACGGAGTACACAGAGTTTTTCTCTGAGAGCCCCTCTGAGTTCTCTCTGCTCTCTGTGCTCAAAGAGGAAACAGAATTATTACACTCCGAGATTCTTCCTGATTTGTATTATAGCTTCATTCTTGATGGAAGAAGTGTCCGCCTTATCGTAAATATACAAGAAGGCAATATTCATTTCGCTACACGAAACCATTATGTTACACGTTATTACACGTGCACCACCACTCTTGCCTCGACCTTTACTTTTAATGGTCATGCGAATCTTCCTCACACCATTACCCAAGTCAACGCCTTGTTCTGGATTCTGTTCGAGAGAACATCGGAACTCCTGCAAGTCGCTCTTTAAGGAAGGATAGCGTTGGGCAAGTGCCTTTACGGCCTTGAGAAACTCTGGTGCGTATAGAAAATTATATTTCATTCATCAGTTCCTCCCAAGTTCCGAATTCTATTTTTCCTTCTTTATAATCTTTGAATTGTTGCAAGGAATTCTTTATTCCGTCGAGGATTTCCACATCACTCTCGCTGGCTTTATCCTCAAGTGGCTCTATCAGTTTGCCAGCAAGCCATTTGCGGTTACTTGCAGTAAGAGAAAGCCCCTGCAGATAGTTCAGGAGATTATTCATTGATACAGCATCCATACTCAATTAAGTTTTAATTATCTATTCTACTTGCAAAAATACGTTATTTCACACTAAACACCAAATGATTACTATTTTTTTATTGTGTGCGAACAAGTTGGCGCTCTCTGTGTTAAAGATTTTCCCAACACAGAGGACACAGATTTTTTCAACACAGAGGACACGGAGCAGAGTTTTACTCTGAGAACCCCTCTGAGTTCTCTGTGTTTTGAGATTATAGGTTCTTAAGTTTTTTTAGTTCTCGCAGATGTGAGTTTATCAGCGAATAACTATTAATTCCTAATTCCTCATTTCTAATTACTTTCCTACGGTCAGTGAGACCGCTTCGCTTAGTTCCTCATTGAATAAAATCTTAATTCTTAATTCCTAACTTCCCAACTTCCCCTTTTAACTTTTAACTCTTAACTTTTAACTCCTTGGTACGCAAGCGCACCAAGGTCAGTCTTCCATCAGCTTGCGGTAGCGAGCACGCTTAGGTTCCTCGATGCCAAGACGCTTAGCCTTGTTAATCTCATAATCAGTGTATGAGCCCTCAAAGAAGAACACCTCGCCATCACCCTCGAAAGCAAGGATGTGAGTACAGATACGGTCAAGGAACCAACGGTCGTGGCTGATGACCACAGCACAACCAGCAAAGTTCTCAAGACCTTCCTCAAGCGCACGAAGCGTGTTCACGTCAATATCGTTCGTCGGCTCATCAAGGAGCAACACATTACCCTCCTGCTTGAGAGCCATGGCAAGATGGAGGCGGTTACGCTCACCACCAGAGAGCACACCACACATCTTCTCCTGGTCAGCACCATTGAAGTTGAAACGGCTCAGATAAGCACGCACATTGAGGTCACGATTACCGACACGAATCGTCTCGTTGCCCTGGCTCACCACCTGATACACACTCTCGTCTGCCTTGATGTCCTTGTGCTGCTGGTCAACGTACGCAAGCTTGACTGTCTCGCCCACCTCAAACGTGCCGGCATCAGGCGTCTCAAGACCCATGATAAGGCGGAACATGGTTGTCTTACCAGCACCATTAGGGCCAATGACACCCACAATGCCGTTAGGCGGAAGATTGAAGTTAAGGTCCTTGAAGAGCACCTTGTCGCCGAAAGCCTTAGCCATGTGCTTTGCCTCGATGACCTTGTTACCGAGACGAGGGCCGTTAGGGATGAATATCTCAAGCTTTTCCTCACGCTCCTTCTGCTCCTCGTTGAGCATCTTGTCGTAAGAGTTAAGACGAGCCTTACCCTTTGCCTGACGAGCCTTAGGTGCCATGCGAACCCACTCCAGCTCACGTTCGAGAGCCTTGCGACGCTTGCTTGCCGTCTTCTCCTCCTGAGCCATGCGCTTTGACTTCTGCTCAAGCCAGCTTGAGTAGTTGCCCTTCCAAGGAATACCCTCGCCACGGTCAAGCTCAAGAATCCACTCACTCACATCATCGAGGAAGTAGCGGTCGTGAGTGACGGCAATGACCGTACCCTCATACTGCTGGAGATGCTGCTCCAACCAGTCGATTGACTCAGCATCAAGGTGGTTGGTTGGCTCATCGAGCAGGAGCACATCAGGCTTGGAGAGGAGAAGGCGACAGAGAGCCACACGACGGCGCTCACCACCCGAAAGGTTCTCCACGCTCCAGTCGCCAGGAGGACACTGGAGGGCAGCCATTGCGCGCTCCAGCTTGCTGTCCATGTTCCACGCATCGGTAGAGTCGATTATATCCTGAAGTTCTGCCTGACGGTTCATGAGCTGCTCCATCTTGTCAGCATCCTCATAATACTCAGGGAGGCCGAACTTGTCATTTATCTCATCATATTCGCGGAGGGCATCATACACATACTGCACTCCCTCCATCACATTTTCCTTGACCGTCTTTGTCTCGTCAAGCTTAGGTTCCTGTGGCAGGTAGCCAACGCTGTAACCCGGGCTCCACACGACCTCACCCTGGAACTGAGTGTCAAGCCCTGCAATAATCTTCATGAGCGTAGATTTACCAGCACCATTCAAACCCACGATACCAATCTTGGCACCATAGAAGAAAGAGAGGTAAATGTTCTTAAGCACCTGCTTCTGATTCTGCTGAATGGTCTTGCTCACTCCGACCATTGAGAATATCACTTTTTTATCGTCAACTGTTGCCATACTTATATTTAATTCAAAATTCAAAATTCAAAATGCAAAATTAGCCTCCACACAACCTTTAGAAGCCTAAAATGCTACAAAGATAAACAGAATGTATGAAACGAACAAAATAAACATACAAATGATTAGTACGAAGAAATATGCAAGTTCAGGATTGCCGCTTACGAAAAAACATACTTTAACAATAATTTAAGCAATCCTGCACATAACATACCTAAAGCCATGATGCCTATACTCTTCCAATCTGTACGCGAAGATTTTTCAATACAAAATGAGTCATTATTTCCCACACGAGCATTAGCCATAGAGCTATAATAATCCACAGCAGCAAAAAAGCGCTTTTTTGAGAAATAGAAAAAACTCAAATCATATGAGACAAAATTACCATTCTTAAAATAAACATTGAGAATTTCTCTGCGAGCCTCGACTCTTTCAAACTTAGCGATATTTTTCCAAAGAATGCATCCCTCATCTCGCTTATTCGTATGCCTATTCTTAATATTGACATGAACACCCTCACAATCGAGATATAAATAATCCTTCTTCATAAATCGTTTTTGACAATACATTAACGATAATGAAACAATAATGATTGCTGCAATAATACAAGCACTTGCCCATGGTTCAATGCTATCATCCAACGCAACTCCTATAGATATAAGCACAGCAAAAAAGAGGATTATACCAATTCCAATCATACCCCGGACAAACTTTACTTCGTACTTTTCGCCAAAATTATATTTCTGGTATGAAGATGACGTCTGTGCCTTCGTAGATGACTCCTGTATTTTATTATTGGAAGCCTTCGTTTCGTCCGCCAGATTCATGACATAGCCGTCAGGATAATAGACAAGACCACTCTCTACATCAAAGAATGCAACATCATGCGTCTTTGCCTTTTCCTGTGACAGTTTATACGCATCTTCTGCATCCGACCACGCAAACGCACAATATATAGCATCCTTGGCAATACAATAATCACACATATAATGCTCACCTTCATCCACTTCGTCATCAGAAGGAGCAAACTCTCCATTCATAGGTGGGAATGTGTCTTTCATGTCAAGGAACCATTCCTGAAGCTCAGGGGTAGCATGCTTGTAGTCATTATAATCCAAATCATCTTCCCATTCAGTAACCTTATTATACCAGTTCAGGAAGTCTTCTTTTCTTTCAAAACGCTTGTGCTTATCCAGCACCATCAAATCATAACTCATATTATTTTCAGATATCTGTTTGGTAATATATGTTCTTAATTAAAAAATATAAATTCAAAATGCAAAATTAGGGGGCTGCAGTCAATGTTTTTGCATCATTCATGGTGATAAGGTTCACCCTTGATTATGGTCATGGCACGATAGATCTGTTCGACGAAGATGAGACGTATCATCTGATGGGAGAAGGTCATCTTTGAAAGGGAAATCTTCTCATTGGCAGCATCATACACGGACGGAGAGAAACCGTAAGGACCACCCACGATGAATACAAGACGCTTGTTGACGGTATTCATCTTACGAGTCATCCAGTCAGCAAACTCGATGGAACGGAACTCCTTGCCATGCTCATCAAGGAGCACGACATGGTCGCCTCCCTGCAACTGCTTCAGGATAAGCTCACCCTCTGCCTGCTTCTGCTGTTCAGCCGACAAGCTCTTGGTATTCTTCAGTTCAGGTATTGTGACAATCTCGAAGCCAATATAATGCTTCACCCTACCTGCATATTCGTCTATCAGCTTGACAAAGTCCTTATTGACTGTCTTGCCTACTAATAATAATGTTATCTTCATAAAGAAAGCCCCCCGACCTTCGGAGTTAAAAGTTAAAAATTAAAAGTTAAAACAGCTTCGCCGGGCGGCATTGTCAATTATCAATTATCAATTATCAATTGTCAATTGTCAATTGTCAATTAAGCTCCCCCGTCCCGAAAGGCCGCCCCTTCGGGGGTCGGGGGGCTTTTTATCTTATCACCTGCTTCACTCCCTTGACCGTCTGAATCTTCTTGATAAGTCCTGAAAGCTGTTTCTGCTCCTGAATCATGATGGTAAGCGTACCAGAGAACAAGCCATCCTCGGATGACTGGATGCTGATGCCACGCAAGAGCACGTTCTTCTCCTTGCTGATGATGGAAGTAATGTTGTTGACAATACCAATATCATCATGTCCTACCACACGGAGCGTAACAGGATACTGACCACTACCCTTGCCTGCCCAACGTGCCTGAATGACACGATAGCCCATCGACTCACGCATACGACGTGCATTAGGACAATCGCAACGATGGATAGTAATACCACGGTTGACGGTTACGAATCCAAACACATCGTCACCATAGATAGGATTACAGCACTTGGCAAGCGAGTACTCAATACCTTTTATATTATTGTCAAGAACAAGGACATCCTTGTTGCCCTGCGCCTTGTCATCAGGTGTAGCAGCCACAAAGTTCTCGGCACTGTGCAGAGGATTGATGTCATTGCCTGAGTTATTGTCACGCTCAATAGATTCCACATAGCGTTCAATGACCGTATTGACGTCAAGCACCTCCTCAGCTATTGCCTGAAAGAACTCATTGGTATGCTTATATCCCATACGCTTGATAAGACGAGCCATGCGAGCCTCATCCATCTCAATCTTACGGTTCTTGAACTTACGTTCAATCATCTCCTTGGCAAGGCTGATGGTCTTCATCTCCTGTTCAGAGAGTGACTGACGAATCTTATTCTTTGCCTTGGACGTAACGGCAAAGTTGAGCCAGTCACGCTTAGGCATCTGCTTAGGCGAAGTGAGAATCTCTACCTGGTCACCACTCTGTAGCTTGGTACGTATATGGACATTCTTTCCATTGACCTTACCTCCCTGACAGTGACATCCCACATTGGTATGCACGAAGAAAGCAAAGTCGAGAACGGTAGAACCAACAGGAAGCTTGAAGAGGTCACCCTTAGGAGTGAACACGAAGACCTCGTCAGAATAGAGGTCAACCTTGAACTGGTCAACAAGCTGTTCGTCGCTCGTTCCTCCTGTCTCAAGCACAGAGCGAATCTCCTTGAGCCATTCCTCAAGCTTGGCTCCGCTGTCCTTGACACCCTTGTAACGCCAGTGGGCAGCCACACCACGCTCAGCAATCTCGTCCATACGCTCTGTACGAATCTGTATCTCGACCCACTTGCCCTCAGGACCCATGACCGTGATATGAAGACTCTCATATCCGTTGCTCTTAGGTACGGAAAGCCAGTCACGCATACGCTTTGGATTAGGTCGGTACATGTCCGTGACGATGGAGAACACCTGCCAGCAATCCTGCTTCTCCTTCTCCAACTCGGAGTCGATGATGATGCGGATGGCAAAGAGGTCATATATGCCCTCAAACTTGCACTTCTGCTTCTGCATCTTCTGCCAGATGGAGTGGATGGACTTTGTACGTCCCTTGACATGGAAACGGAGCCCTGCTGCAGAAAGCTTTTCCTCAATAGGCTTGATGAAGTCAGCTATGTACTTGTCACGTGACTTCTTTGTCTCTGCAAGCTTCTCCTTAATCATATAATAGACATCAGCGTTAAGGTACTTGAGAGAGAGGTCCTCCAGTTCTGACTTGATGAGATAGAGTCCGAGCTTATGCGCAAGCGGAGCGTAAAGATGACTTGCCTCGGTAGCTACCTTGACACGTTCTTCCTCCGTTCCCTTGTCCTTAATCTGGCGCATGAGGTTCACACGGTCAGCTATGATGATGAAGATGACACGCATGTCCTCAGCAAACGAGAGGAGGAGGTCACGGAAGTTCTCCGTCTCGATGGAAGCATTCTTGGCATACAGTTCATTTACCTTGATAATGCCACGAATAATATGGGCAACATCATCGCCAAACGTCTCCCTGATGTAGTCAATACTCCGCACACCCACTGCCACGCTATCGTGGAGAAGTACGCTAAGTATAGACGCACGATTGAGGCCAATCTCCTCAGCAAGGATTATGGCTGTCTGGAGGTCGAAAACTATAGGATTAAGGCCGAACGCATTACGTTTCAAGGCATCCTGTTGCTCACAGTCAAACATTATGTCACGTATGATGCGGAAATCATCTGCCGTGAACATATCGCCCGTAAGCTGTTGCAATTTCTTTATAGAGTCGAGAAGAAGAACCTTCTCTTCTTCTGGCAAGGTAAGTTTTTCTTCCATACGCTACTTTCCTTGTTTTTTTGTGATTGTGAGGTAATGCTGTTCCTATGAGAAGCGTCAGGGAGTTAAACGCAAAACGTTTAACTCTGGACACTCTACCTCGTAAGGTCAAGCCTCTATATTATCCATTCTTTGACACCAGTTCCCTGAACACGGCAGGGTAAGGTGTCTCAAATTTCAAGTGTTCGTGTGTTATCGGGTGTGTAAATTCAAGAAGGAATGCGTGGAGACACATTCTGCCAGCAGCATCTGCTGCCTCACCATACTCGGCATCAGTACTACCATACTTGAAGTCCCCCACTACAGGATGCTTGAGGTCTTGCATGTGAACACGTATCTGGTTCTTACGACCTGTGTCAAGCTTCAGTTCCATAAGGCTGAAACCATTGGCACGCTTGATAGTCTTGTAGTGAGTGACGGCATACTTGCCACCATTGTCAACAGGACTTGAGTATGTTACAAACATCTTGCTGTCAGTAAGCCATGAGCACACATCACCAGCATCCTTTTCCATATCGCCCTGCACTACTGCCACATAACGGCGGTCAGTAACAAGCTCTTTCCAGTTGTCGGTAAACATCTGCTGAACATCCCTACGCTTGGCAAAAAGCAGAAGACCCGATGTCTCACGGTCAAGGCGATGGATGCTGTGTACGGAGAATGTACGATTAGTACGCTGTACGTACTCATTGAGGATATCCTTGACTGTCAAGGCACGACTGCCAGGTTGTGTGGTACTGAGGATTCCCGGAGCCTTTTCCACAACGATGATGAAGGCATCCTCATAGACAATCTTCACCCACTTGTTGCGGAAATCGTGCTTGTGACGCTTGTTGGCAATCTGCACGAGCTGTCCTGGCTTGAGAGGTGCATTGAACTGTGTTGTCTGAACCTTGTCAACATACACCATACGCTGCGACAGGAGTTCCTTTATCTTTGTACGCGAACCTCCTACATACTTCTGGAGGAATGGCATAAGTTCCATCTCCTCCTTCACAGGATAATCCACGTATTTGTTTCTTGCTTTATTATCGAAATAATTACTCATATAATGCCCCCGACCTTCGGAGTTAAAAGTTAAAAATTAAAAGTTAAAAGTTTAGCTGACTCATAACTTAAAACTCAGAACTCCATTGGCGGCCATCCGGTTCATGGGGGGAGATGGCATTATCTTGCATTATTCATGCTTCATAATGCAAGAGTTAAAAATTATAAATTAAAAGTTAAAAATTGAAGATTACTCGTATTCCTTGTTAGCGATAAGAACTCCAAACTCTCAACTCAACTTTTAACTGTTAACTTTTACTTATTAACTCCAGTATGAATAATACTGGCCAGTTTCCCCGAAAGCATATTCCGTCTCTATCCGGACGGCTGCCCCCTTCGGGGGTTAGGGGGCTACCTCTTCTCCAACAGTACCACGTTCTCCACATGCTGAGTATGAGGGAACATATCCACTGGTTGAACAGCCATGACCTTGTAGTCAGCATCAAGAAGCTGGAGGTCACGTGCCTGTGTGGCAGGATTACAGCTCACATACACTATGCGCTTTGGAGATGCAAAGAGGATGGTATCAATAACATCCTGATGCATTCCTGCACGTGGAGGGTCAGTAATGATGACGTCAGGACGACCATGTTCTTCAATGAAATCCTTGTTGAGGATATCCTTCATATCGCCAGCATAGAAGAGTGTGTTGTCAATACCGTTAATCTGTGAGTTGACCTTAGCATCCTCAATAGCCTCCGGAACATATTCTATACCGATAACCTTCTTTGCCTTCTTGGCTACGAAGTTAGCGATTGTACCTGTTCCTGTGTAGAGGTCATAAACAAGCTCCTCACCCGTAAGACCTGCAAAGTTGCGTGCAACGCTGTAAAGCTCGTAAGCCTGGTCGGTATTTGTCTGGTAGAAAGACTTAGGTCCCACCTTGAACTTGAGGTCTTCCATTGTCTCATAGATGAAATCTGTACCCTTGAAACAATGCACCTCCTGGTCACCAAACGTGTCGTTGCACTTATGGTTATCCACATAGAGAAGAGAAGTAATCTCAGGGAATGTGTCAGCAAGATGTTGCATGAGTGCCATTGCCTGTTCCTTCTCCTCTGGAGTCTCAATACGGAACTGCATAAGGAGCATGAACTCACCCGTGTTGGAGTTACGTAGCATCATACTACGGAGAAGTCCCTTGTTCTCACGGAGGTCATAGAAGACAAGTCCGTTCTTAAGGGCATAGTCACGTATGTCGTTACGTATCTTATTCTGAAGGTCATCCATAAGGTGACACTTCTCTATGTCAAGAATCTTGTCAAAAGCGCCAGTAATATGGAAACCGACAGCGTTCATCACGTCGTACTTGACATTCTGCTTCACCTCTTCCTCTGTGAGCCAACGCTTGTCGGAGAAACCGTACTCAAGCTTGTTGCGGTACTCACGTGTCTTCTTGCTACCGAGGATAGGCATGAACTCAGGCAATTCGACCTTACCGATACGACTGAGGTTGTCATATACCTGCTGTTGCTTAGCCTTGAGCTGTTCCTCATACTTGAGACACTGCCACTTACATCCACCACACACTCCATAGTGCTGACAGAAAGGAGTGTCACGAAGAGGACTATACTCATGGATATTTACGGCAACAGCCTCCATATAACTATTCTTCTTTTTCTTTACTTGAAGGTCAACCACATCGCCAGGCACGACGTATGGCACAAACACGACCTTATCATCTACTCGTGCAAGTGCCTTACCCTCAGCTGCCACAGCAGTTATCGTGATATTCTCAAGTATTGGAAGATTCTTTTTCTTTCGCATATATATTGTTTAATCTATAATCTAAAATTTGACATTCCCTATTTGCTTTCTCCGTCAACAAACACGATTGCATTCTCCTTGTTCTTTTCGTCTGTCTTGGCTGAAGCATAGAGGTAGATACCACAAGAAACAGCCATAATATCAAGGAAACAAGCAAAGAATATTGTGAGAAATGACACTACTGGCAGAATCCAATTTATTGCCTCTGGCATATCCACCGTATCGCCCTGAGCAGCACTCATAAGGGCAACTGTCTTTGCACTATACATTACAGAAAGAACAGAGCCGAGAACAAAGCCAAGCAAGGAGAAAGTAACGGAAAGGAGTAATTCCAAACCAAAACACTTTGCCCACATTCTGTAGCCAACCTTCAAGCCTTTCCACAAATTAGCCAATGAGCTACCTTTCTCCATCGCAACGTAATAAAGCGCAAGGTAAAATGGAACACCAACAGCAAATCCAGCAAACATGACATTTACGAATAATACTCCAAAAAAAATAATGAACTTTATACCTAAGGATTCCATTGTCAGTTCCTCCCCTGCTCCGTAAAAATACAGTACAATTCCTGTAATAATAGTCGGAAGGAGCAAAATAATTGTAGATGCCAGATTGATGAAATAAATGTGAACCATCTTCACCAACTTCTTTCGGGAAGCCTTCAGAAGTGTCAGCGTATTATATCCAAGGAAGCCTTTATCAGATGCAATCTGTTCAAACACCCTAAAGGTCATCGCCATAATCACATACATAAAGATGCCACACAAAAAAAGAGACAAGTAAGACATCACCATAAAATACGGCTGGAAGCTATACAATAAATCCATCCATATAGCAAAGAACAATGCCACACACGCAAATACAGGCGAGAATGTCTTTAGAATAAACAGAAAATTATCCGTCACAAAACTGATGCCAGCGGAATAACATTTTAATACGCTACGATAAGAATAGAAAGGCAACTTTGCCTCTTTCTCTTCCGTTATTGACTCTATATTTTCCATCTTTTATATGTTTTTTTATATTTTAGGCGCAAAGATAGAGAAAAATAACTACTTTTGCAATCCAATAACGAAGCATTTACATATTATTATATTAAAAATGGTTAAATTAAGCACTGTACAATGGGGCTTTATCGGTTGCGGAGAGGTTACTGAAAAGAAAAGCGGTCCTGCATTCCCACTTGTCGAGCACTCTAAGGTCGTAGCTGTGATGAGCCGTGACCTGAATAAGGCAGAGTCATACGCCAAGCGCAACGGAATAGATAAATACTACTCTGACGCACAAGCGTTGATTGAAGATCCTGAGGTAAATGCCGTATATATTGCCACACCTCCATCTTCACATGCCGAGTATGCCATAATGGCAATGAGAGCAGGCAAACCAGCTTACGTGGAGAAGCCTCTTGCCGTAAGCTACGAGGAGTGCTTTCAGGTAAACCGTATCTCCAAGCTACTCGACGTACCTTGTTTTGTAGCCTACTACAGACGCTATCTTCCATATTTCCAGAAGGTAAAAGACCTTGCTTTCAGCGGACGTATTGGCAGAATTCTTTCCGTACAGATGCGACTTGTCGCTCCGCCACGTGAGTTCGACAACAACTCCAAGAATCTTCCTTGGCGACTCCAACCAGACGTAGCAGGAGGAGGAGGTTACTTCTACGACCTTGCAAGCCATCAGTTTGATTTGCTGCAATATATGTTTGGCGACATAATAGAGGCAGAGGGATTCTGCAACAACATGGGTAACCTCTATAAGGTACAGGACACATTCAATGCCATCTTCCGCTTTGCAAACGGACTTGGAGGCTCAGCATCATGGTGTTTCGTGGCTCACCAGTCGTCAAAGAGCGATAAGATAGAGATACTCGGAGACAAGGGAACAATAGTATTCTCCGTGTACAACTACGACCCGATACGAGTATATTCGGAAAGCGGTAACGAAGAAATAAGGATTGAGAATCCCGAGCACGTCCAGCTCCCGCTCATCCAGAAGATTGTTGACCACCTCAGAGGTATTGCCGAATGTGATTGCGACTCAGTAAGTGCCACACC
>JAFYAT010000127.1 GCA_017540585.1 Bacteroidaceae bacterium | reverse complement strand
CCTTGCACCGCCTACTGCGCATCTTCACCGCCTAAAAACAATCGAGTAGGAGTCACTACACTCATTTATTTTATGCGCTGAACCTACATCATTAATCAATACAATCATTATAAAAATAATTTTGCACACCTACTTAAAATTGAAATGCTTATGACTGCAATACAATTGAAAGCTGAAGTTATGCACAACATAAATGTTGTGGCTGAGGATGAAAACATGTTGAATCGTGTCGCAAAATACTTGCGAAAGTCAGTTGCTGAAAGGCAAACGGATTCAACTGAGATGACCAAGGAAGCTTTTTATGCTAAGTTGGAACGAGGAGAGAAAGCTTATGAGCGAGGCGAATGTCATGAGATTCTCCCTGGTGAAGATTTGACAACGTATCTAAGACGTAGGGGATATGACATATATAGTAGTGAATACTCCTGAAGCTGATGAGAATTTGGTAAGACTCTCCAAGAATAATGCGTTGGAAGTGATAGGTTATTCATGCGTGTTGCGAATAATTCTGTGTGTTTGGTCACAAGTAAAAAAGCCATTCCTTTACTCCTCTTTTGGGGGAGTGCTGGAATGGCTTGTTTATCCTTGTACGACAATTATGTCGGATGTGTGCGGATTAGTTGAAGTATGTACGGCTGCGTGAGAGCATGTAACCGCCACCTTCCTGTTCATCGTTATTGCCTCCTTTTTTTGTGCTGCCAGAATTCTTGATGTTAATGTTTAATCCATTTTCACCCCATGTCTGAGAAATATAACTGCCAGCCAAAAGTCTTGTTGCAATGTTGAGGCGTGAAACCTTCATACTTGGTTTAACGTATTCCATATCTGTTCTATGCTTTTACTTTATTACTTTCTTTACTTTTCCGTTCTCTCTGATGATGTTGATACCTGCCTTGATGCTGTTCTGCTTCTCGCCTGTGAGTGAGTAGATAGTATTGTCAGAAGAGTTAGTCTGTGTCTGTACATCTTCTACGGCAGTTGTCTCGTTGTTGAATCCTTCTTCTTCCTCGTCTTCGTTTGGAGTTGTGTCAATGAACACAGCACGAAGTCTTGCGTTGCTTGTCTTTGCTGTTGATGGGAGCTCGAGGTAGCAACGGTACTGAGTTGCAGGAAGTTTTTTGGTAATCTCATTGAAATATACTTCTCCGTCGATTACCTGAAGGACGTATGCACCAACAGGAATTGTTTCGTCTGCGTTGTAAACACCTTTGAGATAAGTGCCATCACTCTTTTTGTTTGCATTGATATTCTTCTTTAGTCCTACGCTCTGAGCAATATTTCCTGTTGGACACTTTGTAGAGGTTCCAACGATGATTGCTGGTGTGTATGGATCGAGTGCCCAACCTGCATTAGCGATTTCAGTAAATGTGATTGTCTTTCCGTCGAAACTGCTAACTGTGTATGCCTTGCAATATTTTGGAATTACTGTGACGAAAGGAGATACGAATGTGCCAATGCCGATACTTGACATGTACATGTTGTTGATGACGACATCAGACTTTTTGGCATGTGAATAAATGGCTTTGAGAGTGTATTCGTCTGGTTTCTCACTCTTTGTAGATTCTGCATAATATTCCATGTTGTATGGATTAGTATTAGGCTCTTTGTCTTCCATTGCCTTAGCGTCTTCCCAATGATCAAATACCCATCCTTCATTACCTGTAAATGAAGATATTGCAAATGCCTTGAATTTGACGTTCTTCTTCTCTTCTGGTGAATGGTTCTGAGCGGTAGCTTCTGCCTTTGTGAGGTCATTCTCTTTGTCTCCTTCCTTGTTGATATAGACTTTACCATGGCTGGAATTAGCTATCACAGTAACCTTGGCATGAGTTGTCATGCCACACATACTGGCTGGGCATACAGCAAGAACTGTAGCCAACATGATCAGTTTAATCTTGTTCATTTTTTAGCCTTTTCTAAATTTTTGTTCAAATAGTTTATTCCTTATTATTTCTTTGTAATCAAGTGTCGGGGATAGATTTTTGTATGATAAATACCCTGAAATAATCTTTTTACGTTCAAAATAATATCCATCTTTCTGAAATGGATTGCAAATTTAAGTGTTTTGTGCCACAATAGAAAGCGTTGAGGGTATAAATGTGTGATTTCAAGTGAAAAAATGCCTGTGTGTGTACTTTTATGAGCAATTTGACACTTATATATTCAACTTCCGCAAGCTACAGTTGAGAGGTTGGCAGGTCTGTAGATGAAAGTGAAAAGTGAAAAGTGAAAAATATATTTTACTCTGTTCCCTCTGTGTTGAACATCTCCACAGCGAGACAGGTATCAAACCTGAAAGCGTAGCGACCCGATACCCCGAAAACCTAATAACCTTAACAAGTTGAGCACTTGCGAAACTT
The DNA here is from genome assembly GCA_017540585.1 of Bacteroidaceae bacterium. Taxonomy (GTDB): domain Bacteria; phylum Bacteroidota; class Bacteroidia; order Bacteroidales; family Bacteroidaceae; genus Minthosoma. The sequence goes on along the minus strand of JAFYAT010000127.1, from coordinate 36,118 downwards.
GAATTTCTTTATATATGTATAAAAACAAAACCACGAGTTGTCATGATGATGATAACTCGTGGCTATGATGTTGGTTGGAAAAATTATTCGTTAGGAATTACTCTTTTTACGTTCTTTGTGTTGTTGTCTGTATCTGCAGCAGAACGTGTTCTTGAGTAGTAGTACTGATTTACTCTATCTGAATAGATTCCCCAATCGTAGTCTTCTACTTTTCTAAGTGAGAATTGCTTCTTTGTGTCTCCGATACGACCATAGAATGTGCTTGAGCTCATTCTGTAACCACGGATTACTGTGTTGAGTGCAGGATTGGTAGGATAAACCAATGTGATGTCGCCGTTGTCAACGCTCCAGTCGAACTCGAAGAATGTCTGTTGTACAGGGCATCCGATTGGATAGAAGTCAGTCTGATATCCTATACCATAGTTCTTGAATGGCTTCTGGTGAAATTCGATGACTGTGCTTGTTGCATTCCACAAACCGAAATCATTTTCGTATGTCATGAAGAAGTCTCCTTCCCATGTGCCGTCAAGGTTTGCGGCTTTCATCTCGTCCTTATCACATGATGTAAGCGAAAGTGCGCCCATCATTACAAATATGAGCATTTTAGCCCAAGTTCCAATTGTTTTCATCATTTAAAATTATTTGAATTGATATGTTTGTGAGTTTGTCTCTATTAAGACTTTAGCTTCCTTTGAAGTGATTGGTTCAATCATTTTTATTCTCTTCCTATTTTCACAATCACGATGCTTACCTCATACAGCAGCCATATCGGGAGTGCTACGACGAAGAGTGTGAAGATGTCTGTCGTCGGTGTGATGATGGCTGCGATAACGAGTATAGCTACTATTGCTTGTCGGCGATAGTTCGACATCCATGTTGACTTGAGAAGTCCGAATCGGGCAAGCAACCACGATATTACTGGTATCTCGAAGATGATGCCGAATGATATGGAGAGCATCATCATGGTGTCGATGTATGAACTTATCGTGAGCATGTTGTCTATCTCCTGACTTACCTGATAGAGTCCGAGGAAGCGGACGGTGAGAGGGAAGATGAGAAAATAATTGACCACAATGCCGACGAAGAACATGATGTAAGCCGCCATTGTTAGACGTATGGAATAGCGTCGCTCGTTGGAGTAGAGTGCAGGAGATATGAACCTGAACAATACGTAGATAATATATGGTGAGGCGAAGATTACGCCTACGCATATTGATACCTTTATGTGGATGAGCATCTGCTCAGCCAGTCCTGTGTTGATGAGATGAAGCGAGAATGGTTCTGCCCCAAGTAATCTGTAGAGGATGAAGTCGCTGTGGCATGGTGCAAGTATCAGGTCAAAGAGTGGCTCTTTGAGACAGAATGCAACGATGGCACTTGCAACAGTGGCGATGACTATTCGCCAGAGACATCCTCTCAGTTCATCAAGATGGTCCCAAAAGGTAAGTTCATTACTCATCTGCCTTCTTTTCCTCGTCAACGCCCTTCATTCCGTCCTTAAAACTCTTCACGCCTTTTCCAAGTCCGTGCATGAGTTCTGGAATCTTCTTGCCTCCGAAAAGGAGAAGCACTACTACGACGATTGCGATAATCTCTGGTGTTCCAAGCATAATCGTATAGAATTAAAAATTATAAATTCAAAATCATTATTCAAGTTTCGCAGGTGCTCAACTTTTGAAGGTTGTTAGGTCTAAGGTTGTCGGGTTGCTACGCTTTCAGGTTTGAATGTTCTCTACTACAAGTATCAAACCTGATACCCCAAGACCTTAAAACCTTTTGACCTTTTACTCCTCATCTTCCTCCTCTGGAAGGGCTGGTGGCTCTGGGAGTTCCTCTTCCATCTGTGGTATAGGATTCTTGTCGCTTTGTTTTGCGCCAAGTTTGAGAAGCATATTTGCTGTCACGAGGATGCTCTGTCCTTGTGGGGCAAGCTTTTTTCCTCCGTCATCGTAAGCCTTCTGGGCATTTTCGAGAGCCTTACCCAAAACTTGATATCTTTTCACGAATTGACCAACTCGGTCTATCATGTCATTTGCAAGTTTGAAAACCTTCTCATGGTTCTGTGCCTGAGCAATCTGTGTCCAAGTGAGGTTGATGATGCGAAGGGCAGCAAAGAGTGTCTGCTCGTCAGCGATGAACACGTTCTTCTCCATAGCCTTACGCCATAGGTCAGGCTGTGCATTGAGTGCTGTCCAAAGTGCACCTGTGTTAGGCACGAACATGATTACATAATCCATCTTCACCTTAGGAGCCTGTATGTAGCCTGCATAGTCCTTTTCTGAGAGTTCCTTGACGTGCTTTGTCACGCTGTCGATGTGTGCCTTGAGTGCACGTTGTCTGTCTTCCTCGTTTTCTGCATTCACATAATCTATGTAGGCAGACATAGACACCTTTGAGTCGATGATGACCTCACGCTTCTGGTCAAGGTGCATGATGATGTCAGGTCTCATTATTCCGCCATCTTCTGTCTTTACTACATTTCCGTTGGCATCCTTTATGACTGCCTGAGTGTCGTAATGCACGCCTCGTGTGAGCCCTTGTGACTGGAGTATCTCGTCAAGAACAGTCTCACCCCAGTCGCCCTGTACCTTGTTTCCGTGCTTGAATACTCTTGCGAGTTCGTCTGCACTCAGTTTTGCAGCTTCGCTCTGGCGCATCATGTGTTCTATGTTCACCTTCATCTCGCTGCTCATGGCTGTTTGTTTCTCCGTAGTCTCTGCCATCGCCTGTTTCATCTTGTCGATGGTTTCGCGGAGAGGATTGACAATCTGTCCGAGAGTCTCGTTGCTTGAGTCGGCAAAGTCCTTCTGACGTTCCTTGAGCATAGTTTCTGTGGCAGCTTTCATCTCTGCAGTCACTTTGGCAATCGTCTCATCAAAACGTACCTGCTGCTCGTGCATAGCCTCGGCATGATGCTTGTCGTCTGCCTCCTTGAGTTGCGTGATGCGTTGCTCATATTGTGCTTTCGTATCTTCCTGTATCTTGCGGAAATTGTCTCTTTCGACACTTAGTCTTTCTTCTGCATCCTTTCGGAGACTTTCTGTTTCCTTGCGAAGGTTAGCAGCATCCCATTCATACTTGTCTCTCTCTGACGTAAGGTTTTTCACCTCAGCCGTGAGTGACTGTATTGTACATTCAAGTTTCCCTTTCTCCTCGGCAAGACGCTTGTTGTCATTATCAAGCATAGCCACCTGTGACATCACAGATGTGTTTTTGCTCTTGAAAAACAGATAACCGATGAATGTTCCTGCTATGAGACAAACGATTGATATGATGATTGTTTCCAAATCTATTCTTGTTAATTACTCGTGGTTAGTATGGGAAAGAATTTCGGGGCAAAAGTACGTTTTTTATTCTATATATGCAAATAATCCATACGCTTTTGTAGATTCTAACCTATATTATTTTTAGGAGTTAACCGATGTCAATATAAGTTATTGGACGAATGGTTGTCTGTTCTTGATAACGACAAAAGGCTAAAGAATGATGTCTTTAGCCTTTTGTCATTTCCCATTGTTTTGAAGGATGATTCTTTTGTCCCATCTTTTTCTCCTTTTGTGGAGATTATGTAGGGTAGGTCTCTTACTTGATTGAGTAAGCGTATGGGTCCTTCTCGTCGCCTGTTTCTACAGCGTTGAGTTTGTCCTCACGAAGAAGCCATCCGAGACCGAGAATAAAATCCTTCTCTGTCAACTTAGTTACTTTCTTTATTTGCTTGAATGTCTGAGGAGTTTCTGCAGTTGAGAGTGCCTTCCAGATGATTCCAGCGATGTTTCCTGCTTTTGCCTGTAACATAATTTTTACCTTTTAAAAATAGAACTTATTTGTTTACCAATTCACCTAACTTGATTATAGGAATCATAGTTGTACGTTGCAAAGGTAAACATATTTGTACATTCAGACAAATAAAACGAAGAAAAATGTGTGTGCGGACACACATTTTTCTGCACAAATTACAAAAATCAACGAAAAACACCGTTTTTGTGGCTTTTTTGTAATTCTCTTATTGCATTTCTTTGTTATTTGATACTTTATGGGTGCTCAATATTCTAATGTCTTATCAGAAAATCCAAATTTATGTCTACAAAAAAAGCGAATTAACCCAATATAATTCATACAGATGTTGTATCTTTTTTTCTGAAGGCATGAATTATAGATTAAGAATTTGAAACTTTAGATTTGAGAATCCTACTTTTACTTGTTAGCAAGTACCTCTTTGAGTGCTGCCGCCAACTGTGCAGGACATGATGTGCCCTTGCCTCCACAGTTGATGTTCTCGATGAGTGGAATTACTTCGTCTGCCTTGCGACCCTTTACGAGTGCAGCAACACCCTGTGTGTTACCGTTGCATCCACCGGCAAACTGTACCTCGTTGATGATGCCTGTTGTCTCGTCAACGTCCACGGCTATTGCCTGTGCACATATTCCTCTTGTACGGAAGATTTGTTTCATGTTTGTATTTTTTATAAATTATGAAGTCAGGGAGTTGCAGGTGTTAAGATATTACTCCTTAACTTCCGAACTCCTTGACTTCTATGTATTGTAAAAGTAGAATAAGACTTTTACTTCATATTTGTATATACGTTCTGTACATCGTCGAACTCTTCAAGACGCTCAACCATCTTGTCGAGAGTCTCACGCTGCTCGTCAGTAACCTCCTTGAGGTCATTTGGAACGTATGTGAACTCTGCACCTGTAATCTCATATCCGTTCTCCTCAAGATACTTCTGAATCTGGGCGAACTGCTTTGGATCACCATAGATAGTGATTGTTGTCTCGTCCTTCTCCTCGTCGTACTCCTCGTCGTACTCGTCATTTACGCCATACTCGATAGCCTCAAGTACGAACTCGTCCATGTCCATGTCAGCCTTCTTCTTGAATGTGAACTGGCTGTAGTAGTCAAAGAGGAATGAGAGAGAACCAGTAGTTCCCATGTTACCATTGAACTTGTTGAAGATAGAGCGAACATCTGCAACTGTACGTGTTGTGTTGTCTGTAAGAGTATCAACAAGTACGGCAACTCCGTGAGGTCCATATCCCTCGTAAGTTACGCTCTTCCAAGCTGACTTATCCTTACCTACTGCGTTCTTGATTGCACGGTCGATATTGTCCTTTGGCATGTTCTCGTGACGACAAGTAGCAATAACGGCACGGAGGTGTGCGTTGTTGTCTGGGTCTGGACCACCTTCAGCTACAGCAATGGCAATCTGCTTGCCAAGGCGTGTGAAAGTCTTTGCCATGTTACCCCATCTCTTCAATTTTCTCGCTTTACGGAATTCAAACGCGCGTCCCATAATCTTATTCTTATATAATTGTATGTTTAAATTTTTAATTTCTAACTTTTATTTTACTTGCCACGAACTGTTGCGCCAGTTGCCTTAACGATGCTCTGCTCAATCTTCTGCATTACAGCCTCGATAGCCTTGTCGTTAAGTGTCTTGTCCTCACTCTGAAGAACGAAGTTGACAGCATAGCTCTTCTTGCCTGCCTCAAGGCTCTTGCCCTCATATACGTCGAAGAGCTTAACCTCCTTGAGAAGCTTCTTCTCTGCTGAGAATGCTGCTGCCTCAACTGCTGCAAACTCCACATTAGTGTCGAGGAGAAGTGCAAGGTCACGGCTTACTGCTGGGAACTTAGGAACGTCATAGTAAGATACGGATGACTTCTTGATAAGCTTCATGAGGTTTGTCCAGTTGATATCTGCATAATATACAGGTGCATCCACATCAGCCTTCTTTGTCTGCTTCTTGCTTACGATACCGAACTCAGCGATAGTCTTGCCACCACGATTCTGGATTGAAGTACCTACTGCAAAGATGTCGTTCTTGACGTTGCCAAACACGAGTGCTCCAAATGGAACGCCAAGACGTGTAAGGATGTTGAGTACGTATGCCTTCAACTCGAATACAGATGACTCTTCGTCAGCATGTGCCCAGTTGCCTGTTACACGCTTACCTGTTACCCAGAGACCGAGGTGATAATCCTCGCTGTAAGCATTGAGAATCTTCTTTGATGACTCAGCACTTGCCTTGAGTACTTCTCCGTTCTCATCTACCTTCTCAAGGTTCTTGTCTGGAGCAAAGTAGTAGCAGTTGCCGTACTCAAAGAACTTGAGGTTAGGCATACGGCGGTTGCTGTTGTGACTAATGCACTCAAGACCACCGAAGAGGAGACTCTGGCGGAGTACGCCAAGATCCTGTGAGAGTGGGTTCATGAGGCGTACACAGTTACTCTGTGGGTATGTAGCACCTTCTGCGTCCTCTCCCTCTGGATAGTATGAAGTCTTTGTGAGTGAGTTGTTGAGGATTTCGTTAAATCCACAACCAACGAGTTGCTCAGCAATAATGTTCTGGAGTTTGTTTGAACGGTCAAGTTCACCCTTTGTTGTGAGCGAAGACTTAACCTGTGAAGGAATCTCGATATTGTTGTAGCCGTAGATACGGAGAATCTCCTCTACTACGTCACAAGGCTTCTTTACATCCACGCGGAATGCTGGAGCCTGAACCTTCAATCCTTCTGCGCTGCTCTCGAGCACCCTGAAACCAAGGTCTGTGAGGATGCTCTGGATTGTCTCAGCAGGAATCTCCTTGCCGATAAGGTCTGCAATGTACTTGTATGTTGTCTCGATGATTGCATCCTGTGGGAGGCTCTCGTCCTTGATGTCAACAATCTCCATTGAGATTTCGCCACCAGCGAGTTCCTTTGCCATGAGGGCAGCCATCTTGATAGCATAAATCTGACCTGCTGGGTCAATACCACGCTCGAAGCGGAAGCTTGCATCTGTCTGGAGTCCGTGACGACGTGCAGACTTGCGAATCCATGTTGGGTGGAAGTAAGCAGACTCAAAGAGTACGTTCTTTGTTGTCTCGTATGTTCCGCTACCCTTACCACCGAATACGCCTGCGATACACATAGGCTCTTCTGCGTTGCAGATCGCAAGGTCACGCTCTGAAAGCTTGTGCTCCACTCCGTCGAGAGTGACGAATGGTGTGCGCTCTGGCATAGTCTTTACGACTACCTTGTTGCCCTTAATCATATCTGCATCGAAGCAATGGAGTGGCTGACCATAAGCCATCATCACATAGTTTGTGATATCTACTATATTGTTGATAGGACGAATACCGATAGTTGTGAGCTTCTCCTTCAACCACTTTGGGCTCTCCTTTACTTCACAGTTCTTGACAGATACTGCACAGTAACGAGGACAAGCCTCTTTGCTTACTACCTCCACGTCAATCTTGAGGTCGTTGCTCTCCACCTTGAACTCATCAACAGATGGGCGGTGAAGTGATGTCTTATATCCGTTCTGCTTGAGATAAGCATAGAAGTCGCGTGCAACACCCCAGTGTGAGCAAGCGTCTGAGTGGTTAGGTGTAATGTCCACCTCGATTACCCAGTCGCTCTCGAGACCGTAGTATTCAGCAGCAGGAGTACCTACTACTGCATCCTGTGGGAGCACGATGATACCGTCGTGACTTGTACCGATACCGATTTCGTCCTCTGCACAAATCATACCGTTTGACTCTACACCACGAAGCTTGCTCTTCTTGATTGTGAAGCACTCCTCGCCGTCGTAGAGTTTGCAGCCCAACTGAGCCACGATGACCTTCTGACCAGCAGCCACGTTAGGTGCGCCGCAGACAATCTGCTGCACCACGCCGTTACCTTCATCTACGGTTGTGATGTGCATGTGGTCGCTGTTTGGATGAGGCTCACAAGTGAGTACTTCGCCCACAACGAGTCCCTCAAGGCCTCCCTTGATTGACTGTACCTCTTCCACCGCATCAACCTCCAAACCAACAGAAGTGAGAGCTGCTGCCACCTCCTGTGGGGTCATGTCGAAATCGACATATTCCTTAAGCCATTTATAAGATACGTTCATTATGTTGTATTTTTATTATTTTCACTTTTAAGCGCACAAAGTTAGTGAAAATTAGATAAACGAGGAAAAGTGACAGAGAAAAAATGTGTTTTGCCTCTAAAACAGATATCAATTAGTGTGTTTTGCGTGGTATGATAGTCCATTAAAACCCATGTGTTTTATGCTGCTAATTCATCATTAACAACATAAAACAAATTTTATATGAGAAACGGTAGGTCGTCTGTGAAATCGGATTCTTGACATTTGTAAACGTCAGTATCTTCTGTCATCGTCTTCGCTATATCTGCTATTTTTTTTCGAAAAATTTCAAAGTTGTCACCTTGCTCTAATTCCTCACGTCGTGCCATGCTTATTGATACAAATTCTTCCTCACGCTCGATACCAAGGAAGCGTCTGTTTAAAAGATTTGCAGCAATCCCCGTAGTGCTACTTCCTGCAAATGGGTCAAGAATCCAAGCTCCTTTTTTTGTTGATGCCATTATTATTCTTGAAAGAAGACATAATGGTTTCTGAGTTGGATGTTTCCCACATGTTTTTTCCCATTGGGCAATTGATGGCAAATACCACACGTCACGCATCTGTTTATCTCCGTTGATGTGTTTCATCAGTTCGTAATTGTAGTAATGTGGCACTTTTTCCGACTTCCTTGCCCAAATGACAAATTCTGTTGAATATGTAAAATATCTGCATGAGATATTTGGTGGAGGGTTTGTTTTTGCCCACGTAATGACATTCAGTATTTTAAATCCTAATTGGTTTAGAGCGTTTGCTACGCTGAAAATGTTGTGATATGTACCAGAAATCCATATAGTGCCATTTTCTTTAAGCTTGTCTTTGCATAGGGTGATCCAACGTAAGTTGAAAGTGTCGATTTTTTCAAAGGACATCCCCTTGTCCCACTTGCCTTTATCCACACAAACAATTTCACCGCTCTGCACACTTATACCTCCATTTGAGAGGAAATAAGGTGGATCGGCAAATATCATGTCGAACTTGAAATTGAACTGTGGAAGAAGTTCGAAAGTGTCGCCATGCAGGAGATTGAAGTCGTGTGATACGGATTTATAATAGGCACTTAGCATTTATAATTCTAACTTCAATAAATTAATAAATGATGTTATGTTTGTGATGTTATATACGTATGGGATTGATTCGTATGCTTCTTTGAAAGAACCGACGCCATCCCAACCCATTCCGTCTGTAATCCATACAAACTTATATCCTTTAATTCCATTGATTTTAGGAGAAAGCTCTGAATATGCACGTGCAACTTCACTTGGCTTTGAACCTCCTCCATCAGCATAAAAATTAACCTCTACTAAGTATGTATTTTTCTTCGTTGTGATTACAAAATCGAAACGTTTTATGTCTTTTCTTAAAACATTTTTAACATCAGGAAATTTTTTGCTCTCAACTTGTTGCTGACAGTTAATTCCATTTTTCGTGAAGATGTCAAAAATCCATTTCTCCATAACTTTCCCGCTTCTGTTTTTACGGGCATTGGAATCGAGTCCAGTTTCTACTCCAAAAACATAATCCACAAAATTCTTGATGTCTTTGTTTTTGATAAGTTTTGCTAATCCTGTGTCTGTCAGGAACTTTATAATTCCATCGGGAGACTGGAATAATTCGTTTATTGGACGTGCCTTTTTGTCTTGTTGTAGATATTTTTTCTTATCTTTTTTTCTTGTTGCAATTAGTATGTCTAAAACTTGGAAAACACGCGGATCTCTTTCCCATAGACGTTTAACCGCATTTGCTAAGTCTTCTTGTCCAATGAGATAGTTTAATGTGTTTAAGCTGATAGAGATGTCCTCAACATTCTTTTTGATTTTGTCGAAATCACAATAAAAGTCCAACGTGGCGTTTGTTTCGTACAGTTGGCTCATAAACAATTCAAAATTCTTATTTTCCATTTTTAAGAGATGAGATAAAACTATATGCACTCTGCTATTTTCGTTTCGCATCCTTCTGGAGAGTAGTTGCTAATTAGCAATTCTGTAAGCTTTCCTCTTTTGTTTGGATTTGCATTTATTGAACGCGAAGCATACACTCTGTTGATGGTGTAATCGTTATATATGTCCTCAAAAAAAGTGTCGTTAGAGTTCTTTGCAGAACAATCGGAATTACTTAACATCCAATCTGTGTCCAAATGCTCGTTTAGTAAAGCACAGAAATTACGTAATCTTATTTGTTCGTTATCGTTGAATTCTTCTTTTGAGTAGGAATTGAAATTAGACGTCGCATTTAATGGACGATAGGGTGGATCAAAATAAAAGAAATTGTATCCGTCGCTGATGTAGTCTATTGTATGTTCAAAATCGCCATTTAAAATTGTAATATCTACACGATTCAGTATTGCACTATCTGCTTTGATTATGTCTTCATTGCAGATAGTTGGTTGCAGGTAACGTCCAAAAGGAACGTTAAATTTGCCTTTTGAATTTACTCTGTATAAACCATTGAAGCAAGTACGATTTAAAAAAATCAAATATTTTGTTCTATCAATTTCGTCCAAAGTTTCTTCATTAAACATTTCTCTTACCCCAAGGAAAAATGCTTTTTTTGCCTCTTCGCTTTCTAAAGCATAATATTGGTGCTCAAGAGTAAAAAGGCGCTCAATTAATTCATTTGGGTTGTTCTTGATTGTACGATATGCTGTAATCAAATATGGATTTATGTCATTAATTACTACCCTTTGTATGTTTTGAAATTTGTGTAGCATGTGAAACAGCATGGCTCCACCGCCAACAAATGGTTCGATGTAGGTAATCTCCTTTTTATTCATATTCGGAGGAAGCAATTCGTCTAATTGTGAGAGTAGTTGCCCTTTACCTCCTGCCCATTTGAGAAAAGGCTTTGGCGTAATTATGGATTTTATATAAGTCATAGATGTCTTTATTTTGCTAAAACATTCTGTTTTTATAGCCATTTGTTATGGTTGATAATTGGAATGTTTATTTTTTTACGGCAAATATAGTACTAATTTTTGATTTTGGAACGATGTGCGTGGGATTTTTGTTTAATTTTTATTTGGTACTTAATAGATGTCTTTTTTTAGCCTGTTATATGTGTTTTTCTGTATTTTCCTCTCCTGTAAAATTTTTGCTTCCTTTATAACTTTATCTCTTCTTTGTAGTGCAACAAGTACACACCTTTCTGCTAAAGGATTCAAGCCGCGGAAGGTGGTACGCTTCTTTAATTCGTCAAGTGGCATTTCGAGGAGTAATTTTGCAATACATTCGTCTGCAAATGAGTTTGTGACCACATTGACACCAGTAAAGTCAAGGATGTTTTTTTCATCCTTGTCAAGCAATGGACGCAACTGTTCTCTTATTTTGCACCAGTTGCAGTCAATCCCAAATCCGTTCCAAATCGGGAAAACTTAAATTCCGCCATAGCGATTATAATTCTTCTGTTTGCAAAGATACAACTAATGCATCGAAAAACGATGGTTAAACATAATGTTTTTATGAGTATGTTTCTGTTAATGTGCTTATAGTTGCATGATTTGCTTCTTCCACATGGTTATCATGTGTAGAATGGGCATCTAATCACTTTGGTTGCTTAACGCTTTTGTCGTAAACAGAAAAAAGTTATTATAACACAATACCTAATGCGGATTATCAAGGTCGTTATTCCGTATTATCGGCCTCAATAATCCACATTATTCTTTTTCAAGCGATATTTGACTTCTATTTTTGCTGCATAATCAGGACGTGCAACTTGTTTACGACCTCTTCGTATTTATTTGTGTAATCATCGATGATTTTTTTCAATCTTTCACGTTCTTTATAATTTTCTGTACCAGCAACGCCGTATCCTGTGGACCTCAACTTGGCGAAGAACTCATCTATCGTGTTTTTGTATTCCTGTGCTGTTTTTTGGTACAACAAATACATTTTCTTGTCGTTGCTACTGAAAACGTCTTCAGCTTTCTCTTCGCTTGATGTGTTCGCACCACGCATGATCAAATCCGGACGCTTGGACGTAATCATATACACCTTACCGTCGTAGTCCTCTTGTCTTTTTCTCCACTTGATGGCATAGAAGTCACGTTTAGTCGGGTCATCGGCGTTCTTGACTTCCATAAAAACCAAATTATAAGTAAGACGATCAGCTTGACTCAATATAATTTCCTGAAACCCCTCGTCTTCACCTGTAAATGTAGCCCAATAGTCTCTCGGAGGGCGATCTCCCCCCACATTGTTTATTCTTCCATAATTGTAGGCACATTCTTTATCGTCATCATAAGCATTAATGGCTTTTTTCAAATCCGCTTCTAAGAACGTTTGAGGACTACGACCATGGTTAAAAGGTACAATTACGACCTTGCTTACAATTGCTCCAGATTCAGGATTTCGCGAAACTGTGTTTTGGGTCTTGTCCTTATCTCCCCATTTGTCAATTATGATATTAATACAAGAAATAAACTTGTCAGGAGACTTATATTCACTATTGTTCTCGACGGCAGCCTTTGGCTGCTCGATGTTTATCGCTTTAATGCCGCATGCTGCAATCATTATTGCAACAAGCATAAGAATCATCTTTTTCATAATCTGTATTTAAGTTTTAGTTTTTAATTTCTTCATTCATCGCAGATAGCTGCTCCTGAGTAGCCTCAAATATCTCTGTCTCCAACTGGAGCAATTCTATATATTTCTGTCGGACACGTTCCTTGAGTTTTTCTATTTCCTCAGGAGTGTATTTGAGTCGTTCTGGATTCGTGGCAAGTATAATCCTCTTGCCATCGTCTGTAACGTATTCAAGTGGAGCTTGTTCGGATGTCGCTGCCGGATTTGCTTCCACAGTATCGTCCTTTGGCTGTGGCTTGCTTACGACTGCTACTTGCTGAGTGTGATAAGTCACCTTGCGCTTAGTCATGACTGGCATGTCTTCAGTTGTTACTTTAAGTGTGTCGGTATGCTTATCCTCTTCGGTATTAACATCCGTGTTGCTCGCAACACACTCTACACTTGATGCTACGCCTGTGGTACTCTCCTTTGGGGGCATCAGAACTATGGAGATGACACCTGCTATACAAGCTGCTGCCACCCACGGCCACACGATGCGTCTGTTACGACGTCGTGTGTCTGCAACCCGTTGTATCAACCTGTCGTTAAGGTCGGCAGGCATCTCGGGCAACAGTTGCTCCCTGTGCGCAAGCGCTTTTCTCAGGTTGCTATCCCTATGATTATAATTATCTGTCGTCATTTTGCAAAGATTTGATTACGTGATATAGTTTCTTTCTCGTCCTGCTAAGTCGTTGAGCCACGGCTGTGGATGTAGATTCGGTGATGTAGGCAATGTCCTTGATGCTCATGTCGTCAAAATAAAACATCGTTACAATTGCCTGTTCCGAAGGTGGAATGAACTTCAAGGCTCGTTCAATCAGAAAAATGGTCTGCTCATCTCCATTGTCCAGGGCATCATCCACTTGTTCCTCAAGAATGCTGTCGAAGTTTACAGCCCTGTCATCCACATACATCAGCTTGTCTTTCTTCTTTCGCAGGAAACTAATCGACTCATAGTAGGCTATCCTGTTAATCCATGTAGATAGTAACGCTTCGCTCTCGTTGTACGAGGCAATATTGCCGAATACCTTGACAAAGACATCCTGGTAAATCTCCTCGGCATCTTCCTGTCGCGTGACCATCCTCACGATTTGGGCAAAGACCATCTGCCCATACAGCCGTAGCAACTGTTGCTGTGCCTGCGGCGATTGGTTTGCCAGCCCTGCTATGAGTTCTTCAGTTTCTTTGTTCATCAGGATTTATTTTACATGTTTGTTTTGTTGCTTCTACTTAACTATACGCAGGCTTATCACGAAAGTTGACACGCAAAATGATTTTTTTTTTGTTTTTTTTGTTTTTACGATATTAGATACATAGCAAAATCGCTATTGCTCTGTCTTTGTTCTTTTTCATGATGAGTGAGTTGGGAGTTAGTTGAGCTAAGCTAATGGTTATTGGTTGAATTTGGGTTTCCCCTTATGTTCCTGTTCGTTTCCTAAGAGAAATGAACAGGAACGTAAGGGGATGGTAGGGGAGAGAGCATTAAAAACACTCCTTTCTCCTTTTATTTCTTCTTTAGTGTGAAGTCTGCAGTTGCACGATATCTGCCATACCAGTCATCAGGTTTTACCATGGTTGGTATCTTCTCCAAATCTGTGATTTTGTAGTCGATGATTGATGTGTCAGGAAGATACTCATCATCCAATGGTGTGGTGATGATACGGAAATGCCTCATGTTCCATATCGGCTCGTGAGTGTTCAGAAAACCTACCTTATGGTATTCGCCTTCTGTGTTGATTGAGTTGATGAAGTATGCGCCAGTGTTTGTCTCGTAGAGAATCGTCTTCTCTTCGCCTGTCTCGAATACGTTCTCAATTGTTATCTCTACGTCAATCAGAGGTTTTTTCTCTGTGTTGAGGATTGTTCCGCTAACATCATAATATGCCACTATGCCGTTGTATGGCTTTGTGTCAGGCTTGTTGTTGTCGTCATCATCGCCACAGCTGCCAAATGTGAGTGCTGATGTTACAAAGCCAAGAGCCAAAAATGTCTTGTTGAAGATTGTTTTGTTCATTAGTTCCTAAATTTTATGTGCAAAAATACGCATAATTGTTGGATTCGCCAAACGAAATGGCTTAAAATATTGCTCACTTTCTGATCTGTTTAGGTGAATCTGCGTTCATACTTTGAGGTAGTGACTAAGTACTGACCAAGTAGAGACTAAGTACTGACTCCTATGAGATGAAAAAATGCTATGTCGCGTAACAGAAAAAATCGAAAGAATATCTTGGCTGTTTTATGAACATTCTGTATCTTTGCAGCAGAAGCCTTGAAGCTTTTATTTAATCATGAACGCAACAATAAATGACATTATCTCACGCCGAAGCGTGAAGAAGTATCTTGACAAGCCTGTCGAGATTGAACTTGTGAAACAAATAGTTGAGGCTGGTACATACGCGCCAAGCGGAATGAATCAGCAGTCGCCAGTCATCATAGCCATCACAAACAAGGAGATGCGTGACCGAATGAGTCGTATGAATCTCGAAATAGTCATGGGTAGAGGACTGAAGACTACATCTGGTCATTCTGACCCTTTCTATGGCGCTCCTGTGGTGCTCGTTGTGCTCGCCAAGAAGAGTGTGGGCACTTATGTGTATGATGGTTCACTCGTGATGGAGAACATGATGATTGCTGCCAACAGCCTTGGTCTTGGCTCTTGCTGGATTCATCGTGCCAAGGAGACATTTGAGACGGAAGAGGGCAGGCAGTTGCTCCGTGACCTTGGTCTTACGGATGAGTATGAGGGTATCGGCAACTGTATTGTCGGCTATGCCGCTCCTGATGCTTTGAAGCCACAGGCTCCTCGCAAGGGCGACTATGTTGTTTGGGTTAAGTAATAACTTAACTTCAAGAATGTCAAATGTGTAATCTTTAATTTGTGTGGGGTATTGGCAAATTGATAATTTTTCCGTACCTTTGTGCCCAAATACGATTTTTTTATGAAGAATATCAGAAACTTTTGTATCATAGCTCACATCGACCACGGAAAGAGTACACTTGCCGACAGGTTGCTGGAGAAGACAAATACGATAAAGATTACTCAGGGACAGATGCTTGACGACATGGATCTGGAGCAGGAGCGTGGTATCACTATCAAGAGTCATGCCATCCAGATGGAGTACAAGTACGAGACAAATGCAGAGAAGCCTCATGAGAAAGCGGCTGAGTATGAGGGACAGAACTTTGTGCTCAACCTTATTGATACTCCGGGACACGTCGATTTCTCTTACGAGGTATCACGTAGTATTGCCGCTTGTGAGGGAGCACTTCTTGTGGTTGATGCCACTCAGGGTGTACAGGCTCAGACAATCTCCAACCTCTATATGGCTATTGACCATAATCTTGAGATTATTCCTGTAATCAACAAGATAGACATGCCAAACGCCATGCCTGAAGAGGTGGCAGACGAGATTGTTGACCTTATTGGTTGTGACCTCGACGACATCATCTACGCTTCAGGTAAGACGGGTGAGGGAGTTGAGGACATCCTTCGTGCCGTAGTTGAACGTGTGCCACATCCAGTGGGTGATGAGGATGCTCCACTTCAGGCACTTATCTTCGACTCTGTCTTTAACTCATATCGTGGTATCATCGCATACTTCAAGATTGTGAATGGTGTGATGCGTCCAGGAGAGAAGGTGCGTTTCTTCAATACAAAGAAGGAGTACCTGAGCGAGGAGATTGGTTCGCTCAAGATGGACATGGTGCCAAAGAAGGAACTCCGTACGGGTGACGTGGGTTACATCGTGACAGGTATCAAGAATGCTACCGAGGTAAAGGTGGGCGATACAATCACGACTGTTGCCAATCCTACCCAGGAAGCCATCAAGGGATTCCAAGAGGTGAAGCCGATGGTCTTTGCGGGTATCTACCCAATAGAAACAGAGGACTACGAGAACCTTCGTACCTCACTTGAGAAACTCCAGTTGAATGATGCCTCACTCACGTTCATGCACGAGAGTTCAGCAGCCCTCGGATTCGGTTTCCGTTGTGGATTCCTCGGACTTCTCCACATGGAGATTGTGCAGGAGCGTCTTGACCGTGAGTTCAATATGGATGTCATCACGACTGTGCCTAACGTAAGCTACATGGTGTATGACAAGCATGGCGACTGCGAGGAGGTTCATAACCCAAGCGGAATGCCTGACCCAACGCTCATCGACCATGTAGAGGAACCATATATACGTGCTACGGTCATCACGACAGCCACATATATCGGTCCTATCATGACGCTTTGTCTTGGCAAGCGTGGAGAACTCATCAAGCAGGACTTTATCGCTGGAAATCGTGTGGAGATTCAGTTCCTCATGCCACTTGGCGAGATTGTCATCGACTTCTACGACAAGCTCAAGTCCATATCACGTGGATATGCTTCGTTCGACTATGCTCCAGCGGGATTCCGTGAGAGCAAGCTCGTGAAACTTGATATTCTCCTTAATGGAGAACCTGTGGATGCCCTTTCTACGCTTACGCACGTGGATAATGCCGTGAACCTCGGTCGTCGTATGTGTGAGCGTCTCAAGGACCTCCTCCCACGTCAGCAGTTTGATATTGCTATTCAGGCAGCTATTGGAGGTAAGATTGTGGCACGTGAGACTGTCAAGCAGGTGCGTAAGGATGTGCTTGCAAAGTGCTATGGAGGTGACGTAAGCCGTAAGCGTAAACTCCTCGAAAAACAGAAGCGAGGAAAGAAGCGTATGAAGCAAATCGGTAATGTTTCTGTACCTCAGAAAGCCTTCCTTGCGGTACTCAAACTTGACGACGATTAAGTACAATATGACCTGTTTGACTCCGAAATGGGACAATGTTAGTAGTTGATAAATTCTCAACTAAGCAAAAAAGCGTAGAGTCTCTCAAAGTCCGATGGCTTTGAGAGACTCTTTTCTTTATTGTGCATAAAATAAGATAAATAACCCGATTTAGTCGACATAAATCAATTGTGCTAAAAAGGTTTAAAAAGACCCTCTAATGTTAAAAACTTTTGGTTAAATCGGTAGAATGTCGTACCTTTGCAACGTGCTTTTGAAACAGAGGCACATGTTCATACCACCAATTGAACGGCGGCAAGGCGTTGCTGCTTTGAGAGAAGAAAGCACCCAGCATGTTTGGTGAAAAAATGGATATCTATCCTTATGTTGAGCTGGGTGAGTATTAACTAAAATTGTGTTTTATGATTAAAAGAAATTTGGTTTTATTGTTAATGGTAGTTGTAAGTCTTGGTGTGTCGGCACAGGACATCAACCTCGAAAAGAAATGGGGACCCGTTGTAGAGGCCATTGCACAGGTAGAGAGCGAAGGACATCCTGAGCTTGTATCAAAGAATGGACTTTATGTAGGATACCTTCAGATTTCAAAGGTTCTTGTTCGTCAGGTCAACCAGATTTTAGGCACAAAGGCCTATACTTACAATGACCGTTATGATAAGCAAAAATCTATAGAGATGTTTATCATCTTTCAGGAACATTACAACAAGGAGGGTAACATGGAGATGGCAATCCGTCTTTGGTGTTCAGGCGACTTGAGATGTATGTCACGCAAACGTGCTTCTGAAGGTTACTACAGAAGAGTGATGCGCAAGTATTCTGAGATGGCACATCGCTAAAAAATCATTATCACTTGTGAATTTACAAAAATGTAAATATGAAGGCAGGCGAAGGGATAACCCTCCGCCTGTTTTATTTGTTGCCCCTTCTGACCTCCCACAAGGGGTCAGGATGTATGTAAAATAAACACGTTTTGCTTTTGTTGCGGTTTTATTGTCCAAGAGTGATGATATGACGTAATAAATTTGTAACTTTGCCGAAAATGATTATTTGAATGGCAACGAAGAGAAACGAAATAGTATCGTTGGTAGTCAGCTTTATAGCGCTACAGATTATAGCTAAGGGCGTTGTATTGCTGTCCTTGTGGCTTTTTCGTTTCTTCGGAATGCCTCAACTATGGGAGTGGTATCGCTCACTTGAGCACCCTGGGCGTACACGTTTCTTCATCGTCCTTCTTGTGTGGATGATTGGAAATATCGTGTGGATTCTCAGGAGAAGGAAAGTCTGAGTGAATAAGTGTGTCAAGCCCTCTAAGAAGATTTTACCCCTTTAGACAAAACAAAGATTATGGAAAAATTCAATATAGATGCTGCGTTGCAGAAGCTTGGAATAGCAGAACTTAACGCTATGCAACAGGAATCCGTTTCACGCTATTCGGAAGGAAAGGATATGGTTCTTCTCTCGCCTACGGGTACGGGTAAGACGCTTGCCTATCTGCTTCCTGTGCTCCAGTCGCTCAATCCTGAGGACGACCGTGTGCAGGCTGTGGTAATGGTGCCTTCGCGTGAGCTTGCCCTCCAGATTGATGGAGTGGTAAAGCAGATGAAGTCTGTCATCCGTAGCTTGAGTTGCTATGGCGGTCGTCCTGCCATGGAGGAGCATCGTACACTCATGGGCGTGAAACCGCATATCGTGATTGCTACTCCTGGTCGTCTTGTCGATCATTTAGAGAAGCGTAACATAGAGTCGGATGCTATTCGTACACTCGTTATTGACGAGTTTGACAAGTGTCTTGAGTTCGGTTTCCTCGATGAGATGCAGCATGCCATCGAACTTATGCCTATGCTCGGTCGTAGGTACTTGCTAAGTGCTACGGAGTCAAGCAAGATTCCTGAGTTCGTGGGATTCACCTCGCTCATCTTCCTCAACTATCAAGGTGAGAACGAGGAGGTGGCTTCACGTATCTCAGTTCATCTCGTCAAGTCGCCTGTCAAGGATAAGCTGGAGACACTCCTCTGTCTGTTGAAGGTGTTCGGACAGCAATCTACCATTGTTTTCCTCAATTATCGTGAGGCTGTGGAGCGTACTTACAAGTTCCTCAAGGATAATGGGGTGGGGTGTGAGATGTTCCATGGTGCCATGGATCAGGAGCATCGTGAGAAGTCGCTATACAAGTTCTCCAATGGTACGAGCAACGTGCTTGTGAGTACCGACCTGAGTGCACGTGGATTGGATATTCCTGAGATTGACAATATCGTACATTATCATCTTCCTCTTAACGAGGATGCTTATATCCATCGTAATGGTCGTACGGCACGTTGGGAGGCAGAGGGTAACTCATACATCATACTTCATGACGAGGAGTCGCTTCCTGAGTATATTGATGATGCGCCTGAGTTCTTTATCCCTAAGAAGTTGCCAGAGATACAACCATCAAAGTGGGCTACCATCTACATAGGTAAGGGCAAGAAGGACAAACTGAGCAAGATGGATGTACTCGGCTTCGTGTGCAAGATAGGAGGTCTCACGCGTGATGATGTAGGACGTATTGATGTTAAGGACCACCAATGTTTTGTGGCTGTCAAGCGTAAGATATTGCGTTCTGCCCTTGAAAAGATGAAGGGGCAGAAGATAAAGGGCATCAAGACCTTGTTTGTGGAAGCGAAGTGAGAGACCCACCCCAACCCTCCCTATATGGAGGGTGACTACTGCCTTGGGGGTATAGGTCGTAATTGATGCTTGATATTATTGAATTCAATTTAATTATTTTTTCATGTGACCCAATGAGTATCTTCTCCCTCCCCATGAAAGGGGAGGGTTGGGTAGAGGGTCCGCAACTAACCTCATGCAACTACCAATTGAATCAATCAACCTGCAGATGCTGAATGTCGGCTTTGCCCGACATGATGGCGACTGGAACTGGCAAGATGTGCAGTCGCCCTTTGCACGTGTTTATTACGTGACGGAGGGTTACGCCAAGGTGTATCTTGCCACGGGTGTAATAGAGCTACGCCCACATCACCTTTATATCATCCCTTCATACACCAAGCATACAACGTGGTGCGATGGCAAGTTCTGTCATTACTACCTGCATGTTTACGAAGCTTTTCGCAAGGAGGCTGACATCTTTGAGTATTACGATTTCCCGAGTGAGGTGAAGGCATGTGAAGGTGACGAACGTGTCTTTGCAGATATGTGCCGTCTTTATCCTTATGCAGCCTTACCAGCATCTGACCCAAGCTCGTATGATTTTGCATCCAAGTTTAACCAGTATGTGAAACGATATAATGACATGCCTCTGTATGCGAAGATGGAGTTGCGAGGCAGTATCCTCCTGCTCATGTCACGTTTCATACGCTACGCCACTCCATGTGTGTGGACGACGGATGACAGAATAAGTGGCGTGCTCGATTATATACACCTTCATCTAAATGATGAGTTGGATGCGGAAGTACTCTCCAAGGTGGCGTGTGTGTCTAAGCCGTACCTTACGCGTATTTTCCAACGTCATTTCAATACATCGCCTCTTCAGTATATCAATCAGAAAAAGGTGGAGAAGGCTCAGCTGCTCCTGCTTACTGACGACCTTACCATCAAGGAGATTGCTTACTCACTTGGCTATAGTGATCAATCGTACTTCGTCCGTGTGTTCAAGAAGGTGACGGGTCTCACTCCTACCCAGTATAGGGAAGATATGAGGTAAACGGACCCTCTCCCCAGCCCTCCCCCTCTATGGGGAGGGAGTGGTTACTCCGAACGCTCCATTCAGAAAATGTGTTTTTTGATGACAAAATGTCAAGTGGTGTTCGTGGAAAAATTACGAAGGGTTAACGAAGGGTTAGCGAAGGATTGACGAAAGGTTGTCGTGTGACAAAATGATAGCTATGTGGTAGGAAAGACTTGTAAACTGCCGTAAGTGTCTAAGTCGAAGTACTGACTAAGTATTGATTTAGTACTGACTAAGTACTGACTCTTGAGCGAGTAGAATAAATCAAAAACATGATTAGAATATAGTGAAATTTCGTATTTTAAAATGAAATGCGTAAATTTGCAGAAAATTATTAAATCGTTTGGTATGAAAAAGATATTTATCGTTGCATTATCGGTACTGGCAACAGCCTCTGTGTCGGCTCAGACGGCAAGGAGGGCGCAAAGGTCACGTGCGTTGACTCGTGTGACTAACTATGAGGACTCGTTGAGGACGGCTTTTGCTGGTCGTATGACTCAGTTGGCTTCGGCAAGTGTCAAGACGAGTGACGAGACGGATGTTGCCTTGTCGCCTTATATGTACAGGATGCTCGGACAGGGCATGTACTATAGCTCTTCGATAAAGAATAATTTCAATATTGACTGGGATGCTCCTGCTGAGGAGGCAACATCAGAGGATATTGCCTATCGTGAGGAGTTGAACGATGCTGTGGATAAGATGCTTGCTAAGGCATACGTTACTTCGCCTAATGTGTTCTCTCACTATGATGCTCAACTTGCCAATGTGGACGTGGAGTCAGATGTGGTGGCTGAGGCTAAGGCAGATCAGCTTGAGGGTATTTTGGGTTCGGCAGAGACGATTGATGATGTGGCAGACATCTTTGACGATGTGAATGTTGACCTTGAGGTTACTAAGCCTAACTTCTGGAAGACTTCGGGCAAGTTCTCGCTCCAGTTTACTCAGAACTATCTCTCGCAGAACTGGTATAAGGGTGGAAACAATAACGTGACTAACCTCACGGCACTCTTCCTTTCTGCCAACTATAATGACCAGAAGCTTATCCAGTGGGACAACTCGCTTGACTTGCGCCTCGGATTCATGTCTGCTCCGAGTGATACGTGTCATAGCTTCTTGACAAATACGGATAAGATTAACCTCAATTCCAAGGTGGGTGTCAAGGCTACAAAGTCTTCATGGTTCTATACATTCTCCATGCAGGCTTACACCCAGTTCCTTCCTGGCTACAAGTCAAATGACCGCAGAAGGTATTCTGCTTTTCTTGCACCATTGGACGTTACAGCTTCTATCGGTATGGACTACAAGCCAAAGTTGAAAAAGGAGGGTTGTTCACTCTCTATGGCGCTCCTCCCATTGTCATACAAGTTGCGCTATATAGGTGTGGATGACGAGAACATCTATTCGGCTTACAACATGAAGGAGGATGGCAAGAATCTTACCGCAAAGCATGACTTCGGTTCGCGTCTTGAGTTCAACTCCAACTTCAGGATTTTAGACAATCTCACTTGGAAGTGCCGTCTCTACTACTATACTACATACGAGTATGCAGAATCAGAGATGGAGAATGTCTTCTCATATTCATTCAGCAAGTATTTCTCAACAGAGCTTTATACTCTCTGGCGTTTTGATGATAACCGTAATCCTCGGGATAAGGACAGCACACTTGGCTACTTCCAGTTCAAGGAGTACTTCACTATTGGATTGACTTACGGATTCTAACTTGCATCACGAAGAATGAGTGATGCAAGAGTTAAAAGTTAAAAATTAAGAGTTAAAAGTTAGAGATTACTCTTGTGGATGTCAAATCTATGTGTCCCAACATGAACAGGAGACATAAGTCTCAAATTTGAAATTTGAGATGCTTTACAAGAACTCTAAACTTTTTAACTCAACTTATAACTTTTAACTTATAACTTTTAACTCCTGTATGAAAATACAGGCTGACGGGGGCCTTATGTTAAAGAAATCATGGGTGCGTGTCACCCTTCTCATATTTGCAGCCGTCATTCTTGTGACGGGCATCGTAGAGGTGGTTTATCTTTACAGGACGTATTCTCCAGAAGAAATGGAGAAATCGCTCGTAAGGGTAGAGCACCTTACGGGTTATTCTCTCGTGGCAGATGGGGAAGAAGTATTGTATTTCTCCGAATTGTCGTCGGACAGCATATTCCTGGGACTTGACACAGTCGAGTCTCAGGCTCTTTGTTCTTCTGTCACCACGGGAGTATGGATTAACGAGTGGTCGTTCATTCCTTCGTGCTCAGGTACGATACTTGCCAAGGACTTTGCTCCTGACGTCGAACGTCTATCTCGTAAGATGAACACGGGACTTGACTCTATCCTTGCTGCCAATATCCGCAATATGGAGCGTCGCATAAGCGATAATGACGAGATAGAGAAGGAACTCGAATATTACATATCCGTCCACAACGGTATGGATAGCGAGTATGACCGTGTGACCAAATACTCCAAACGTAAGATGGCTGAGCAGAAAGCTAACTATAATCTTCTTTCACGTCTTGAGATTCTGCGTAACGCAAAGAACATAGAGGTCGTGCCTCTGTCATATTATAATGTGAGCGTAAGCGGAAATAAAGCCATACAAAAACTGTGGTGCTATCGTCTGCCTTTTGTTAAGGAAGGTGAGGAATGTATCTCAGGTCTTCAATATAGGAAGATGGACAAGCATTCTGTGTTGCTCAAGATTGAGTCGATGATGCTTCCTGAGGGTGCGTGCTCTGTGTCGTTCCCATTGTTTGGCAAGTTTGAATACACGATGAAGGATTCCGTCTTCGTACCAGAATATGGCAAGAAAGATGCCGGCAAGATGCGTCTCAAGGATGCCTTCTCCCATAATCCTATGTGGGATGCTGACGGCCGTTTCCTCGGATTCACTCCTGACGAGTGTCATGACATCTCTGAGCTCGATACGCTTGGCTATAAGTACCTTGGCGACTGTGAGGAAGACACACTTGTGCGAGGCACGTTTACCGATTCTGTAGGAACATATCGTGGCGAACTTACGCACGATGGCAAGCCTTGTGGAGTGGGTCGTTACAGCTACTTTGACGGCAGCTACTATGAGGGCGAATGGCTCAATGGTAATCGTCATGGCAATGGTTTCCTCGTCACTCCTGGACAGATGGTCAAGGCAGGCGAATGGAAGGATGGCAAGTACAAGGGCGAACGTATGGTGTATAATTCGCTCCGTGTGTATGGAATAGACATCTCACGCTACCAGCACGAGATAGGCAGGAAGCGTTACAATATCGACTGGAAGAATCTTCGCATATCGTACCTTGGTGCAAAGAACAGCGGAGACGCCTCCGACTCAATCAATTATCCTGTGTCGTTCGTCTATATCAAGTCAACACAGGGCACGACGATTAAGAGCAAGTATTATGCTATGGATGCACGTGATGCACGTCGTCACGGAATACTCTGTGGCGCATACCATTTCTATTCTGTCAAGACCAAGGCAATTGACCAGGCACGTTTCTTCCTCAAGAATACCAATGTGCAGGCTAATGACCTGCCCCCTGTACTTGATGTTGAACCTACCGACCGTGAGATAGCCAAGGGTGGAGGCGAACAGAAACTGTTCGAGTCAATACGTATATGGATGAATACTGTAGAGGCAAGTACGGGTAAGCGTCCTATACTATACGTAAGTCAGAAGTTTATACGTCAGCACCTTGTAAAGGCTCCCGACATCTGTGAGAAGTATCAGGTATGGATTGCTCGTTATGGCGAGTATCGTCCTGAGGTCAAGCTGCTCTTCTGGCAACTCACTCCTTTCGGTCGTGTGCGTGGCATCCATGGCGATGTTGACATCAATGTGTTCAATGGCTACCATGAACAGTTTCATGCGTATAAGGTAGAGTTAAGTGGAGTAGATGCTACTCAACCAACAAAGGCAGAAACATCAAAGTCTTTGGCAAAGATTTGACGATTATTAACTCATAATAGGTCTCTCCCCCATCAATCTGGAGACCTCCCCTTATGGGGTAGGGGGCATGGAATGCGTAGATTTATTATTATTATTTCGGCATTGGCATTTTGCTTCATGTCGTCTTCTGCACAGAAGGTGCTGAATGTTATCGGCGACTCATACGTGGCTAACCACATGCGTCCGAAGGAGGAGGCATGGCATTGTAAGTTGGCAAAGGAATTAGGAATGACGTACAACAACTACGGCAGAAATGGCTCGTGCGTTGCTTTCGACCGTTCGCATGACGGCAAGTGGAACTTCGGCCCTGCTCTATGGGTGCGCTATACGGCAATGGAGCCTTCGGCAGACTATGTGCTCATCGTCGCTGGTCATAATGATGCGGACAAGATAAAGAACAATGAGGACTCATTGAGGATGTTTGTCGATTCGCTCAATACGCTTATCGTGGGTATCAAGCGTCTTTGTCCAAAGGCAAAGATTGGCTACGTCACACCTTGGTACGTGGATAGACCTGGCTTTGTTCCTGTGTGCAAGGCAATAAAGAAGGTATGCAAGAAGTACGGCATCCCTGTGCTTGACAACTGCAACAAACGCAGTATAATAAAGGTGCGTGATGCTGAGTTCCGCAAGAAATACTTCCAGCGTCCTGACGATACGGCTCACCTCAATGCTGCAGGTCACGACCTCTTCCTGCCTGTGGCAAAGAAATGGTTCTGCTCTCATTTGTTCAAATGAGAGAGTTAAGAGTTAAAAAGTAAAATAGCTCAAGCCCCCCGACCCCCGAAGGGGGCGGTCTTCGGGTTGGGGGAAGCACATTGGATAGCCTATAATTTCTTTTACATCTGTTTCAATAATAACGACAATAAATTTACCGAATCCGGAGGCCGCCCCCTTCGGGGGTTGGGGGACCTATGAATTATTCTTTACTCATAGACGTTCATACTCACACCATTGTGAGTGGACACGCATTCAGTACCGTCAATGAGATGGTGGCTGAGGCACAGAACAAGGGACTCAAGGTTTATGGTATCACCGAGCATGGCCCGATGATACCGGGAACTTGTGACCCGCTATATTTTCGTAATCAGTATATAGTACCACGTCAGTATGGCGACATGCATCTGCTGATGGGGGCAGAACTTAATATCATCGACTATGACGGAACGCTTGACCTCACGGATGACATCTATTGGGGATGCTTTGACCATGTCATAGCAGGTCTTCATTCGTTGTGCTATACGGATGGCAACCGTCTGCAGAATACCTCTGCTCTCATAGGTGCAATAGAGAATCCGCACGTCAACATCATCTCGCATCCTTGTGACGGTACGGCTTCCGACTTCGACATCGAGGCAGTGGTACTTGCTGCCAAGCGCACGGGCACGCTCCTTGAGCTAAACAACTCGTCGCTCAATCCTTACCGTCATAAGAAGTTGGCACGTCCGTACTTCACCAAGATGCTTGAACTGTCAAAGAAGTATGACAACCCAATCATTGTGAGTAGCGATGCCCACCACACTTGTCAGATTGCCGACTTCAACAATGCCCTCGAACTTCTGCGCGAGACGGCTTTCCCTCCTGAACTTGTGGTCAATACTAATCCGGAACGATTCCTTGAAATAATTCAGAATTCATAATTCAAAATTCAGAATTATTTTCGGCTCGTGGAGGATAAGCAAAGGGGGCGTAAAACTGACACTCGGGTGCAGTCGGAGCGACAGTCGTGTGTCGTGCATCACGACACTCGACTGTCGCCATCACCCACACTCGAGTGTCGCTCCGACTACCTTCCAAGGGGCTGTTTCTGCTTGGTATAGTACATTATGTGCAGACTAAAACCGCAGCTAAGAACCAATTCTGAATTTTGAATTCTTAATTCATAATTTTACCGACTATCCTAATACTTAATCAAAATATGAAATCAAAACTAATACCTGTTCTTGCAGTAATGCTTGGAACAATCCTGCCGACAAACCTATGGGCACAGGCAAATGATAGTCTCCTTATCTGTGCAACTGCCTATGATGACTTTACGCACGCTGGTATCAAGGATTCAAAGGCGTATCTCATGACGCGCGACAGCGTGGTGATTGACAGTTGTGTGGCTATCTTTGAACCGCTTTTCTATGACAAGAAAAGGATAGAGTATGGCGGTTTCCGCTTCTATATCAAGAAGAATAAGTCGCTCCGTGAGTGCATAGTCAAGGTAGTGCACCCAAATTACCATCCTGTTAGTCGTAGTCAGTCTCTTCGCTATCTTGGTAAGGTTGTAAGGCTTACCATTCCTTCCATGTTCATGAAACGAAGGAACACGTTTCTCGAACGTAATCTTGATAATGTGACAGTAACTGCTACCAAGGTTAAGTTTTTCTACAAGGGCGACACCCTTGTGTATAATGCCGATGCCTTCAATGTGGCTGATGGCAGTATGCTCGATGCCCTTATCAAGCAGCTTCCGGGAGTGGAACTCAACATGGACGGTGAGATATTCGTCAACGACAGGAAGGTGGAACATCTTCTGCTGAATGGCAAGAATTTCTTCAGCGGCAAGCGCAAGCTGATGCTTGAGAATCTTCCTTACTATACCGTTAAGGACATCAAGGTGTATGACAAGACGACGGACAAGGCAGCTGTGCTTCGTGATGACGATGAGGAGAAGGAATATGTGATGGACGTTAACCTAAAACGTGAATACAGCAAGGGATACATAGCCAATGTTGAGGCTGGTGCAGGTACGGAGGACACCTACCTTGCCCGTCTGTTTGGATTGAGGTTTACTGACCATACACGTTTCTCCATCGTTGGTGGCCTGAATAATATCAATGAGTCAACTGGCGGAACCCAGTGGTCATGGTATCGCGGATTGGGACGAAACGGCAGGACTGAGGCTAAGAGCGTGAATATCGAGTATCTTTTCGAGAACCAGAAAAAGAAGAATACATTCACGGTGAGTGGCTCTGACAATAAGTCGGAAAGTGGTGCCGATGCTTTCCATGAGACATTTCAGGGCAATGGCGTGAGTACGTTCGGCATGGTGAGCTCTAAGGACACACGCAGGAACAGAAATGTTTCTGCAAAGAATGAGTTCCGTCTCAAGATGCCGTTCTGGTTTGAGAGTGTCACGCAACTTAACTACGGACATGAAAAGAGCAATGGACACACGAGCGAATACGAGTCTATGACCGACACACGCCGTAATGGTTATGAAGTGCTCGACTCGCTGTTCAACCTTGGTGTGTCTGTCAACGATCCTCTCATGCAGAATGCACGCAGGAGACTCAATAGCAGCAAGGGATATTCGTATAATGCTTCGCAGGATGTAAATACAGCATACACGGCATTCAACTCCGACATCATCGACTTCAAGGCTGGCATCAGCTATAGCAAGACTGACAACGATGCAGAGCGCAACGACCTCTACTTCAAGTATCGTCCGTCATCATCACGGTCTGACGTGATGGAAGCCATCGACCATCCTTCCACACATCTTGGTGCAAGGGCAGACCTGTCGTATGACTTCAAGCATCTCTTCCTCAATTCCAATTTCAAGGTCTTTCTTAACTACCGTTTCAACCGTGAGCGCAACAGCGAGACAATAACAGATATGCTCTCGTCAAGCATAGATGCGCAGAACAGTTACCAGCATCGCATGAATGAGAATATCCTCACAGGTGGTTTTAACTACCGATATAAGGTCAATGTGAAGGAGATAGGCGAACTGGATGCCATAGTACATACACTCGACCTGTCCGTTCCATGTACATACATCCGTCGTACCACGGACTATAGCCGTTTCACCCTTGACACCTGTGTCACGCAGTCGCCTTTCTACATAGAACCGACACTTACCTTGAATCGTAAGAAGGAAAAGGATGCAAGGAGCAAAGCTTCGAGAATCAAGATATCGACTGCTGGCAGCTGGGACGAGGGTGTATGGACGATAGGTATGTCAACATCGTTGCGTTACTCCATCACAGATCCTCTCAATCTCATCACGCTACCTTTAACGTCCGACCGCATCAATATCTATGAGGGTAATGAACATCTGAAGAACTCAAAGATATGGACAACAAGAGTGCATTGGAATGTGCCTCTTGGCAAGGAAACATTGCACCATGACATAGTGGGTATGGTTTATTTTGATCGTGTAATCAGTACATACCGTTATGACTTAGGCGTATATACGCATAAGCCGGAAAACATAAACGGAACATGGACACTCGAGTCGAAGCTCAACAGTCGCTTCGAACTGGGTGGCATACGTTTCACTTGGAAAGTGAACAATACCTACAGTCGTATGAAGAACTTCGTGGTTGATGGTACGTCGGGCAAATCTCAACAGGTGGACAACGACGAGTTGCACACCTATGTGCCATTGTCAACAGGCTATATTAGTTTCGTAAAAAATATATTCTATACAGCATTTTCTGCAAGCTTTGACTGGCGCAAAGCGTTGAGTAAAGACTCCGACATGGGTTATAGGGATGCAATGGAATATTGCCTCAATATCGGCAATATGGTTCGTCTGCCACGCATCTTTGACATCGAAAGCGAGTTCGTGGCACGCAAGCGCATGGGCTACTCTAATGATGACATCAATCGTCTCTCATGTGAATGGAACGTGACCATGAGACGCTCTGTATTCAATAAAAAGATTGACCTCAAGCTCACCGCAGTTGACCTTCTTCGTCAGTATAAGGCAGTAACCTACGTCACCAATGAACGTGGAATACGTGAGACACGTGCTCTCTCTCTTCCAGCCTATGTGATGATGACCGCCACCTACAAGTTCAACAAGAATTCGAAGAAGAAGTAACAATTCAAGTCTCGCATGTACGCAACTTGTTAAGGTTATCAAGTCGCTACGCTTCCAGGTTTGATACTTGCCTCGTAGTGGAGAAATTCAACACAGAGAGCTCAGAGGAGGCCCCCCACCCCCCAAAGGGGGCGGCCATCCGGATTAATATGGGAGAAATACCCTTTAATTAGCAATTAGTAATTAGAATTGACTTAGCCCGAACGGCCGCCCCCTTTGGGGGTCGGGGGGCTTTACTCTCTCCTTTCCTTGTCCGTACCCATTGTGTTTCTGCCGCCATATACGCTGAAACGGAAGATGGCGCTCACGAGGGCATACTGATAGATGGAGTTGTTCTGTGAGTCGGTACGCTCAAATGCGGTTTCCTGACGACTGATGTTGGTCTGGCGATGCAGGATGTCGAACATCTCGGCTTTCAGGGTCAGGGCCTTGCCCTGAAGGAAAGATTGGGAGATGGAAGCGTTCCACACAAGTTCATTGGTGTTCAGGTTTTTGTCAGAATAGCCTCGACGACTGTTCATCTTGATGTCGGAAGCAATCTGAGTACCCCAAGGCATGTTCCACTGGAATGTTGCGCCGTAAGAGAAACGGTAGATGTCCGGGTTGGTAACCTCGGTAATGTTGTTGCTTGTGTGGTTGAGACTGAAGTCTCCCTTCAATTCTGCATATACTATCTCGTTGCGGAATGAGGTGCTGAGTCCTGTGTTGAGCCATGTGCTGCCCGTGATGGACTTCAGGTCTTCGTCTGCATGATCCTTGTCATTGTAGAATCCTACTCTGTGGTTGTAGCCCATGCCGAAGTGACCGCCAGCATTGAACAGTTTCTTTGCACCGATACCCGTGTTGATTCCTGCTCCAGCACCTGTGTTCCAGTTACCGTCGATGTTCATCGGCATGGTGAGCTGCGAACCATTGCCGTAGTATATGGTCTTGTCGCTGATACTGTTCTGCATCATGTTGAAGTTGCCCCAGAACCACATACCTCTCTGTGGCTTTGGCTTGTAGGAGTTGAAGTTTACGTTCACTGTGTGTGTGAACGCGGGTTTGAGTTCGCTGTTACCACTTGTCTTGTACAGAGGGCTGGAGTCATCAACGATGTCGAGCAGGTTGGTCATTGACGGCTGTTGTGTGCGTCCCTGATACCTTATACGTAGGTTGGTCTGTTTGTCGAAGTTCCACTTCATGTTGGCACGTGGCGAGATATTGACCACGCTGCGCTTAGTGTCTGGGAACGACTTATCCATATGCCTGTAGTTAAGCACTGTGTGCTGTGGAAAGACATCAACGCCTGCGTTGATGTTGTAGTTATCACGTACACGTCGGAACTGGAGACTGATAATCTGGTTGTAGTTCCTGTACTCGGCGAACTTACACAGTGCGGTAGTGTCTCTCAGTGTGTGCTGGAGGTTCTCCATCGCATTGAGTACAGAGCCTATGTCGTAGCGGTTTGTAGCGATTGCATCGTGGAGATCTTGGAATGCGTCAGAGTCATACACGTATGCTTGTTGGTCACTCTTGTTGTAACCGTAACGGTAGCTGTACATGAACTGGAGGTATGTGCGGTCGGCTATCGGCTCGTTGTATGACACCATCATACGGATGTTGTAGTTCGTCTCAGGCGTGTTGTAGTATCTGTTATTGTGCATGTTTGTGTGTATTACCGTGTTACTTCCTTCTTCCTCTTCACGCTGATACACGTTGGCAGCCGACATTGACTCGTTATCGTTCTTGTTGTAGTTGCCGTTGAAGCGTATGGTGAGGTTGCGTCCCTTGTCGTTGAACTTGCGGTTGTATTGCAACTCCATTTTTGCTTCTGTACTCTTGCCTAATGACTGTCTGCGGTTGATGTTGGCTGTCTTCATTGTTGCCATGAGCATGTCGAGTACTGAGTCGGCAGACATTGTCGTGCCCGCCATGATGTTGTCGATGGCAGACTCGTTGTAGTCGAGTGCATCAGCAGTGATGTTGTTAGGATTGGTGTTGTACGATGCCGAGCGACTGTTGCCGGCACCACGCTCGCGTGAGTATTTGAATTCAGGACGGAAAAGCACGTTAGTCATTGTGTCTGGCTTCCACTCAAACTTGGCATTGGCATTGACACCGATGTTGCTCTGGTAGTTGAATCCACGTTGCTCTCCGTACTTGCCTTCTTCCTTCACGAGGTATTCTGTGCTTGACTCGTTCAGTACATCGCTGCCGTTATGGTTGAACATGACGCTACCCTCGGATGTGAGCTTCTCACGTGTGTCGGTGATGTTCATACCGATACGCTTGTCGGAGCGCAATCCATTGTTCCATCCCCATCGGTTAGGTGTGTTGCGGGCATTGCCGATGAGCGACACCTTTGTTGTCTCGTTGAAACGGTTAATCATGGCACGTGAGTTGTACCTGTGTTCTGTTCCGCCACCGAGGTTCACGTTGCCGAACCATCCGTTGTTCATGTCCTTCTTCACACTGAGGTCGAGCACCGTCTCCTCCTCACCATCATCGATACCCGTGATGCGTGCCATGTCGCTTTTGCGTTCATACGCCTTGAT
Organism: Bacteroidaceae bacterium; assembly: GCA_017540585.1. Classification (GTDB taxonomy): domain Bacteria; phylum Bacteroidota; class Bacteroidia; order Bacteroidales; family Bacteroidaceae; genus Minthosoma. Next base: position 3,867 of record JAFYAT010000127.1, on the reverse strand, counting down.
GTTGGCAATCATATCAACAGGTATGTTCTTCATCGCTGTCTCCATATCGTTGAGGAAGAACTCCTTTCCGTTGAGGAGAATCTTAGTCACCTCCTTACCGTTGATGGTTATCTTACCGTTCTCGTCAACCTCTGCACCAGGAAGGAGCTTGAGGAGAGCCTCAAGCGTAGAACCTTCGGGCACACGGTAGGCTGCTGTGTTGAACACGAGTGAGTCGCCACTCACCTGTACCTTAGCGGCTGCGGCAGATACGACTGCCTCCTTGAGGAGACGATCGTCGCTGCCCATCCTGATGTTTCCTAAATCAATCTGCTTACCTTTTTTGTTATTTAGATTCACGTCCACAAAGATAGGCATATAGCCGATGAAAGTAACCTTCAGCGCATAGTGAGCCTTCTTCACTCCGTTGAGAGCGAATGCACCCTGTCTGTCGGCAGCTATTCCCTGCACGAAAGCACTGTCAGGCAATGATAGCAACTGGACGGAAGCTCCCTCCACGCTCTCATTTGTCTCACCGTCAATTACTGTTCCCTTAATGTTAAATTTGGTTTGTGCTGTGGCATAAGCACACGATAGCATCAGCAAGATAAATAAGCGAAATGTTGATGTCATGCGAATTGTTATCCCGTTAAATAGTTTGAAAAATACTTTTAGTAAAAAACTGTTTATATGATTTGTGTGCATTATTAGATTACATTGTATCATATAAGTTTAATGCCACCCTCATTTTTTTACTATGCGTAGCAGAATTTTTTCGACTTGTACGGTTGAAACTGTATGTTGTTTTTTGCCGCAGTGCGGCCAGTTAAAAAAACATGGTAAAAACCAAATAAAATCAAAAAAACATGTTTTTTCTTGTTTTTGTTCTGTTTATATACTGTTTTTCTAATATGCACCTTTGTGCAAAACAACAACCATACAGTACGAAATAATTTTGCACACCTACTTAAGCCAAAAACACAATAGGGAATTATTGATGCCATATGTACCATAATCTTTACAAAAACGTAAGAGAGATTTACAAAAAGAGGAAGAAGCATTTATTCTTTCAACAAAATGTCGTTACTTTGCAGACATGAACGTAATACTCACAATAACAGGTTCTGATAGTACTGGCGGTGCTGGTATTCAAGCTGACATCAAGACAATATCAAGTCTTGGTGGCAATGCCCTTTCGGTCGTCACTACTCTTACCATACAGAATACACTTGGTATTCAGGAATTCTACGACATACCTGCCGAGGTGATAGAGCGTCAGATTGATGCTGTGGCAGACGATATTGTGCCATGTGTGGTGAAGATTGGAATGATTCGCAATGTCTATACGTTGTCTGCCATCACTCGTTGTATCAAGCGTTATGCTCCACAGTGGGTTCTGTTTTCTCCTGTCGTTTCATCAAGCCATGAAGAACTGTTGCTCGACGATGAGTTAATCCACAAGATTCAGCACGAACTTATTCCGCTATGCTCTGCCATCGTGGTACGTAAGCGTGATGCCGCCCACTTCTCTGCCTCACATGTCATAGAGGCTGATGACAACCACGGACGATGCAATGAACTGTGTTCCACCATTGCCGTGTATCTCAGTCAGGGCATGACATTGGATGAAGCCGAGAAGAAGGCACGCTTTATACTTCCTCCTGAGGTGAATACTGAACTTACTGGACGTTGTCTATCGCTCTACCGTGACTTCGTTGCCATGCAGGACACCGAGTGTAAGAATAGTCATGATGTCATCTACTATGCCAATGCGCTCAACGTATCAGCACGTTACCTCTCTCAGGTGACGCGTAAGGTTGCCAACCAGTCGCCAAAAGCAATCATTGACAACACTCTCCTCACCCGCATCAAGGAACTGCTCCGTACGGACAAGACCATTCAGGAGATTGCCTACGCCCTCGAGTTCTCGTCACAGGCACACCTTACCAACTTCTTCAAGAAGCTGACTGGGACAACTCCGACAAACTTCAGGAAGAAACAATAGCTCTCGCTTTTAGTAGTTAAGAAAACAGGAGTTATGAAGTTAAGACGAATGTCTATCTTCAATTTAAAATCTATCATGTCAAGTTTATGCGTCCCGAACAAGGGGATGGCAAATCACAAATGTCAAATCTATGCGTTCCGATATGAACCGAAGGCATAGAAAAAGAAAAATGTCTTGTTCTATATTTTGTTTAGAAATAATCCATATATTTGTGCCCGAATTATAAACAACATATTTTCTATGAGAACAATAACAATTTGTATGTTATGCCTAATCGCTTTGGCATCATGTACCAGAACGGATAAATCATCAAATGGAGAACATAAGAATTCAATTGAAAATTACCAGAATGACAATAGTACACAGGAAGAGTCCGTCATTTCAATAACCAGTAATGATTTGAATACATTCAATCTGAAGGGTAATGTGCACTATGTCATAAGAGATGGTAAGGACACTATCATGGAATTTGCCAGGAATGGGGAACTGATTTACTACTATTATTGTTCCCCAAAGAATTGCAAAGTGAAACGTGATAGTCAGAACCGACTGACGGACATTGATAATAGTGTCGCAATCACAGGTTTTGAATATGAGGATGACAAGGTCGTTATAGTAAAACATGGAATAGATGGTGAATATGAATGTTGTGATGCTTCATACGATTCTTTGTTCTATTCTAATGATGGCAATATTATTGAAAAGAGAAATCATGGTAGTAATTCCGACTGTAATTGGGAACAATCTGAAAAATATTCAGAATACAAATATGATTCAGAAGGTAACTGGATAAGCAGGAAGACATGCAAATACGATAAAGCTCAATTCTATGGTGAAAACTTTAATGAAAAGGGTTATGATTCCATATCTGTTGTTCGCGACACCATTATAGAAAAGCGCAGAATTGAATATTACAAATGACATCCCCCCGAATATATAACGACAGATTTGGTTCGATAAGACAATATAAACACAAAGAACACAGAGTGCTCAGAAGATTACATTTCATTATCGCTAATGAATGTCTCTGAGAACTCTGTGTTCTCTGCGTTTTGTTCTAATGTCTTAGTCTTATTCCACAACTTTGGCTGCAATGTCTTCCATTACAAGTCCTGCAAGCATGAAGCCGAAGATTGCTGTGATATGTGCTACCGTTCCATTAATCTGTGCTTTTGATGAGCACCACTCGTGGTTGAGAAGTGAAGGGTCGCCAGGACCTGACTGTGCTTTAGGACACATACACTGTTCCGTTCCGCATGTGGCATTATGACCAAGATTCTTTAACAGTTCATCGCTATAAACACATTGGAACTTGTGCTTAGGAAACTCGCCCGAAGACTTGAACTTCTTACGAAGGGCACGAGCGAGAGGGTCACCCTGTACCTTCCAGAACTCAGCCACCTTGATGCGTGTAGGGTCCATCTTGAGTGCCGCACCCATTGAGGAGAAGAAGCGAGCCTTAGTCTTGCAAGCCATGAGGATGAGCAGAACCTTGTCCTTCAGCGAGTCGATGGCATCAATGATGTAGTCATAGCTGTCGAGGTCAAACTCTTCTGCTGTCTCCTGTGTAAATATCTTCTGGAGAGCTGTAATCTCTGCCGAAGGATTAAGAGTGAGCAGACGTTCACGAAGAGCATTCACCTTCACTTGTCCTATTGTTTTGGTTGTAGCCATCAACTGACGGTTGATGTTGGTGATGCACACACGGTCGCTATCCACGATAGTCATCTTTCTAATACCGCTACGCACCAGACTTTCGGCACACCATGAACCTACGCCTCCCACACCGAAGATTATTACTTTCTTGCCGGCTATCTGTTCCATTGTCTCATTGCCGAGCAGTAGCTCTGCACGACGGAATATTGCTTGTTCTATTGCCATAT
>JAFYAT010000126.1 GCA_017540585.1 Bacteroidaceae bacterium | reverse complement strand
CTTCCTTTCCCACACCACTTTCGCCCACAATAAGTACGGACAGATTGGTTGGAGCAATCTGTAAAGCAACGTCAAGAGCTCTGTTAAGCTCGTCTGCATTGCCTATTATACCATAGCGGTTTTTTATTTCTTGTAATGTAGGCATTTCTTGTTTTTTGTTTATATCTGACCTTCTTCCCTCCCTTTAGGGAGGGGTAGGGTGGGTCTTTTTTTATTAGACTGCAAAGGTACAAGAATAAAATGGCAAATCAATGACAAAATGGCAGAAATTTTAAGTTTGTGAGTTTTTGAGTTTTTAAGTTTTTAAGTTTGTGAGTTTTTATGTTTTCGCAGATTCAAATGACTGTAATAATAATCACAGCAAAGATAACCGCAAGAACTAAAAAACTCAAAAACCAAAAAACTTAAAAACTTACATATACGGATTGTTGTCACATTCGTAACCTATGTTTGTCCATCCTCCGTGTCCTGGATATACCTTCGTCTCACGTGGCAGGGTGCTAAGTCTGCGTAGGCTTGTCATCATTTCATGTCCGTTGCCTCCTGGCAGGTCTGTGCGTCCCATCGAGCACTGGAAGAGCGTGTCGCCAGAGAAGAGAATATTCTCCTCCTTGCAATAGTAGCATACGCCACCAGGGGTGTGACCGGGTGTCTGAAGCACCGTGAACGTATGTTCGCCAAACGTCACCTCTGTGCCTTCGCTCATGTTCTTGCCCATTGGCGGAAGGTTGTCGCACGCCATGTCTATACCGAGGAAAGACTCTATCTGTGTACTGAGCGACTTGTACAGGTACTCGTCAGCATAGTTGCCGTCAAATGGTAGCTTGATGTCAGGATAAGCAAACAGGATGCCCATCATGTGGTCAAAGTGGAAATGCGTGTTGAGCATTCTTACTATCTTGAGACCGTTGTCATCGCAATATCTTCTTATACTCTTCCATTCACTTTCCGTGAAACAGCCACAGTCAATGATGACGGCTTCCTTCGTGTCGTCACTCACCACGTAGCAGTTCTCGCTGATTGGTCCTACCTGAAAAGTCTTTATCGTTAGCATATTATTTATGTTTCGAAGTAAAATGGAGTTAAAAGGAGTTAACGGGAGTTAACGGACGATAGTCTGTTCGTCTATCAACACTTAGAACGAAAATTTAGAAAATTAAAAGAAAATTTCTATTTATCTCAGTTCCCCACATGAGTTCTCTGTTTTAGAAAATGAAGAAAAAATTTTCTTTAATTTTCTAAATTTTCGTTTATCCAAATAAACCTCTGAGCTCTCTGTGGTCTCTGTGTTTCAAAGTCTTTTACTCCTCTTTACTACAAGAACAAAGTTCTTATATTATATAAGGTGTAACCTATATCACTCATTCTTCGTGATGCAAGTGTTAAAAGTTTAACCACGAATTACACGAATTTGCACGAAATTGGTAGCTCGTAGCTGTTTTCATTACACGAAGAATTGCTCGTGCAATTACGAATATCACGAATCTTTTAAGCCCGCCAATCATCCGGATGGCATTCGTGTCATTCGCAGACAACACCTGTTGTCTTGGTGTAATAACACAAACAAGAGGATTTGAAGTTCGTGTCCATTCGTGTAATTCGTGGGCAGGAAAAATCTCCAATACGAATTCTTGTGAGACCAGAGTTAAAGATTGCTCGTATTCTATTTTCAAGAACTTCTAACTTCCTGACTCAACTTTTAATTTTTAATTTTTAACTTTTAACTCCCACCCCCTTAGGGTGGAGGTGTACTCTTAGTTAATCTTCGGTCCGCAGAGGACTACCTTCTTTGTCTCGAAGTATTCCTCTTCGAAGAAATCAGAAAGTTCCCATGTGGTACAGATATTCTTCATCGTTGCAATCTCGCTGTTGAGCTCACCTCCCTTGAGTGCTATGATTCCGTTAGGGAGTCCGTTCTTCATCTCCCTTGCAAGGTTCTTGCGTGACACCTTCACGAGGTCAATCATTGGCATGACGGCACGAGTGACCACAAAGTCGTACTTGTCTTTGATGTCCTCCACGCGTGAGTGACTGAATCGTACGTTCTTGAGTCCTATGGCTGTTGCCACCTCAGTTGCCACACGCACTTTCTTACCGATACTGTCCACGAGGTGGAACTCAGTATCAGGGAACATGATGGCGAGTGGGATACCTGGGAATCCGCCTCCAGTACCGAGGTCAAGTACCTTGGTGCCCGGCTTGAAGTTGATGATTTTCGCTATTCCGAGGCTGTGGAGTACGTGATGCTCGTAGAGGTTCTGGATGTCCTTGCGTGAAATCACGTTTATCTTTGAGTTCCAATCATTATAAAGAGGCTCAAGCTGGGCGAATTGCTCAGCTTGGGTCTCTGTGATGTTTGGAAAATATTTCTTTATTATATCCATTGATTATGCGGTTATACTGTTTTTTTTTGGAACGAAAATTTAGAACTTTTCTCACCGAAGGTAAAATTAAAGAAAATTTTTTCTACATGTTTAATCTATAACAAATATATGCCTCCGGTTTATATCAGTGCCGCCAAGCAGCCAATTAGAAAAACATGGGGAAAACCAAAGAAAACAAAAGAAAACATTCTTTACTTCCTAAAGGAAGTTTAACAAATGAAAACCTTATTTCCAAACAAGAAAAAATAGAAACATGTTTTTATCTGTTTTTGTTTGTTTTTATTTGTTTTTTCTTCGTCCGCACCTTTGGTGCGATTTCCTTCGATAACTTGAAAAATTTTCGTTCAAAAATAGTCAGTGCCTTATCCCTTCACCACCTTCACCTTTGCAGCGGCAGCCTTACACTTGTCGCGGAGTGCGTTGAGGTCAGCACCAATCTTGTCGTAGCAGACAACGACACCCATGCGGCGTCCAACGTGAGCCACAGGCTTGCCAAAGATGCGGAGGTATGTGTTGGTGTTCTCCGTTACAGATTCTATGCCTGTGTAGTCAGGCTTGTCTGTCTCTATCTCAGAGAGGATAACGGCACTTGCACCAATCTTCTCCTGAGTAATCTCTGGTATAGGAAGACCGAGTACGGCACGGCAGTGAAGCTCAAACTCGCTGAGGTTCTGTGTTCCCGCAAGTGTTACCATACCTGTATCGTGTGGACGTGGTGACAGTTCAGAGAAATAGACGCCCTCAGTGTTGCTGATGAAGAACTCAACGCCCCAGATACCTGCTCCTGTGAGTGCCTTAGTTACTTCCTTTGCCATACGCTGAGCCTCTGCAAGATGCTCTGGATTCATTGGCATTGGCTGGAAACTCTCACGGTAGTCGCCACCTTTCTGTACGTGACCGATAGGACCGCAGAAGAGTGTCTCGCCGTTTCTCTGTGTTACAGTGAGGAGAGTAATCTCGTAGTCAAATTTGATGAACTGCTCCACGATTACTTCCTTGATGTCTCCTCGTGCGCCTTCGGCTGCACACTTCCATGCTGCCTCAAGTTCTGCAGGAGAATCAACCTTGCTCTGACCGTGACCAGATGAAGACATGAGTGGCTTGACGATGAACGGATAACCGATTTCCTCGGCTGCTGCCTTGAACTCCTCGATAGTCTTGGCGTACTTGTAGTTGGCAGTCTTGAGACCAAGCTCAGTGTGTGCAAGCTCGCGTATTGCCTTACGGTTCATCGTGAAGTTTACGGCACGTGCGCTTGGCACTACCTGTATGCCCTGCTTCTCGAAGTCGTAGAGCTTCTCTGTACGGATAGCTTCAATCTCAGGTACGATGATATCTGGATTGTGCTTTGCGACTGCTGCTGCAAGTGCATCGCCGTCGAGCATTGAGAATACTTCGCGCTCATCTGCCACCTGCATGGCTGGAGCGTTGTTGTACGAATCGCAGGCAATAACATATTGTCCTTTTCTCTTACATGCAATGACGAACTCCTTGCCAAGTTCGCCGCTGCCGAGTAGCATTATCTTTTTCATTTTATCGTCTTCGTTTAGAATTACAATTTATCTTTTTTAAGGAACGAAAAATATGGAATCAATCATATTGTTTGGAAACACAGAGTGCACAGAGAACACGGAGTACACAGAATTCGCTGGGTGTACGGAGTTCACAGAGTTTTTTAGTAAGAACTTGATAAGAACTTGAAAATTTTCGACCTGTACGGTTGAAACTGCATGTTGTTTTTGCCGCAGTGCGGCCAGTTAAAAAAACATTGTAAAAACCAAATAAAATCAAAAAAAACATGTTTTTTCTTGTTTTTGTTCTGTTTCTTGACTGTTTTTTTAATATGCACCTTTGTGCAAAACTACAACCATACAGTTCGAAAATTTTTCTTCCTCTCTGAGTTCTCTGTGTTCTCTGTGTTTGAAACTATAATTCCGTCTTATTTTTTAGCCGACCTCTCTGCATTCGCCTCCCACCTTACGCAACTGAGTAACTTCTCCCTCCCCTTGAAAGGGGGAGGGCAGGGGAGGGGGTCAAGCTCTTTACTGGTGCTGTTCTCTCAAGAGGTCGTTGACAGTCTTGACAGGGTTGAATGTGCCGAGGCTCACATCAACGAAGATAGTGTTCCAGTCGCTCATTGCACCGTTCCAGAGTCCTGGAAGTTCGAGAGCCTTGAGTTCCTTACCGTTCTTGCTCTTTGATGAGATGAATCCTGTCTGTGGGTCAACATACTTTGTGAGGTCGAACTTGTTGCCCTTGTAGTCCTTAACTGCACACACGAGGTCAACTGGGTTGAAGTGAGTGCCGCCGTTGAACATGGCAAGGTACTCTGCATTGTTCTTGTCAATCTGTGATGACTCAAGAATCTGGAGTGATATTGTTCCGTCAGGATTATATGCGAGGAATGGACCACCGCCAGGCTCGCCTACGTTCTTCACCATTCCACATACACGCATTGGGCGGTTGAGCTTGCTGCGGAGGTAGATGGCGAGTTCGCTGTCCTCAAGCACCTTGAGCTCAGGATTGCGACAAGAGAGTTCGTCACGGAGGAAGCGTATGATTTCCTCAAGCTGCTCGTGAGTATATTTGCCTGTGTCGAGGAGACGGATATAGTCGAATGCCTTCTTCTGCATGCTTACGAGTACGCCTGCGATGAGTTTCTTGTATGTCACTGTCTCGTCCTTGAGACGGTCTGGTACCACGTTGTCAATGTTCTTGATGAAGATGATGTCTGCATCGAGGTCGTTGAGGTTCTCGATGAGAGCACCGTGACCACCCGGACGGAAGAGGATCTTGCCATCGTCTGTGCGGAATGGCTCATTGTCTGGGGTAGCGGCAACAGTGTCTGTGCTTGCCTTCTGCTCAGAGAAACTTACGCTGTAAGTGACACCGAACTTCTTTGAGTAGCTGACAGCCTTCTCTGCTACGAGTGATTCGAAGAGTGGACGATGCTCAGGTGACACTGTGAAGTGTACGTTTACCTTGCCGTCGTTGCCCTTGGCATAGAGTGCGCCTTCCACGAGGTGCTCCTCCAGTGGAGTACGGTTGCCGTCAGCGTATGAGTGGAACTTGAGAAGTCCCTTTGGCAGTTTGCCGTAGTTGAGACCCTTCTCGTTGAGGAGATTGTCGATGACTGCCTTGTAGTTGCCGTTCTCAACAAGTTCCTTGATTGACTTGCCTTCGTTTTCCTTGCATACTTCGTCGAGTTCTGCGTAGAATGCGAATTTCTCGATGTTGTCGAAGAACTTCTTCATGAAGTCGTCAGCAGGAGTGTCGCTGTTGCCGTCGAGGAACTCGAAAAGGTTCTTGAACATACGGCTTGCTGCACCTGATGCTGGCACGAACTTGAGTACTTTGCCAGTACCGTTGAGGTACTCGTTCCATGCGTTGAGATAGTCTTTCTGTTCGCTTTCAGATGGCACTGTGATGCCCTTGCCTGGTGATGCTGCACCTGCGAGTTTGAGGAATGGGAATCCTGTCTTGAAAGAGTTCAACTGTGTGTTGAGTTTTTCTTCTGAAATACCTTTCTTTGCGAGAAATTCTTTGTCTTGTTGAGTAAGCATTTTTTAGTGAATTTTATTATTTTCTTAATTTGTTTCAAAGTTACGGAAAATCTACAATACAGGCAAATTTTTCATCATGTATTTTTTCCTAAACTCACGTTTCGGAATTACGTCTCTTGTAGTTAGGAGGAGTAAAGAGAAGTAAAACGGAGTAAAGAGACAATACAATGTCTGCACAATTTGACGAACGAACTATCGTCTTTTAACTCCGTTTCACTCCATTTGACTACTATAAATAAGCAAGTTAAATACTATTACCCTTTGTCAGACACTCAGAAGTCAATGCGGTAGTAGAGGTTAGGGAACGAGATGCCCGACATATCCTTACGCAGTTCGCCTGTGTTCATGTCGAAACGCTCGGCGTATGGTGTCTCGTTCTGTAGTATGTTGAGTCCCTCGAAAGCTATGGTGTGGCTCACCTTCTTGCCGTTGATTCTGTAGCTTACGGTGAGGTCGATGATGCTTGTTGGGTCAAACTGGAGACTCATAGCCTCATCGTCCTTGTATATCGGTTCATTGTCCACGATACCTGATGCATAGCGTGCCTTCATTGCATCAATGTCGATAGGAGTGTGGCGCAGTCCTCCCTGAAGGGTATATTTTGCACTTATGTTCAGTGTGTTCTGCTTGTGCTTGCCTATCATCCATTCCTTTCCAGCAAGCAACTTTACCATGTATCCACGATCGTACAGCTGTGGACGCCATTTTTTGTCGAGTCCACGGTATTCTGCCTTGTAGAGCGAACCGTTCACCTGACCGTAGAAGCCGTGAGTCATGTATTGCTCCAGAGTGATGTCGCCTCCGTAGTTGCGGGTGTTGCCCTTGTTTACGAGTGGCTCGTCAATGAAGTTGAACAGGCGGTTGACGGTACAGAATGTTGAACCGTCGATACCCACTGGAGTGTCGAATCCGTACTGGTAGTATGCGTTGAGACGGAGCACGAGATTCTCATTGAGGTTATGTGTGTAGGTGGCAAGCAGATGGTGAGCCTTTGACAGGCCGAGTTCCTTGTTTGCCAGATTGCCTGATTCGTCACGCAGGAAATATGCGTCAAGTTTCTCAATCATGGAGTGCAGTCCGTAGCCCACGGAGAATGAGTTGCGCCTGTCTGGCTCCCATTTGAAGCTGACACGTGGTTCTATGCTTGCATCCTTGGAGAGCAGGAAGTATGTGCCTGCCACTCCGAGGTTCATGCTCCATCCTTCTGCAGGCCTGATGACGTTTGTCCAGAACATGCTTGCCAGCCCCGTATTGTCTTTCGTTGCATAGCATGGTGCGGACGGAATAGGTTCATATACATTTTCGGCTGTTTGATAACTCAGGTCAAAGAATCGGTGTGAGTATTCACCGCCCACTTGTGTGAGCCAGCGCGGTGTTATCTGTTTTGACAGTTCCGTATTGACTGTGATGCGTTGCTCGTTCTGCTTCAGTTTGCTGAACGGGTAGGCTGAACCGTCAAATCCGACAGGACGCTGTCTGGTGTCGAAGGTGAGACCCCAGTAGTCCATGTCTGTCCTGTTGTGCTGTATGTTGTAGGCGGCTGTGGTGCGCCATGTCCATTTGTTGTTGAGATGAATCTTGTGTGACAGTCCTGCTACGGCAGTACTGAGTTTGCCTTGCGTGTCCGATGCATCGTAGATGGAGTGTATGTCGCTGATGTCGAGTTCCACGTCCCATGCCTTGTCGATGAATCCGAGTGCAAAGACGGAGAATGTACCTGCGTTTTGTGTAGGGAAATTCAGTTTCAGTGACAGATCCTGAAAGTCGTACTGCGAGCCTTTTGTGTCAATAAGACCCAGTTCGCGTGCTATGGTCGTGAAGCCATAACGGTAGTTGAGTATGTAGCTTGAGTGGTTGTTCTTCGACAGTGGTCCTTCGCTTGTCCACTCTATGCCGACGGTACCGGTCTGTACGCCGTTCTCGTATTTCTCGTTATTACCTGTGCGCATCCTTATATCGAACACTCCGCTGAGAGCATTATTGTAGTTTGCCGTGAATGTGGAGACAAAGAAGTCAGAGTTGGTTATGACGTTCGAATTGAGTGCGCTGACCATTCCGAAGCCTGCACTGTATAGGTCGGCAAAGTGATTTGGGGTGAATACCTCCACGCCTTCGAGCCTGTACTGCATGAACTGCGGTGCGTTGCCGTGTACGGATATGCCGTTACCGTCGCTCTCTCCTGCCACTCCTGCAAATGCGGTGACAAGCCTTGACGGGTCGTTGTAACCTCCTGCGTATCGGCTTGCTTCTTCCATCGACAGCATCATACCTCCTATGAGTGCGGTTGGGTTGACTGTTGCCTGCTTGTTTATGCGTGGGCGAACCACTACCTCATTGAGTCCTGTACTGTTTTCTCTCAGCATGATGTCTATGACGGCTTCCTTGCTGCCGGATATGAGTATTTCCTTCATTATGCTCGGTTCGTAGCCGAGGAATGTTGTCTCGATGGTGTAGCGTCCTGACTGTTCCACGTTGATGGTGTATCTTCCGTCAGCGTCAGCTACTGCTCCCTTGTCCGTACCGGTGAGCTTGACGAGTGCTCCTGGCAATGTCTCGCCACTGATGGCATCTGTCACTGTTCCGCGTATTGTCTGGGCTTGTGTGCTTGTTGTGTATGCCAGCATACAGGCTGCTATCCATGTGATATTTATTTTCATAGTTCTGTGTATTTAATAAAATTAATTTAAGTTTCGCAAGTTAAACTTGCTCATTTGTTTAACATTTCACTTTGTGTCGTCCTGCTTCCTTTTGTTTTTCTTTTACGCCTCAAAATTACAGAAAAACTATAATACAGGCAAATTTTTCATCATGTTTTTTTCCTCTTAACTCAAGTTTCGGAATTACTTCCGTAAAAAGCCCACAGACATTCGGCTGAAATGCTGAAAGTCTGTGGGCTTATATGTATCGTCGTCAGTCTTGAAAAGATTATTGCTATGCACTATACAATCTTCGTTGTAATTCAAAGTAGTGCGCACGTATATCTCCAGCAGACATGTTTAATCTTTCCTTTGCATCACTAATTGAGTTAAACTTGATGGTGATAAAGGTTGACAGCTTATCAGAATCAAGTTCCCTGAAACCGTTGCTGACGTAGTATTGCAAAATGAGGTTGTCGAATTCTCTCTGTTCCTTACCCAAGGAATCCACATACTGTTTCTTCACATGCTCAACACGCTTTGTCCTCTCTATTGGCGTAGAATCATAGGCAATATATTCAAGCACGTCCAGCAAATCGCAATTCTGCATTTTCAGCATGTTCTTCAAGAGTAACAGCTTTTCCTCAGCAAAACCTGCTTCGTCCAGCGTTTTGAGCAGTTGCTCACGGGTGTCTGGATTAGCCCATTTGTCTCGGAGGTCTTTTGCACCAGAGAAGAATTCTGGAATCTTGCCGAAGAGCCTTTGCACATATTCTTCAAGACTGATGAACTCGTCACCAAAGAAAATCTTCCGTTCCCATGTTGTTTCGAGCGACATCCTTCTTCCATTCGACAACTTAATGTCTATCAGATTTGTTCTTGACTTGTCACACGTACAAGGCAGATGGCCGCAAACTGGGCATGGCTCTGGCTCGCTTACCATGCCACCACTGTCCTCTGGAATCTGATATTTTTTTGGTTTCTTCTTACATGTACAAGGCCAATTGCCACAATCAGGGCAATAAACATCACCATCCCACTCAGGGTCTTTGAACATTTCACTTGCACCGACATAATCGTATATAGTGAAATAATACTTCTTGTCAAACAATCGAGTGCCACGACCTATAATCTGCTTAAACTCGACTATGTTCTGAATAGGTCGCATCAGTACGATGTTGCGCACATTGCGTGCATCAACACCTGTACTCAACTTATATGATGTGGTCAGGATGGTAGGCAACAGCTTTTCGTTGTCTTGGAAGGCTCTCAATGTAGCTTCACCCACTTCACCGTCATCAGCAGTTACTCGTTCACAATAGTTGTTGGCTGGGCGTTTCTTGTGCTTGTTCACCATGTCACGCACTATCATTGCATGCTTTTGGGTTGCACAGAAGATTATCGTCTTTTCGTCTGGGTTAATCTTGTTCAGCAACTCTTGCACACGGTGTTCGTCACGCTCCTTAATCTGGATTCTGCCATTATAGAAGTCCGACTCCGAATAAACCTTTTCACGGTCTATCTCTCCGCTCTTCACGATATCTCCGTCTTCATACTTATAATCATCAATGTTACTCGTTGAGATTTCAACACGGAATGGAACAAGGAAACCATCTTCGATACCTTGTTTCAGAGAATAAGTATATACAGGCTCGCCAAAGTATGCGTATGTATTGGCATTGTCCTTTCTTTTTGGCGTTGCAGTCATACCCAACTGATAAGCACTGTCAAAATACTCCATCAGCTTTCTCCACTCGCTTTCATCTTTTGCACCGCCACGGTGACACTCGTCGATAATGATGAAGTCAAAGAAGTTGCGCTCATACTGCATGTAGTATGGCTGGTCGTTTGAATCTTCAGGAGCGTTTTTGCCTTCCTCTTCAGCCTTTTGGGCAGTTGGCGATGTCATCATCGTCTGGAAGATTGTGAAGTAAATATTACGGGCAGTTGGTACTTTGTAATTATTCTTCTTCAGTTCCTTCGGTGTCACTCTACACATGGCATCCTCTGGGAACTGGTCAAAATCATTGATGGCTTGATTTGCAAGAATGTTTCTGTCAGAAATAAACAAGATTCTTGGTGCACGCTCAACGCCCTTTGTGTTCCACTTCGTCTGTGTCAGCTTCCAGCAAATTTGAAAAGCTGTGTATGTCTTACCCGTTCCAGTTGCCATAGTCAGCAAGATGCGGTTTCTCTGTTTAGCCACTGCCTCAAGCACATTCTTGATAGCAATTTCCTGATAGTAGCGAGGCGAACGGCCACCGTTGCGATTGAGCGCACACAGGTTAAACTTATCACGCCAAGGATTTTCATCAGGGAAGGTCATCTGCCACAAGTCTTGTGGTGTTGGGAAATCGTCTATATCATGTTCCTTGCTTGGTATGATATAATCTCCCTTGCTGTTTTTTACACCCATGTCGATGAACCATATTTCATCGCCATTGGTGCTATATGTGTAACGAATATTCAGTGCATCGGCATAGAGCTTAGCTTGTGCCACACCTTCAGACACATCTTTATCGTCGCTCTTGGCTTCTATCACAGCAAGCTTTATACCCTTGTATTCAAGGATATAATCAGCCTTTTTCGGATTCTTATGTCCAGTAGTTGTGATACGACCAGGTGCAATATAGGCACTCTGTTCCACAAGTATCTTACTACCTGGAACAATACCCCAGCCAGCATCCCTTAGCTTTGGGTCAATCTTGTTAAATCGTGTCTGAGCTTCGTTCATATCTTATTCAAATACTTGTCTTAATATTGCTTGTTTCAATGCGTCGCACTCCTGAGAAATCTTATCGTAGTTCTCTTGGAGGCGGTCAACTTTGGATTTAAGAGAGTCGAGGGTGGTGACGATTTTTTGTTGGTTTTCAATTGATGGATAGGAAAACTTTATCATTCTCAAATCCTTTATATTAATCTGCTTTAATGTAGAGCCTGTTGTTTTTTCTGCAAAGACATATTGCATAGTTGGAGATAACATCTCATAATAGATAAAATCTCTATAAATCTTATCCTTAAAATACAGTGGTACTATGCCTCTGTTTACGTTACATCCTTTAAGTTCCTTTGTTGCAATGCTTACAATTCCTGTTGTTCCTCGAACTCCTAACAGAATCTCATCGCCACGAAGAATAGTCCTTTTGTAAGATGAAGATATTGATTCTGTTGTACACTTCAAATCCCCAACTGTCACATACTTCTTGTTTAAATCCACAGGTCTAACTACGGGAACACCTCCTTCAATATGATTCCCTTGCTGCACTATACCATAAGATATAGGACAATTATCATCAACTATATCCTTAAGCGTTTTCTCTTCCCATCCTTCTTTCGGTTCAAGCATTTCTTTGAGTGCTGCTTGGAAGAGGGCTTTGGCTTCATTGAGAGCTTTTTCTGCATTAGCCTTCATCGCATCTATCTTTGCAAAAGCAGAGTCAAGATAATCAACAATGGATTGCTGCTCGGAGAGAGGAGGTACGGGAACTGGAATTGATAAAAATTTATCAAATTCAATATTATGAATTCCTGTAGTGGCCTTTTGCATTTTGCGAGTGTCACCACGTAAATAAACGAACAAAATGTATTTATAAAGGAATTTTGGAGATATGACGTTCCAATCCTTTATTCGCAATACTGAGGTAAAATTACTAAACGAGTATTCTCCCTCTTCTTTTTCAAATAATATTGTTCTACCAACAGGTTGTTTTTCGCTACCACCTGATTTTTCTACTATAAGATCTCCTTTTTCCAGTTTCCTTGTTTTATACTGTTTTGCTTCAACATCAAGGTACTCAATATTGTCAAAACTGAGGGTAAAATCTTTCGTAAAATTGGCATTGCGAATTACGCCAACATTGACAAATGGTTCTTTTTTCCCTTTCCAAAGACCATTAATCTTATTGCATAATTCGCCTATCGTACTATATTCCCAACCTTTTTTCATACTTCGTCCTCCTTTAATTCATTATCATCACAGGGAAAGTTATCGAAACGAGCTTTGGCTGCTTCGAGGGATTTCTGTATCTGGCGAATCAGTACCTCGCGTGGGGGCAGTTCAGTCATATACTGCGCAACCTTGATGCCTGACTTGTCAAGTTGCAGCAGTTCTATCTGCTCTTCGCCACCTTCTGTGCAGAGCAATAATCCAAGGGGAGATTCCTCGCCTGGCTCCATCTCGTGGGCTTCCAGCCATCGGAGATATAATTCCATATGGCCTTTATATTGCGCCTTGAAGCGGCCTTTCTTCAGGTCGATGGCTATCAAGCGATGCAGGCGACGATTATAGAACAACAGATCAAGATAAAAATCCTCGCCATCAATAATCATTCGTTTTTGACGGGCTACAAACGAAAAGCCGTTGCCCAGTTCGATGATAAACTGTTCCAAATGGGTAATCAAGCTATCTTCAAGACTTTTCTCACTATACATGCCTTTAAGACCTGTGAACTCCAAGAAATAAGGACTCTTGAATACCAAATCAGGCGACATCACATCATTATCGCGTAGCGTAGAAAGTTCTTTCTTAATCAGTTCGTCGGGCTTTGTGGCAATAGCAGTACGTTCGAAAAGCATGCCATCAATTTTTGCCTGTAGGGTTCTTTTGCTCCATCTTTCGGATGCTGCCATCGTCAGATAGAACTCTCGTTGGAGTTCATCCTTAAGTGGCATAACTATCAGGAAATGAGACCATGATAATTTTGACACCAGTGGTGACACAATTTGAATATCGGGAAACATTTGGGCAAATTGCATCATTCTGCGGATAGTCCTTTCCTCAAAACCCTTCTTTCCGAATTCTGCTTGCAATTGTCGCGCCACTGATGCGACAATTTGCTTACCATATTCAGCACGTTGATTTCCAAGCACTTCGCGATTGATGCGTTCGCCTATATGCCAGTACATCATGGTCAACTCATAGTTGGCTGTTGCAGCCACATGCCCACGGGCCTGCTCAATGATTTGGCGCAAATCTTTAATCAAAGACTGCTGCTCTAAGGAACCGTTAATGATGATCTCTTTATCTTCCTTCATTTCACCATCTCCATAATTTCGTCAATAAGCGTCTGATTCTCGCTATTGAGGGCATAGATTGTTTCTGCTATCTCACTTGGTGTGCGCTCGTCCACTTCCTCCACCTTGTTAGGATTCTTCACGCTGAGGTCGCAAGCATCGTCGAGGTCGTTGACATCGAGTGTCCACGAGTGTTCACTTTCTGCCTGCGTCTTCTGTAAGGTGAGAAACTCTTCCATGTCTGCCTCGGTAAGTGGCTGAGTCTTTGTAAAGTGCTTATCTACCTGATAGTACCATATCTTCTCTGTTGGTTCACCCTTAGTAAAGAACAAAACAACAGTCTTTACACCAGCACCCGTGAACACTCCAGAAGGGAGGTCGAGTATGGTGTGAAGGTTGCAGTTCTCCAAGAGCATCTTGCGGATGGCACTTGCATCACCATTGCTCAGGAAAGTATTCTTGATGACAATACCAGCACGACCACCAGCCTTCAGCATCTTGATGAAGTGCTGCATAAACATGTAGGCAGTCTCAGAAGTACGAATCTCAAAGTTCTGCAACACCTCGCCACGTTCGTTGCCACCAAAAGGTGGATTGGCAAGGATGACATTCTTGCGGTCACTCTCCTGAATCTGGCTGAGGTTCATGGCAAGCGTGTTTCCATGAGTGATATTTGGAGCTGATACTCCGTGGAATATCATGTTCATTGTGGCGATGATATATGGCAGACCTTTCTTCTCCTTGCCAAAGAACGTGTTTTTTTGAAGGGTATCGTGGTCTTTCACACTCTTTATCTTGTCCTTCATGTAGAGGAAAGCCTCACAGAGGAAGCCAGCCGAACCGCAAGCAGGGTCATAGACCGTTTCACCAATCTGAGGGTCAATAACCTTGATAATGCTGCGAATCAATGGACGGGGTGTGTAATACTCACCACCATTACGGCCAGCATTACCCATGCGCTGGATATTGCTCTCATAAAGCACAGTCATTTCGTGCTTGTCGTCTGCGCTCTGAAAATGGAGTTCATCAATCTTGTTGATAATCTCACGCATATTGAATCCTGAGCGTATCTTATTATGCAACTCGCCGAAGATTTCGCCTATCTTGTATTCAAGGCTATCCGTCTGCGTAGCTGTGTTTTGGAAGTTCTTGAGGTATGGGAAAAGCTTCTCGTCAACAAACTCCACAAGGTCGTCACCACTCATGGAGTTGACGGTATCCAATACCATCTTGCCTGTCTGAGGGTCTTTCTTCTTGGGTGTAGCCCATTGACTCCAGCGATAGTAGCCAGACACCAGTCGCTTGTAGGTCTTGCCTTCAAGCTCTGCTTCGTCCTCACGTTCCGTTTCAAGGTCGTCGAGGTACTTCAAGAACAGCATCCATGATTTCTGCTCCAGATAGTCCAACTCGCTACCGCATCCCTGTTCCTTCCACAGGATTTGGTCTATCGCTTTGAATGTATTTTCGTATTTCAAAATATATCTTTTTTATGTTTTACCCTTTATCTTTGTTTTTCTTAGAAAAACATAATCCTTTTGCAAATATACAACTTTATATGGAAAAAGAATAATTTTTCATTCGTTTTTTTCGTTTTATTCTATCCACCACCCAGTTGCCGATGTCGGCCTTGTTGCCGAGCTTTCGGAACTCCTCCACATATCGGAGATGATGAAGGAGTGCACAGGCTGTCGGGAAGCGACCCCACAGCATCATCACAGACAAACACCTTGCCTTGCTCGGCAAGGGAAAGAAACAATTCAAGGTTATCACGTATCTCCCGGGCGGTGACAGCTCTCAAACCTCCGTTGGTATTCATGGCCGTTTTCGTATCAGGTTAGTTAACGAGTCAAATGTATGATTTATATACTAATATGCCAAGAAAAACCGCTATTATTTTTTTGTCCGTGTAAAAAAAAAAGAGCATTTTAGGGAAATTTTCACACCACTTATCTGTCTGATTCACATACGAAAGATGCTGATAGTACCACCCATAATGGAAAAATAATAAATATATTCTTCCTCATACGCGTACGTGTATAAAGGTTTAATATATGTAATTTCCCCTTTGTATCAAAAATGTGGCGTATATTTCTGTATTATACAGGATTACACTCCCTAAAAATTCCCTAAAAAATTCTGAAAAATCCCCCGACATCGCTCAAAATGGCTTGCCTAAACGCTCAAATATCAGCTCTAACTAAATAGGACTTAGGTACTTGGACTTCTTCCTGTAGCCCGTTTTCGTCAGACGAGCCATCAGCTTATGGTCGTCATGTATGATTTCACATAGCTTTTGACGTGCATAACGCAAATCAGTGTCTGGGAAGTATGCCACTCCCAAATCCTGTTTTGATACAAATTCCTTCTTCATAGTGTTTGTGTTTTTTTTTAGACACGAATTATCATGAATTTGCCACGAATTTTTCATAAATTATTTCGAACTGTATGGTTGTAGTTTTGCACAAAGGTGCATATTAAAAAAACAGTCAAGAAACAGAACAAAAACAAGAAAAAACATGTTTTTTTTGATTTTATTTGGTTTTTACCATGTTTTTTTAACTGG
>JAFYAT010000125.1 GCA_017540585.1 Bacteroidaceae bacterium | reverse complement strand
GAGGGATAGGGTGGGTCTTCCTCCGTGCCCTCAATGGAGCACATGCGACCTCTGAGAACTCTAAACAAATCAGAGTATTAAGAAAAAAACTCTGTGCTCTCCGTGGCTCCGTGGGGGGATAAAATTCAACCGTACAGTTCGCAATATTTTCAGAATTTCTTACATGTATATTGATAATTTATGAACAGATTACTCATTTTTGCCATTTCGATAAGTACAAGTATGTGCTCATTTGCCCAGTGGGTTAAACCAGCTCCACCAGCAATAGGACAAATGAGCATAGATACAGGTTGCTACCTCTACAACATGGAAGCAAATGGATTTCTCACAGGCGGAAACGAGTGGGGAACACGTGCCAGCATATCCGAAAAACATGGTAGCAAAATATACTTTGACCTCAGTATTATAGATAATAACTGGGACGGTGAGTCATACTATATCATCAACGATATAGAGAACGGAAACAATGCTGGCCAGAAAGGTTATATGTTCGTAGAAAATCTAATCGACATATATATGGATGGCACGATGGATGAGAACAAGAACTACATGTTTACCATTGACAAGAATGAAGATGGTACTTTCAGAATCGGCTTATCCAACAAGAACGAAACATACAATAAGACAGATTATCCAAATACATACTTAGGCATAATCCCAGAAAAGGAAGATACACGTATTTATTGCTGCAATGTCACAGAAGCATCAGAAGGATTCAATCCTGTGACATTCCAGTCAACATGGTATATAGTAAGCGAAAAAGAATACAAGAACTACATAGATAAACTTATCCAATATAACGAAGCACTTGCCCTTGGCAAGACACTTGAGTTGGCAAAGGACGTTGAGGGTATAGATGAGGAAGTGATGTTCGATGCTACCTTTGCATACGAACACAACTTCACGCCAAAGGAAGACATCATTGAAGCAAACCTCAAGCTCAAGGAGGAAATCAAGAGAATAAAGTTTGCAAACGCAAGCGTGGATGCCCCTGCAGAGATACTCTGTATCATAGACAGCGTGGAACAGACATTCACAGACAAGCAGTATAAGGGATGGACAATAGATAGCAATGCCAAGAACAAGCAGGTCAATGTCACTGCTGCAAAGGATATCAATATTACAGGTTATCATCTTGAGAACTGGAATGACGAGGCACTTGGCAACGGAAGCATATATGCCAAGGTAACAGATATTCCAGAAGGAGTATATATGTTCTCATCACTTGCTTTCACTACAGATTCACTTACAACAGTTGCTTTTGCCGGTAACGATACTACCTATGTCAAACCTTCTGTCATAGACATAGACAGACCAACAGAGGTGATGACAATAGCAACCAACAAGGAACTTACATTCGGACTAAGACTCATCAACTCAAATGCCAACTGGGTAGGACTTGACAATGTCAATCTCTATTACCTCGGCAACTCCTTCGAGGCATACAAGAAGATGGCTGATGCATACGTAAGCCACAACAAGGACTACACAAGCATCATAGAGAATGGCGAGATAACATACTACAGCAACGAACACTATAACGAGTACAAGGCTGCAATCAAGAATCTGGATAACGCCACTACAATAGACGAGATAAGAACGTATCTCAACGACTACAAGAGGGCGATTGAAAATCTCCTGAGCAGTACTTCTGCCTACGAAGCATACGTTGCTTCATACACCAATGCAGGCATGTGGCTCACAATGCAGTCTATAACAAATGAGTCAGTAGATTTACTTGACAAATACATAAACGGAAAGGAAGAACCATTAGGATTCAATGGTAATGGTAATGCTACATTCATTCTCCATGCCCTTGACCTCACTCTTGATGAGATATTGGAAGAGAAGGAGTATCTTGACAAGCTTTATGATGATGCCTACGCTTCAATACTTGAAGATGGAAATGACTGTACCAAACTCATTAAGAATCCTAAGTTCAACGAAGATAACGGATGGATATCAACAACAGGTCCGAAGTGGCCAGCAGGTAATACTGAACTATTCCCTGTATTTGAGGCATGGAACATGGTATGCGACGTGTATCAGGAGTTGACAAATCTCCAGAATGGTCTCTATGAGATGGACATCAATGCCGTATTCAGACCTGGCAATGAATACAACGTAGAGAACATCAGCAAGGCAAATGCTGTGATATACCTCAATTCATTTGAGGAAAACGTGCTCTGTGGAAACATAAGCACAGGCGAAGAAGCATCTGAATTGTTCAACAAGGGTAAATACAGTCTCAAGGTGTATGGTCTTGTTACTGACGGCAAACTCAGAATAGGCATCAAGAACAAGAACCGTCTTGTGGAAGGAAGTGCCATCTGGGCAGGTGGAGTAAGTCTGAAGTATTACAACAAGAATCCAGAGGCATTGGCAGAAGCCATTACACATACCATTCCTTACGCCAAGGAAGTATTTGATAATTCATATTGCGGAGTAGCAGAGAAGGACGCATTAAACTATGCCATCACATTTGCCAACCAAGAAGATGACCCATTTGAGGAACTTATCAATCTCAAGAACAGTATTGACAATGTGATTGAAGGAAACAGCTTGTACAACAAACTTGAATATGCCGTGAATCTTCTGTACACAACAATAGAGGAAAGCAAGGCTGACGAGAACACAAAGAAAACACTCAGGGAGATATACTTCAACATATCATCCCAGTTGAACAGGCATGAACTCACCAATGCAAAGGCAAAGGAAAGCATTGCAAAGATATATGAGTCAATAGTGCTTGCAAAAAGATACGGTTATGAAGAAGGTAGTGAGGACAATCCAGTGAATTACTCCGACCTTATTATCAACAATGACTTTGCGCCAGAAGAGGGTAGCCTCAACGATATGAACATTAACGCATGGACATCAACTGCCATGAACGGATATAAGCTCAATACAGTTTCATACAACCGTTCTGAGTACGAACTTAACCAAACCATATATGGACTGAAGAAGGGTAAGTACAAGGTAACAGTATATGGCTACTATCGTGCCGGCTACTATAATGAGGAGGTAAAGCATATCAGCGACAGCCTAAATACTCATCTTGCTACATTGTATGCCACTACACCATCTGAGACATATACTACCTCTATCATGAATCTTACTGAAGGAGCAAGTGATACTCCAGAGAGTGAAGAGGACTGCATACAGTTCAGCAATGGCAAGTATATTCCTAACAGTACATCAAGTTCTGTTCAGTACTTCGACAAGGGTTATTATCTCAACGAACTTGTGTTTGAGCTCAAGGAGTCAGGACCTGTTAAGATTGGTATCAGCAAGAAGGGAGTATTTGCCAACGACTACAGCGTAATAGGTAGATGGGAACTCTGGAACATGGGTATCGTGAATGATGTCATAGGCATAGATGATGTCAAGAGCAATGACCATAACGTCACAACAGATATATTCTATATTGATGGTACTCGCATCTCTGAACCTAAGAAGGGTATCAACATCGTCAGGGAAAACGACGGAACAGTTAAGAAAATTCAGAATTAAGAATTCAAAATTATAAATTAGCGCTTCACTTTTAGTAGTAAAGAGAAGTAAAAAGAAATAAAATGGAGTAAAAAGACGTTACTATGTTAGAACAAATCGACGAACAGACTATCGTCTTTTTACTTCTATTTACTCCTTCTTACTCCATTTAACTACAAAATAAACAAGTTAAAACTTAAATAAAAAAGGAACAACGATAAATCCATGAACTATCGGTCGGTAAAGAATCTATTGTCTTCCGTGACAGAAGAGAATGAGGCAACAGCCATCACCTTTCTTCTGTTTGAGAAGCTGGCAGGAATGGATAAGATGAAGGTCCTGATGGGGGACGAAATACCCAAGGAAACTGAAAATCTAATCATGGAAGCTGCCAATAGGGTAGCGCAAGGTGAACCTGTACAATACGTGATAGGCGAGACTGATTTCTACGGATTGACGTTCAATATAGCAAAAGGAGCTCTTATTCCGCGTCCAGAGACCGAAGAACTGGTGGAGTGGGGAATCAGCAGTCTTAATGGGGAAAAAGCCGTAACAGGCAAAATTCTTGATATTGGTACTGGTTCTGGATGTATTGCCATATCAGTTGCCAAGAATACAGAAGCAACCGTGGAGGCGTGGGACATAAGTGATGATGCTCTCAGCATTGCCACAGATAATGCCAAGAAGAATGGCGTAAATGTAGCGTTCCGCAAGGTTGATGTACTCAACTTCATGCCTACGGACAAAGATAGGGGAGAGTACTGTTGCATATTCAGCAATCCTCCATACATCTGCAACTCGGAATCTGAGGATATGGAAAACAATGTGCTCGACTATGAGCCACACATTGCTTTGTTCGTTCCTGACTCTGACCCATTGCTCTTCTACCGCAAGATAGCAGAAATAGGAAAGGAGCTGCTCATGAATGACGGTATGCTGTTCTTCGAGATTAACCGTCGCTTCGGCAAGGAAACAGTGGATATGCTCACTCACCTCGGTTACTCTGACATAGAACTTCGCCAAGACCAGTTTGGAAATGACCGAATGGTTAAGGCAATAAATAGATGAATACTTACGTTTAATACATTATGAGAAAGTTATTTAGAAACATAATTATGGCTTTAGTTCCATTCTCACTGTTCTCTACAAGCATATATGCAGAGGATAGTGACTGGAAGATATATGGCTCATTCCATAATGCTACTAAGGCTATAAAGATAGGTTCACAATACTATACACTCGCCAATGGTGACCTCAATAAGGGTGAGCAGATGTACGATAACAATAACCTTTATGTCTATGACAGCGAGGACTCAAGCATAGGAACATACGACAAGACAAATGCCTTGAGCGACCACGGCATCTACGATATAGCTTATAGCAAGGAATCGAGGAGCATCATCATCGTGTATTCAAATGGTAATATAGATATCATGTACCTCAATGGCTATATACACAACCTGCCCGAGTACAAGAACAAGGCTTTGCAGGACAAGACCATCAATAAGGTCGGAATATACGGCAACAAGGCTTATATATCTTCAAACACAGGATTGATAGTAATAAATCTCAACGAACATTACTACGAGAATCTGTATCTGCTCAACAAGACCATAACTGATACAAGGATAAGCAACGACTCCATATATGCTACAACAAAGAATGGTATATATGCAGGCAGTAAGGCAGACAACCTGCTTGATATCGTGAACTGGAAACTATGTACCAAGGACGAGTTGAAGAACAGCAAGGACTATGCCAATGCTATAGATGAGAACATAAACGATACTACTGCACAGAAGCTCGTATCAAAGATTGTTCCTGACAGTCCTTTGCGTAACTATGCCTACAAGCTACGCTTCGTCAATGACCGCCTGCTTGTGGCTGGAGGTAACTGGTATTACCCAGAATCAAGTTACAAAGGTACTGCAATGATATATGAAGATGGTAAGTGGAAAGCGTTTGAGGAAAAGGATGCATTAAACTCAATCAGCAGTAATTGCTTCAGAAATATTACAGATGTAATCCAAGACCCAAATGATGCCAACCATCATTTCTTAAGTTCCAAGTATGGAGGTTTATACGAATTCAAGAACATGAAGTTATACAAGCATCATAATTTGGAAAACTCTCCACTCAAGACCATATTGCCAAATGACAAATATCCATATTTATATCTACGTATGGCAGGACTGGAATATGACAAGGACGGTAATCTGTGGATGCTAAGTAGTGCTGTTGATACCATCGTTCATATCCTCACCAAGGATGGTAAGTGGATAGGCTATAAGAACAAGAACATAGAGTACTATGCTACTGTGGATAAAACGGTAATAGACTCCAAAGGATATGTTTGGATAAATAGTCGTAGAACAACTAATCCAAGTTCTGTGAACAATGTGTCTTCTCAGGCAGGATTATTGATTATAGATACCAACGGTACTATCAATACTCAGAAGGATGACAAGGAAGTGTTCATTTCCAAATTCAACAATCAGGATGGCAACCCGATAGCTCCAAACGTATGGTGGTGTGCCACAGAGGATGTGGATGGTAATGTATGGATGGGTAACGACCAGGGTCTGTTTGTGTCATACGATACCGACAAACTTCTTAGCGGTACAAACACCCTCACACAGATTAAGATTGCACGAAACGACGGAACTAACCTTGCCGACTATCTTCTCTCAGGTGTAGAGATAAAGTGTATAACCGTTGATGGTGGAAACCGTAAATGGATAGGAACAGCAGACAACGGTGTGTATCTCATAAGTGCTGACGGACAAGAGATAATAGAGCATTTTACCAAAGATAACTCACCACTTATCTCAGACAATATAAATGATATTGCCATAAACGGAAAGACAGGTGAAGTATTCTTTGCCACATACATGGGTCTATGTTCATACATGGGTAATGCCACTGACCCTTCAGACAGTATGGATGACAGCACACTCAAGGTTTATCCTAACCCTGTAAGACCAGAATACAATGGAGATGTAAAAGTCACAGGACTTATGTACAACTCTGACGTAAGGGTAGTAAGTGCTGCTGGCAAACTTGTCTATACTGGCAAGAGCGAAGGCGGTATGTTCACATGGAACTGCTGTTATGACTCAGGCAAGAAATGTGGGTCAGGCATCTTCTATGTTCTCTGTACAGATGAGAACGGAAAGGAAGGTGCTTGCACAAAGATACTTATTGTAAGATAAAGCTACTTTTCTGAAACAAGGCATTTTTCCACATGAGATAATTTATTATGCAAGACAATACAAATGCTGGTGCAGCACAGCGGCTTAATTGGCTCTCTATCGTGAGAGGAATTACCATCACATTGGTGGTGATGTACCATGTCCGTATGCAGGACTTCAGCACGCACCAGAACTATACTTTCATCTCCGATATCTATAATCTGTTTAATACTATGCGAATGCCCACTTTCATCTTTGTAAGTGGCGCATTGCTATATTATACCCGTATCGCCAAGGGATGGGGAACAGGTCGTCTTTATCTTGATAAGATAGTGAGGGTAGGTGTGCCATTATTGTTTTGCACGATAATAGGTTGTCTTTCTCAGATTGTATTTAATGGATTTGTCAAGCATCCACATCCTGTAACAGTGCAGACCTTTCTGCTTTCACTCGTTACTTGCGACGATATGCCTTGGCCACACCGCTGGTATATGATGGAACTACTGGTGCTTATGTCGTTGTATCCTATATACAGTTTGGCAATACAGAAACAATGGCGAGCCGCCTTATTTGGTTTATTGGTTGTTGTGCTTTATATATTCGACTTCACGGCACCAGTCAGTCATAATTGGTTTTATATTTTCACGGTCAATAAGTATCTGCCTTATTTTTACCTCGGTGTAGTGGCTTTCCATTATCAGTGGTGGCAGTATCTGCGCAATTACAAGGTGGCATTGGTGGTAGTATTGCTGCATATAGGGATGTTCTTCGTGCCTTATGAATGTGACTTGCTGCTATTGTTACATCAATTTCTTGGCATTGCAACTATGGTAACAATCGGACTATGGCTTGACAGAATTGTTCCACAATTGTGCAGCGCATGGCGCAAGTATGTGTTTCAGATTTATATGTTCGGTATCGCCTTTCAGGCTTTCGTCGAACTGATATTATGGCCACGGTTCGGTACTCCGAACATGATAGTGCCTTTCTATTTACTGAATATAATTTCAGGCATTCTGTTCCCAGTGCTTATTTGCAAGGTGGTAGAACGGATACCAATACAATGGGTGCGACTCTGTTTCGGACTGAAGTAGATTTTTATGTGAGGGTAGACGGTTTTTACGGTTAGACAGATATTATAAATACGATTGTGAGGTTATACGGTAGATGTACCATATAACCTCACAACTCTTTTTAAACTATGTTGAATTCTTCAAAAAATCTTAATTTTTAACTCTTAATTCTTAATTTTCAACTGCTGCAATCTCAATCTGTGACCTATCTATGAAATCTATAATCACCTCTTCTGGCATATCCAGCTCTATGAGTTCGTCAGCAAAGAGATTGGATTCATAATATATGTGTACCTTGTACTTACCGAGCTTTGGAACCCAGTTCTTTGAAGCACAATAGTGAAATACCTTCTCTTCATCCTTTGACATATTCACTCCATGACGCTGAAGATAGCAGCTTCTGCTTCCCTCAAACATTGGTTCCAATTCAATGTATAAGCGTCCGCATATCTCTGCATTGTGATTCTTGAGCGTTATCCTAAAGTCATTTGGCCTACCGTTGAACATTAAGTCAGGAGCAACGATGCTCTCAAGAGTCAGGTATGCTGTATTTGCCGTGTCGGAAGAAAGCGTGATACCATCATTACGGACATCAGCAAGAAGATAGTTTGGAGTACCAACACATGTGCGTGCCTCCATCCACTTTCCATTATCCTTGTACATAGGAACAATCTTATAGTTACCAATGGCAACGCTCTTAGGGAAAGTGATGCTTATCGTGTCGCTGTAAGTAGTGTCTTCCAATTCCTCAAGCAGGAACTCATGCGAGTAAGTGTATAGAGGATGGATAGGCTGGTTGTTCTTAACGAGCATCAACGACACAGAGTCATTGTGCATATTGCAACCCACATTACACAAGTCATTAGTGGCTATGGTAAATGAACTGTTCCTGCCTGCGTCCTTTGTCAATGCAGAAATATCTTTGAACACAAACAAGTGTCTTTCGTTCTTGTCCGAATCCTTTGTCTTTGGTTGTATGCCAAGAATGAATGACTGTAGTATGTTGAATCCATTCTCAGGAGTGCCTTTACCATAATTTGAATCATCAGCCGTCATATCAGTAATGGTTGCCCAGTTGTCACCTTGACCATCAGGATTGCCAAACATGATGTGAAACTCATCATCCTCGTTATATCCATCTATCAGGAAAGCATGACTGTTATAAGTGTTTACAGCTGATATGAGAACAGGTCTCTTATTGGCAAGCTCATTCTTTAGCATCTGTACAATCTCATCGTATGTGTAGAAGTCACGGTAGTATATCTGAGCACCCTTGTCATAACCGAAATACTTTACGAGCGAAATAGGCTGGCTAACAGACGTCGCTCCGCTTTCATCCTTACCGTAACGCATATTGACACTAATTCCACAATCATACTGAAGTCTTGCAACTGCATCTGCCTGAACATCGTTATATTCTGTATGGTCATACTCATAGAGCATATTGTTCCAGTCATACACATGAGATGAAAAGTCTGAATATAGCGTTTCCTTACATCCGAGACTGTCTATATACTGGTTGCTGCCAATACCACGCCCAGGATAACGATAATAGTGCATCACCTGCGACATGGCAAGGGCTATACAGCCAGTAGGGCAGTGCTGACCTTCAATCACAGGAGTAAAGCGTTTATATGGAAGCTCATACTGATGCCACAGATTAGTCTTTGCCAACAGAGGCTTAACCTCACTTGGTAAGATTCCGGATATACTTATATATACTGACCTGCTACGCACATCAGCTGTCATGATGTCATCTGCTTGAACCTTCTGCCTTACCACATGCATTCTATCAGTCCTCACAAAGCGAGGATGCTCCGTAACTCCCCATTGCTGGGCATACGAAGCACTAAAGAGCATCGATGATAATATGGTTAATATATATTTCATAAGTAGGTGTGCAAAATTATTTTAATAATGGTTGTTTTGATTAATGATATGTATGTTGAAATTTTTCGTCGCAAAGATAAATAATTTTTTACACTCATCACCAAAATATCAATTATTATTCATACTTTTGTCACAAAGTCAAAAACATAAACGATATGAAGAAATTAGTTTTCCTTACTGGTGCAGGAATGTCAGCAGAGAGCGGTATAAGCACATTCCGCGATAGTGACGGCTTATGGGAGAAGTATCCAGTAGAGGCTGTAGCAAGTATTCAGGGATATATGAGAGACCCTGAATTGGTACAGAACTTCTACAACGAACGTCGTCATCAGTTGCTCACAGTAAAGCCTAATGAAGGACATAAACTCGTAGCAAGTCTTGAGGATAGATATGACGTAACTGTCATTACACAGAACGTAGATAACCTTCACGAAGTGGCAGGAAGTACGAATATCATTCATCTTCATGGTGAACTCATGAAGGCTACATCATCAAAGAATCCTAATGACCCTAATTGCATCGTCACACTTCCAAATGACCACCTTGACATCAAGATGGGTGACAAGGCAAAGGATGGCAGTCAGCTACGTCCATTCATCGTATGGTTTGGCGAAAGCGTGCCAATGATAGAACCAGCAATAGAGGAAGTGAACAAGGCAGACATACTCGTAGTCATAGGCACTTCACTCAATGTATATCCTGCAGCAGGACTTCTCTCATACACCAACAGTCATTGCAAGATATACCTCATCGACCCAAAGGATGTGAACTATGACAGACGACTAGGCATAACACACATCAAGAAGGGTGCATCAGAGGGTATGAAGGAATTGGTTGATAAGTTTTTAAGTTTGTGAGTTTTTAAGTTTTTTAGTTCTCGTGCAGAAGTTTTTATATTAAATTCATAAACTCAAGAACTTAAAAACTTAAGAACCAAAAACTCACAAACTTAAAAACTTAAAAACTCAAAAACTCAAAAACTTAAAAACTCATCAAAGTGTTACTACCATACTTAAACAAAGACCTCATCGAGGCAGGATGTGACGAGGCAGGAAGAGGATGTCTTGCAGGAAGTGTGTATGCAGCTGCAGTAATCCTCCCTAAGGACTATCACAACGACAAGCTTAATGACTCAAAACAACTCACCGCAAAGCAACGCTATGCCTTGCGTGAAGAGATAGAAAGTGACGCCATTGCATGGAGTCTCGGAATAGTCACAGCAGAGGAGATAGACAAGATAAACATACTCAAAGCAAGCATCACAGCCATGCACCGTGCAATAGATGGGCTTAAAACACGTCCAGAAGCGCTCCTAATCGACGGAAACCGTTTCTATGAATACAAGGACGCTGACGGAAATAAAGTGCCTCACACGACGATTGTGAAGGGTGATGGCAAGTATCTAAGCATTGCAGCCGCAAGTATTCTTGCCAAGACATACCGTGATGACTATATGAAGGAGCTTCACAACGAATATCCTTTCTATGGTTGGGACAAGAATGCAGGCTATCCTACCAAGGCTCATCGTAAAGGAATCAAGGAACATGGCACAACGCCATACCACCGCATGACCTTTAACCTCCTTGGTGATGCCCAACTCGAAATCCCATTTGAGGATTGAACAGCTTTTGAGCAGTCTTCAAACAATGTTCAAACAACGTTTAACAGGCATTTAACGACTACTTAATGAGCGTTAAATGCCTGTTGTAATAAGTTATACATTCTATTAGGATATTCTCAGATCCTACAATACAACTCTCATAATAACCATCGTCAGTAGGTCTTGGCTCACTTACTAAAAAGTCTATAGGCGATTAGACAACTGTCTAACGCCTTTTAGATAAGTGTCTAATGGGCATTAGACACTTGTCTAATAAGCGTAAGAAATCTTAACACTGTAAGTAATTGTTATTCATCAAATACAACAGTATCCTCATAACTGTCAAATTTCAGGTCTTCCGTTATTCCTATTTTGCGTAAGACACCAAGGATGTAGTTCTGTTCCTTTGGAGACAAAAGTACCCTTCCACTACGCAAAGCATAGTATGTGCTACGTGGATATCTGCTCATCATCAAAATCTTGAACCTGCGGAACTGGGTGGTAAGCATATGGTCTTGCATCTTGGTAAATCCACGTGCATAACGCTGTGGCATATTGTCACGATAGCGAGAACACTTCTCATCCTTGGAACATAAACGAGGGCTTATTAGTCGTAAGAAATCAGTACGACCAGCAAGCTCATAGTATGCCAACTGATGAAGGCAGGTTGATGCCAACGGACAATCGGCAAATGTACAAACGGAGTAGTTTGAAGGTAAATTGTCAAAGTTGATTTTATCCATAGACTTATCGTATTAGTTTATTTCTATGCAAATATAATGGTTTTTCATCAACAAAAAAAGAGGAACAAGACCGAAATCCTGTTCCTCTTCATTTTTATGATTATGTAAAGCTTCTTTTACTATTACATCATGCCACCCATGCCTGGAGCACCCATTGGCATCTCTGGCTTATCTTCCTTAGCATCACAGATTACACACTCTGTAGTAAGGAACATACCAGCGATAGATGCTGCGTTCTCAAGAGCTACACGAGTAACCTTAGCTGGGTCGATGATACCTGACTCACGAAGGTTCTCGTATGTATCCTTACGAGCATTGTAACCGAAGTCACCCTTCTGGTTACGTACCTTCTCAACAACTACTGAACCCTCAAGACCAGCGTTCTCTACAATCTGACGGAGTGGCTCCTCGATTGCACGCTTGATAATCTTGATACCAGTTGTCTCATCTGCATTCTCACCCTCAAGTCCTTCGAGGCACTCGATAGCACGGATAAGAGCAACACCACCACCAGGAATAGTTCCTTCCTCAATAGCAGCACGTGTAGCGCAGAGAGCATCGTCAACACGATCCTTCTTCTCCTTCATCTCTACCTCTGATGCAGCACCTACATAGAGAACAGCTACACCACCAGAGAGCTTACCGAGACGCTCCTGAAGCTTCTCCTTATCATAGTCAGATGTAGAATTCTTGATTTCGTTCTTAATCTGGTTGATACGTTCCTGGATAAGTTCCTTCTTACCCTTACCACCTACGATAGTAGTGTTATCCTTAGAGATAGTAACCTTCTCAGCAGAACCCATCATCTCGATAGTAGCCTGCTCAAGCTTCAAGCCCTTCTCCTCTGATACAACTACACCACCTGTAAGGATTGCGATATCCTCGAGCATAGCCTTACGACGGTCGCCAAATCCTGGAGCCTTGACAGCACAAATCTTGAGCTGAGCACGGAGACGGTTAACTACGAGTGTAGTAAGAGCCTCTGACTCTACATCCTCAGCAATGACGAGGATTGGACGTCCTGTCTGTGCAGCTGGGTTGAGGATTGGAAGGAACTCCTGAAGGTTAGAAATCTTCTTGTCATAGATAAGGATGAGTGGGTTCTCCATCTCGCATTCCATCTTCTCTGTATTAGTAACAAAGTATGGAGAGAGATAACCACGGTCAAACTGCATACCCTCAACGACACCGATAGTTGTCTCACGACCCTTAGCCTCCTCGATAGTGATGACACCATCCTTTGAAACCTTCTTCATTGCATCAGCAATGAGCTTACCTATCTCGCCATCGTTGTTGGCAGATACTGTAGCAACCTGTTCAATCTTGTCATAGTTGTCGCCTACCTGCTCGCTCTGAGCCTTGATATGCTCAACAACCTTAGCAACAGCCTTGTCAATACCGCGCTTAAGGTCCATTGGATTAGCACCAGCGGCTACGTTCTTGAGACCGTTAGAGCAGATGCTCTGAGCAAGTACTGTAGCAGTTGTTGTACCATCACCTGCATCATCACCAGTCTTAGATGCTACTGACTTAACAAGCTGTGCACCTGTGTTCTGGAATGCGTCAGAGAGTTCAATCTCCTTAGCTACTGTCACACCATCCTTAGTGATGTGTGGAGCACCAAACTTCTTTTCGATGATTACGTTACGTCCCTTAGGACCAAGTGTTACCTTTACTGCATTTGCAAGCTGATCAACACCCTTCTTTAACTGCTCACGAGCCTCTATATTGAAAATAATATCTTTAGCCATAATTTTATTTACTATTTAACCATTTACAATTTTATCATCATGAATAATGATAATAAAGCAAATGAAAGAAAACTATTTATAAATCTTATCTGCATGCCGTCCCCTTTATGGGTCACGTGGCATTATTATTTTAAGATTGCAAGAACGTCAGACTGACGCATCATAAGATACTTGACACCCTCGTACTCGATTTCAGTACCAGAATACTTGCCATAAAGTACCTTGTCACCAACCTTGAGGATCATCTCCTCATCCTTAGTTCCGTTACCAGCGGCAACTACTTCGCCCTGAAGTGGCTTTTCCTTTGCTGTGTCAGGAATGATAATACCTCCAACTGTCTTCTCTTCTGCTGGTGCAGGAAGAACAAGAACTCTGTCTGCTAATGGTTGAATGTTCATAGTTTAATCTCCTATTTTAATGTTAATATTATTCAAGTGTAAGCTGTGCATCACTACGCTTGTGGTGTAATCTTGCACACCCATAGCATATACAAAAAGAATGCCATAAGTGATATTATTCACATTATGGCACACTTATTGACATTTAGTCCTGTTTTGTTATGACATTATGGCAGAGAGTTTTTTAATAAAACGAAAATTTAGAAAATTAAAGAAAATTTTTCTAATGTTAAAACTTTAATTTCAAATCTATGCCTTCGGTTAATATCGGAACGCATAAATAATAAACTTTAGATTAAAATAAATTTTCTTTAATTTTCTAAATTTTCGTTTAAAAAATCCTACTTTAAGGATTATCAGAATTCCGCCTCAAAGCCTAAGTCACTCAAGGCAGAAGCAATGGCTGACTTATCTACATCATGTCCTGTTACATTAGCACTGCCACCTTCAAGTATGACAGATGCTGACTCTACACCAGATACACTCAATAAAGCCTTCTCAGCATTCGTACGACAATGGTTACAGTTCATTCCCTTAATATGGAATAATAATGTCTCATCATCCTCACAGTCACATTCACAATGGTCTTCACCACATTCACATCCATGGTCATGACAATGGCAATGTGACTTACCTCTATATTTATTTATAAAGGCATTAATGAGCAATATACACATCAAGATTGTACATCCAATGGAGAACCAAGATGAACCTTCGTCACAACAATCGCCATGAGCTGCTGCTATGTTAGGTACGAACCATTCACGAGGAAGGAGGTTATCTATTCCCAATGCAAATACTATTGCACCACAGATAAGGGTAAGAAGATAAATAATCAATGTTTTACGTCCAAGTACCTTGTTTATAACCAATATAGATGCCATATTTGATGCTGGTCCTGCCATGAGCAATACAAGTGCAGCACCAGGAGTAAGTCCCTTGAGCATAAGTGCTACGGCAATAGGAATAGAACCTGTGGCACAAAGGTACATAGGAATACTAAATAACAATACGAACAATATACTCAATAGTGAGTTATCCTTGAATACTTCAAAGAAACTGTCAGGAACAAGTACTGTAATAAGTCCTGCAACAACAAGACCTATAACAAGCCATTTACCTATATCTTCCATCATGTCTAAGAAAGCATATTCAAGTGCCTCCTTTATCTTATACATAAATGAATGATGCTCGTGATTATGTGTTTCCTTTATTTCCTTTACCTCAACAGCAGTATCATCATCAAACACATTAACCATCTGACCTGCAAAGATAGCTGTCACAAATGCTACTATAGGACGAAGAATGGCAAAAGGAAGTCCCATAAGCGAATAAGTTGCTATGATGGAATCTACGCCTGTCTGCGGAGTAGATACAAGGAAAGACACTACAGAGCCCTTAGAAGCGCCTTCACGACGCAAAGACATGGCTGTTGGTATTACACCACATGAACATAAAGGAAGCGGTACTCCGAAGAGCGCAGAATATATTACCGACTTAATACTATTACGTGACAGATAACGTGTATATAATGTATTAGGCACAAATGAATGCATCAATCCTGCCAAAAGAAATCCCAACAAAAGGAATGGGGACATCTCATTAATCAAATCAAATATTTCTTTCATACTTTTTAGTTTTTTGGAGTAAAATGGAAGTTAAAAGAAATAAAGAGTAGTAAAAGGACGAATGTCTTGTCTATTTACTTCTTATTACTTCATTTGACTACTATTTACTACTTCTATTAAAATTATGCTGCAAAGGTACGAACTAATAAATGCAACTCAATTGCAAATGGAAAAAAGGTATAAATTTTTCTATAATTTTTTTTATTTTAGTTCTTATGATATGATTTAAGAATAACTTTATACAATATTATTTTTTACACGAATTACCATTAATTTGCCACGAATGATCATTAATATTTTTACATAACAATTTAATTTTCATGAATAGATTTCGATAATATAGAAATTTATATTCATGATAATTCGTGGCAAATTAATGGTAATTTATGCTTAAAATATATACTATGATATTTTTAGTTTAATCCTATAAAATCAATTTCTAATACAAAAAAAAGGCGGCATCCAAAATTGGATGTCGCCTTAATATTGTCAAGTTAAGTACTCTATTAGAGCTGTGGACCAGCTGCAACGAGAGCCTTACCAGCCTCGTTAGTAGTGTACTTAGCAAAGTTCTTGATGAAACGTGCAGCAAGATCCTTAGCCTTAAGCTCCCACTCAGATGCAGAAGCATAAGTGTCGCGTGGGTCGAGGATTGCTGGGTTTACGTTTGGAAGAGCTGTTGGAACCTCGAAGTCGAACATAGGGATCTTCTTAGTCTCAGCCTTGAGGATAGAACCATCGAGGATAGCGTCGATGATACCACGAGTATCTGGAATAGAGATACGCTTACCTGTACCGTTCCAACCAGTATTTACGAGGTATGCCTTAGCACCTGACTTCTTCATCTTCTTAACGAGCTCCTCAGCATACTTTGTTGGGTGAAGCTCGAGGAATGCCTGACCGAAGCAAGCAGAGAATGTTGGAGTTGGCTCTGTGATACCACGCTCTGTACCAGCAAGCTTAGCTGTGAATCCAGAAAGGAAGTAGTACTGAGTCTGCTCTGGAGTAAGGATTGATACTGGAGGAAGAACTCCGAATGCGTCAGCTGAGAGGAAGATAACGTTCTTAGCAGCTGGTGCAGATGAACCTGGCTGGATGTTCTTGATGTGGTTGATTGGGTAAGATACACGAGTGTTCTCAGTAACTGACTTATCGTTGAAGTCAATCTTACCGTTAGCATCTACTGTTACGTTCTCGAGGAGAGCGTTACGCTTGATAGCTCCGTAGATGTCTGGCTCATTCTCCTTAGAGAGGTTGATAACCTTAGCATAGCAACCACCTTCGAGGTTGAATACGCCCTCATCATCCCATCCGTGCTCGTCATCACCGATGAGCTTACGCTTAGGGTCTGTAGAGAGAGTAGTCTTACCTGTACCAGAAAGACCGAAGAAGATAGCTGTGTTCTCACCGTTCATATCGCAGTTAGCAGAACAGTGCATTGAAGCGATTCCCTGGAGTGGGAGGTAGTAGTTCTGCATAGAGAACATACCCTTCTTCATCTCACCACCGTACCAAGTGTTGATGATAACCTGCTCACGTGAAGTTGTGTTGAAAGCAACACAAGTCTCAGAGTTAAGACCGAGCTCCTTGTAGTTCTCTACCTTAGCCTTAGAAGCGTTGTAGATAACGAAGTTTGGCTCGAAGTTAGCAAGTTCTTCCTCAGTTGGCTGGATGAACATGTTTG